>JBKJMH010000315.1:0-13119 GCA_046596625.1 Vicinamibacterales bacterium | reverse complement strand
TTCCGTCGGTTCCATGGTGCGCGTCGGTTCGGAGGCGTTTGCCGCCATGTGCGGCGCGGTCAGGCTTGGCTCCAGCCATTTCTCGAGGCGGTTCGACCCGCCGAGCGCGTGCGGCAGGCCGATGTATCCGGCCAGAACCGAGCCAACCGTCAGCGCGATCAGCGCGAACGCCATCGGTTTCGGCGCGTCGTGCAGGTGGCTGCCATGCCCGTGGGCATCGTGTCCGCCATGGCCGTGCGCATCGAGGCCAGATCCGTGCGCGTCATGTCCCTGCGCGACGGCCGGCGTGCGGCTCTCGCCCCAGAAGGTGAGGAACACGAGGCGGAACATATAGGTCGCGGTCATCAGCGACGTCAGCATGCCGACGATCCACAGCACCGTGTGACCGCCCGCGTAGGTCTTGAAGAGGATCTCGTCCTTGCTGAAGAAGCCGGCCAGGCCGGGGACTCCGGCGATGGCGAGCGACCCGATCAGGAACGTCCAGTAGGTAATCGGCAGCTTGTCCTTCAGGCCGCCCATCTTGCGGATGTCCTGCTCGCCGGAGAGGGCGTGGATGACCGCGCCCGAACCAAGGAAGAGAAGCGCCTTGAAGAACGCGTGCGTGTAGAGGTGGAAGATGCCGGCGGTATAGGCGCCAACGCCCATCGCCAGGAACATGTAGCCCAGCTGCGACACCGTCGAGTAGGCCAGCACACGCTTGATGTCGTTCTGGACCAGGCCGATGGTGCCGGCGAAGAACGCCGTCGCCGCCCCGATCACCGCGACCACCATCAGCGTGTCGGGGGCGAGGCTGAACAGGACCGCGTTGCGGCCGATCATGTAGACACCCGCCGTCACCATCGTCGCGGCGTGGATGAGGGCCGAGACCGGCGTCGGGCCTTCCATGGCGTCGGGCAGCCAGATGTAGAGCGGAATCTGGGCGGACTTGCCGGTGGCGCCGACGAAGAGCAGCAGCGTGGCGAGCGAGACCGTGCCGAACACCACTTCGGGGCTCAGCATCGACGCCTGGTGGGCAATCTCCTGGAAGTCGACCGAGCCGAACTTCATGAAGAGCATCAGCACACCGAGGATGAAGCCGAAGTCGCCCACCCGGTTGACGATGAACGCCTTCTTGCCCGCATCCGACGCCGATTTCTTCGTGTAGTAGAAGCCGATGAGGAGGTAGGAGCAGAGGCCAACGCCTTCCCAGCCGACGAACATCACGAGGAAGTTCGAGCCGAGGACGAGGACGAGCATGAACGCGGCGAACAGGTTCAGGTACGAGAAGTAGCGCGCGTACTCCGAGTCCGGCTCCTCGTGCATGTACGAGGTCGAGTAGATGTGAATCAGCGAGCCGATGCCGGTGATGACCAGGATCATCAGGGCCGACAGCGGGTCGAGACGCAGCGTGAAGTCGGCGGTGAAGTTGCCGGCGGTCATCCACGTGAACGCCTTGTTGACGATGGCGCGCGACTCCTCGGGCAGCCCGGCGAGCTGGATGACCGACGTGACGGCGACGGCGAACGAGGCGACCATCACCGAGACGGCGACGAGGCCCGAGGCCGACTTCGAGAGGCGCTTGCCGATGCAGGCGTTGACCAGGAAGCCGATGAACGGAAAGAGCGGGATGAGGAGCAGCATCATCGCGGCGTTACCACTTCAGCGCCGTGAAGGCGTCAGGGTTGAGCGACTCGCGGTGCCGGAACAGCGCGATCACGATGGCCAGTCCGACTGCGGCTTCGGCCGCGGCGACGGTCATCACGAAAAAGACGATGATCTGGCCGTCGACCGTGCCGAAGGCGCGCCCGAAGGCGACGAACGTCAGGTTGACCGCGTTCAGCATGATCTCGATCGACAGCAGGATCGTGATCAGGTTGCGGCGGAGGAACACGCCCGCCGTGCCGATGGTGAAGAGCACCGCCGAAAGAATCAGGTAGTCGTTGAGCGACGGCATTAGCGTTTCTCCGCCGGCTGGTCTTCGCGGCGCGCCATCAGCACGGCCCCGACCATCGCCACCAGGATGAGGACGGAAGTGACTTCGAACTGGAACGCGTAGTCGGTGAAGATTGCATACCCCAGCGCCGACAGCGAGGTCGCCGGGGTATTGGAGAACGAACTCGACGGTCCGGAACGCGAGAGTGCCCAGGCCAGTTCGCCGAGCAGCGCCACTGCCAGCGCGGCGCCGAAGCGCATCGGACCGGGGCGCAGCATCGGGTGGGTCTTCTCGTCGAAGTCGGTGTCCTCGTGCGGGGCATTCAGGAGCATGACCACGAACAGGAAGAGCACCATGATGGCGCCTGCATACACGATGATCTGGACGGCAGCAGCGAACGGCGCGTCGAGCAGGATGTAGAGCCCTGACAGCGCGCCGAACGAGGTGATGAGCAGCAGCACGCTGTAGACCGGGTTTCGCTGCGCGATGACGAGTACCGACGCGATGACGGCGAGTGCGCCGAAAAAGTAGAAGGGCATGTGCGTCAGAGTCCGAAGTAGAGCACGGCGGCCGCCGTCGCAATCAGGTTGAGCACAGACGCGGGCAGCAGGACCTTCCAGCCGAACGCCATGAGCTGGTCGTAGCGGTAGCGCGGCAGCGACCAGCGCATCCAGATGTAGAAGAACAGCAGCACGCTGATCTTGGCGAGGAACACCAGCCAGCCGAACGACTCCGGCACGAACGGGAACCACCAGCCGCCGAGGAACAGGTCGGTGGCCACGGCCGAGACCGTCACCATGTTGATGTACTCGGCCAGGAAGAACATGCCGAAGCTCATCGAGCTGTACTCGGTGTGGTAGCCGGCCACCAGTTCCTGTTCCGCTTCCGGGAAGTCGAACGGCGCGCGGTTGGTTTCCGCGATGCCGGCCGTGAAGAAGATCAGGAAGCCGAGCGGGTTGAACCACACGTACCAGTGGAATTGCGGGATGACGCCGAACAGCGCGCCCGACTGCCCGTTCACGATGTCACGGAGCGACATCGAGTTGGCGAGCACCAGGACGGCAGCCAGCGCCATGCCGTACGAGAGCTCGTAGCTGATCATCTGCGCCGACGAGCGCAGGCCGCCAAGCAGCGAGTACTTGCTGTTCGAACTCCAGCCGGCGAGCACGATGCCGTAGACGCCCATCGAGGTGATGGCGAAGACCACCAGCACACCGACGTTCACGTCGGCGACGTGCAGTTGCAGCGGCTGGCTGAGCAGGCCGAGGAGCGTCGTGCTGCCGCCGAACGGCACCACTGCGAACGCGGCGAATGCGGCTGTCGCGGAGATGATCGGCGCCAGCGCGAAGAGCAGCGGGTCGGCCGCGGCCGGTCGCAGTTCCTCTTTGAAGAGCAGCTTGACGACATCGGCAATCGGCTGCAGCATCCCGGCGTAGCCGACGCGCGTCGGACCGACGCGCTGCTGCAGGTAGGCCGCAACCTTGCGCTCCATGTACACCATCACCGCGGCGGACAGCTGGAGCGCCACCCAGACGACGACGCAGATGCCGACCTGCGCGATGACGAACGAGTTCTCCGCGACGAAGGCGAACATCAGTGCGCTCCCACGGGCTGCCGGGCGCGCCAGTCGGCCGGGCAGGTGCAGCGGCCTTCGCGGACATGCGCTTCGTATTCGTGGCGGAAGTGCTTGATGGTGGTCAGCACCGGCGTGACCGCCGCGTCGCCAAAGGCGCAGAGCGTCTTGCCGCCGACGTTGGCCGCCACGCTCGACAGCAGGTCGATGTCGCGCATCGAGCCCTGGCCGCTCTCGATCTTCCGGAGCAGCTTGAACAGCCAGTCGGTGCCTTCGCGGCACGGCGTGCACTTGCCGCACGACTCGTGGCGATAGAAGTGGAGCAGGTTCTCGGCCAGCCACACCATGCAGGTGGTGTCGTCGAGCACGATGGCGCCGGCAGAGCCGAGCATCGAACCAGCCTTGACGATGGCGTCGAAGCTGGCCTGGGTGTCGAGCTGGTCGGGCAACAGGATCGGCACCGACGAGCCACCCGGAATGACCGCCTTCAGCGTGTGGCCGTCGCGCATCCCCTGGCAGTACTGCTCACCGTAGATGAGCTCCTTCAGGGTGATGTCCATAGACGCCTCGTAGACGCCGGGGCGCTTCACATGGCCGCTGATCGAATAGAGCTTGGGGCCGCCGTTCTTCTCCGGCCCGAGCGCCGCGAACCACTCCGGCCCGTGCTGCACGATGAGCGGCACGTTGGCGAGGGTTTCGACGTTGTTCACCGCCGTTGGGCAGCCGTAGAGGCCGTAGACCGCCGGGAACGGCGGCTTGTTGCGCGGCTGCGCGCGCTTGCCCTCGAGCGACTCGAGCAGCGCGGTTTCCTCGCCGGCCTCGTAGGCGCCGGCGCCGCGGTGCACGTAGACCTCGCAGTCGAAGCCGGTGCCGAGGATGTTCGTCCCAAGGTAGCCTTTGGCGCGCGCCGCGGCGATGGCGTCCTCGAGCACCTGCTGGACGTGGAGGAACTCGCCGCGAATGTAGATATAGGCGACCTTCGCACCGATCGCGTAGCAGCCAATCGCGCACCCCTCGATGAGGAGGTGCGGGTTGCGCTCCATGATCACGTGATCCTTGAAGGTGCCGGGCTCGCTCTCGTCGGCGTTGCAGGCGATGTAGCGCGGCTTCTCGGACTTCTTGTCGACGAACTGCCACTTCATGCCGGTCGGGAAGCCGGCGCCGCCACGGCCACGCAGGCCGGAGGCCTTCACCATCTCGACGATCTGATCCGGCGTATGCGCCGTCAGCGCCTTCTTCAGCGACGCGTAGCCGCCATGCTGCAGGTAGAAGTCGAGCGTGAAGGAGTTCGGCTCGCGGACGTATTTCGTGATGATCGGTTCCATGGGCGCTACTTCTTCTCGATCACGTGATGGCAGCCGGTCAGGGCCGCTTCGCCGTGCTGGCGCAGGTTCTCGAGCAGGGCCGGGATGTCCTCCGGCCGCTGCAGTTCCTGCCAGGCGTCGTTCACCATGATCACCGGTGCGCGGTCGCAGGCGCCGAGGCACTCGACCTCGATCAGGGTGAACGTGCCGCTCGCGTCGGTCTGGCCCGGCGTGATGTGCAGATGATTGCAGATGGCTTCGACGACCCGCTCCGCGCCGTTCACCGCGCACGACAGGGTGCGGCAGACGCTCAACACGAACGTCCCCACGGGCTTCGTGTAGAACATCGTGTAGTAGCTGACGACGTCCTCGACGTCGGCCGGCGTCATCTGCAGGATCCCGGCGACGTGCCGCATGGCATTGCCGGTGATGTGCCCCTGCTGGTACTGCACCAGGTAGAGCGCCGGCAGCACCGCGGAGCGGCGGCGGTCGGCCGGGTAGCGCGTCACGATCTCGTCGAGACGGGCGCGGTTCTCCGGCGTGAAGGTGAACTCGGGGCCGTTGTCGGCCAGGGTGCGCGTCGATTTGTGAAAGGTGGCGTCATACGCCATCTTGGGATGAAAGCTCACCGGTCCACGTCTCCCATCACGACGTCAATCGAGCCGATGACGGCGATGACGTCGGCGATCTGGCCGCCAACGATCATGCTCTCGAGCGCCTGGCACGCCAGCAGCGACGGGGCCCGCGACTTGATCCGCCACGGACGGTTCGAGCCGTCAGAAATCACCGTGAAACCCTGCTCGCCGCGTGGTCCTTCGACCGGCACGTAGGCCTCGCCCGCCGGGACGGTGAAGCCCTGGGAGTAGATCAGGAAGTGCTGGATGAGCGCTTCCATCTCGGTGTAGACCCGATCCTTCGGTGGCGGCGTGATCCGCGGGTCGGCCACGGCATACGCGCCGACCGGCGCGATGCGCTTCAGCGCCTGGTAGCAGAGGCTGATGCTCTCGCGGATCTCGGCCACCCGCACCTGGTAGCGCGAGTAGACGTCGCCCTTCGAGCCGAGCGGTACCTTGAAGTCGTAGGTCTCATAGCCGTTGTAGGGGAACGCCTTGCGCACGTCGTAGTCGAGGCCGGCGGCGCGCCCGATCGGCCCGACCAGGCTGTACTTCAGCGCGTTCTCGCGCGTGATGACGCCGACGCCCTGCGTGCGCTCGATGTAGATCTCGTTCTGGGTCAGCAGATCCTCGTACTCCGAGATCTTGCCGACGAGGCGATCGAGGAAGGTCTTGACCTCGGACAGGTACTCGCGGGGCAGGTCCTCGCGCAGGCCGCCAACCCGCATGTAGCTCGGGAACAGGCGAAAGCCGGCGAGGCGCTCGTTCAGGTTGAGCAGCAGTTCGCGCTCGCGGAAGCAGTAGAGCATCACCGAGACGGCGCCGACTTCCATGCCGTGGGTGCCGAGCCAGACCAGGTGGCTGTTGATGCGCTGCAGTTCGGCAATCAGCACGCGGATGTTGCGGACGCGCTCGGGAATCTCGAGGCCCAACAACTGCTCGACTGTCATGCAGTAGGCCATGCTGTTGGACTGGGCGCTCAGGTAGTCCATCCGCTCGACGAGCGGGATGACCTGCTGCCACTTCTTCTGTTCTGCGGTCTTCTCGATGCCGGTGTGCAGGAAGCCGATCGTCGGCGAGGCCGAACGGATCGTCTCACCGTCGATTTCGAGGACCAGCCGCAGCACGCCGTGCGTGCTGGGGTGCTGAGGCCCCATGTTGACGGTCATCGTCTCTGAGCGAAGCTCGGGCATCGTTCCTCTTCCGCTACTGTCCGGCGGCCAATTCGGACTCGACCAGGTCGCAGATCACGTGCAGCAGGGTCATGTGCGCTTCCTGCACCCGCGGCGTCACCTCCGACGGGACATTGATGTGGACATCGGCTGCTCGTCCAGCCGCTCCGCCGTCACGTCCAGTCAGCGCGATGGTCGCCAGCTGTAAGCCGCGCGCGGTCTCGAGCGCCGACACCACATTGGCCGAACTGCCGCTTGTCGTAATTCCCAGGGCGACGTCTCCCGGCTGCCCGAGCGCTTCCACCTGCCGCGCGAACACCCGCTCGTAGCCGTAGTCGTTGGCGATGCTCGTCAGGACACAGCCGTCGGTGGTGAGCGCCACCGCCGCGTATCCCCGACGCTCGCGAACGAAGCGCCCCACCAGCTCCGTCGCCATGTGCTGGGCATCGGCGGCTGAGCCGCCGTTGCCGAACACCAACACTTTTCCGCCGCTGCGCAGCGAGGCGACAATCGCCCCGGCCGCCGCGACCGTCGCCTCTATCCCTGCGTCGCGCACCCGCTCGTGCAGGGCAATCGCCTCGTTCAACGCCGCACGCGCGACGTCACTTGCGGACAAGCCGATCCTTCAGCAGGTTCGCCCGGAATTCTTCCTCGGTGAGCTGCGTCGGTGAGCTGGACTGCGGCGTCAACTGAATCTGGACCGGATAGTCCTTGCGGGCCGGGTAGCCTTCCCAGTCCTCCGGCATCAGCAGCCGCCGGGGATCGGGGTGGCCGTCGAACGCGATGCCGAACATGTCCCACACCTCGCGCTCGAGCCAGTTCGCCGCCGGCCACAACCCGCTGGCCGTCGCCACATGCGGGTCGTCGCCGGGCAGGCGCACCTTCAGGCGAAGCCGCAGCCGGTGCTCAATCGACACCAGGATGTAGATCAGCTCGAACCGGGGCTCGCGCGGCCAGAAGTCGGCCGCGGTCATTTCGGACAGCAGCTCGAACTTCAGTTCGGCGCGATCGCGCAGCGCCTGCAGCACCGGCAGCAGCTGATCCGAATCGATATACAGATTGGCGTGGAGATCGGTGCTCGGCGCGGTCTCGACCCGCACGTCGGGCAGCGCGTCTCCGAGGACGGCCGCAATACCAGTAGCATCCATTAGACGAGCTTTGATTGATCGATTTTCCGTTGGAGCTGGACGATTCCGTAGATAAGCGACTCGGGACGGGGCGGGCACCCGGGCACGTAGACGTCCACCGGGACAATCTGGTCGACACCCTGCACGATGGCGTAGTTGTCGAACACGCCTCCGATCGAGGCGCAGGCACCCATCGAGATGACCCACTTGGGCTCGGGCATCTGGTCGTAGATGCGGCGGAGCGCCGGCGCCATCTTGCGCGACAGGCGTCCGGCCACAATCATCAGGTCGGACTGGCGCGGGCTGCCGCGGAACACCTCCGCACCGAACCGCGCGATGTCGTAGCGGCCGCAGCTCATGGCCATCATCTCGATGGCGCAGCACGCCAGGCCGAAGGTGACCGGCCAGATCGACGAACGGCGCGCCCAGTTGACCATCTTCGCGACGGAGGTGGTCAGGACGGGAATGTCGGGGAGTTCGGTCTCGAGGCCCATGTGAATCTTTGCTTGCGGATTGCCAATTGCGGACTGCGGGGCGCGTTTACGCCTTCGCCCGCTTCTCTTCGCCCCAGTCGAGCGCGCCCTTGCGCCAGACATAGACGTAGCCAGCGAGCAGCAGCGCCATGAACAGGACGACCTGGACGAAGCCGGGCCATCCGAGCTGACGCAGGGCCATGGCCCAGGGATAGAGAAACGCCACTTCGATGTCGAACAACAGGAAGATCATCGCCACGAGGTAGAACTTCACGGACATGCGCTCGCGGGCGTCGCCAACCGGAGGCATGCCGCACTCGTACGGGGCAAGCTTCTCGGGCGTGGGCTTGCTCGGACCGAGGAACTTCGACAGCACGATCGACGGGACCGCAAACAGCAACCCGAGGACGATCATGAGAATGATGGACAGCCAGCCCTGCATCGGTACCCGGTTTCGTTAAGGAAAGCCCACGGCTTGTGAACGATTTCTCAAGCTGGATGCCACATGCTAACGCATCGGGTTTGCCTCCGTCCACTGGAGGCCAGCCGAACAGACAAAAGGCCCAGCCAGGTTGCCCCGGCCGGGCCTTGAACGTCGACGCGTGGGTCGGCCAGCCTCGAACTTACTTGAAGCTATCCGTGACCGCGCTCATTCTCCGGTCGACTTCGTCCATCGCCTGCTGAAGCTGAGCCTTGCGTCCCTCGTGCTGGGTAGCGTGGAACTGCCGCTCCAACTCGGTCTTCGCCAGACGGAGCGATTCGAGCGCACGCACTTTCTCCGGATCGCGCGTGTCCTTCTTCTTCGATTGCTGGCGGTCGCGCTCGAGCTCTTCCATCCGCTCTTGTATGCGCGCGTCCGCGTCGATCAGTCCCTCACCGGCATCACCACTCATGAAAGCTCCGTACAGCCAAGATTAACGTGCCCGCCATTATAAGATGCGAATCGTGAGCGCTCGTGTGATTTCGGATCCGCTCGCACCCTTTCATCCCGCGGTCCGCGACTGGTTCCTGGCGTCGTTCGACGGTCCGACCCGTCCGCAGCAGTTCGGCTGGCCGGCCATCGCGAGGGGCGATTCCACCCTGATCCTCTCGCCGACCGGCAGCGGCAAGACGCTGACGGCGTTCCTCTGGTGCCTCGACCGGCTGATGTTCGCGCCGCCGGTCCCGAAGGAGCGACGCTGCCGTGTCCTCTACATCTCACCGCTGAAGGCGCTGGCGGTCGACGTCGAACGGAACCTGCGCGCTCCGCTCGCCGGCATCGCCCGCGTCGCGGCTGAACGCGGCGAGCCGTTCACGGCGCCGACCATCGCCATCCGCACGGGTGACACGCCGCCGAAGGAACGCGCCCGCTTCCAGCGCGATCCGGCCGACATCCTCATCACGACGCCGGAGTCGCTCTACCTCCTCCTCACCTCGAACGCCCGCGACGCGCTGCGCAGCGTAGAGACGGTGATCATCGACGAGATTCACGCGCTCGTGCCCACCAAGCGCGGCGCCCATCTCGCCCTGTCGCTCGAACGGCTGACGGCCCGGTGCCATATCGAACCGCAACGCATCGGCCTCTCAGCCACCCAACGCCCACTCGATGAAGTGGCGCGATTCCTCGGCGGCGCGACAGGAAGCCACAAGTCGGAAGTCACAAGTCGGAAGTGGAAGGCAAAGACGAAAGGCCTCGGCCTGGCGGAGGCGGAGATCAGCGACGAGTTTGCCGCCGCTCTCCAGGCGCCGGTCTCCTATCGCCCGGTCACGATCGTCGATGCCGGCCAGAAGAAGGCGCTGAAGCTCCGCATCGAGGTGCCAGTCGAGGACATGGCGCGCCTCACCTCGGCGTCCGACGACATCCGGAGTGGACCCGCGTCAGCGAGCGCGACACGGCCGTCGATCTGGTCGGCGATTCATCCGCGTCTCCTCGAGCTGATCCGATCGCATCAGTCCACCTTGCTCTTCGTGAACAGCCGGCGCCTGGCGGAACGCCTCGCCGGTGCGCTGAACGAACTGGCGGGAGAAATCCTGGTGCGGTCGCACCATGGGTCGATCGCACGCGAGCAGCGGCTGGAGATCGAAGACCGGCTCAAGGCCGGCACGCTCCGCGCGCTGGTTGCCACGTCGTCGCTCGAACTCGGCATCGACATGGGCGCCATCGACCTGGTCATCCAGATCGAGGCGCCGCCGTCCGTGGCCAGCGGCCTGCAGCGCATCGGCCGCGGCGGCCACCAGATCGATGCGGTGAGCGAAGGCGTGGTGTTCCCGAAGTTCAGGGGCGACCTCGTGGCCTGCGCGGCCGTCGCGAAAGCGATGCACGACGGCGCGGTGGAAGCCACCCGCTATCCGCGCAACCCGCTCGACATCGTCGCGCAACAGATCGTCGCCATGGCCTCGGTGGACCACTGGAAGGTCGACGAGCTGTTCGACACCATCCGGCGTGCGGCGCCGTGCGCCGAGCTCAGTCGGGGCGTGTTCGAGGGAGTGCTCGACATGCTGTCCGGACGCTATCCGTCGGATGAATTCGCCGAGCTGAAACCGCGCGTCACCTGGGACCGCACCGCCGGCACGCTGGTCGCGCGCGACGGCGCGAAACGCGTGGCCATTGCCAACGGCGGCACCATCCCGGACCGCGGGCTCTACGGCGTGTTCCTCGTCGGCGCCGGCGCGGCGTCGGCCCGCGTCGGCGAACTCGACGAAGAGATGGTGTTCGAGACGCAGGTCGGCGAAACCTTCGTGCTCGGCGCCTCGTCGTGGCGCGTCGAGGAGATCACGCACGACAAGGTCATGGTGTCGCCGGCGCCTGGCGAGCCGGGCAAGATGCCGTTCTGGAAGGGCGATCGGCCCGGACGTCCGATCGAACTCGGACTGGCCATCGGTCACCTGATGCACGACCTGCTGCGGATGCCCGCCGCGGCAGCGCTCGACCGATTGACGCGCGATCACGATCTCGACGCCATGGCGGCCGAGAACCTGCTGCAGTATCTGCGCGACCAGAAACAGGCCGCAGGAGTGGTCCCCGACGCCTCGACGATCGTCATCGAGCGTGTGCGGGACGAACTGGGCGACTGGCGCATCTGCGTCCTCTCCCCGCGAGGCGGTCGCGTGCATGCGCCGTGGGCGATGGCCGTGGCGGCGCGGATCCGCGAGGAACGCGGCATCGACGTGGAAACCCTGTGGAGCGACGACGGTTTCGTCGTGCGCTTTCCGGATGTGGACGAACCGCCCGACCCAACGCTGCTGCTGCCCGGGCCGGACGAGGTCCAGGCGCTCGTCGTGCGTCAGCTTGGCGCCACAGCCCTGTTCGCTGCCCGGTTCCGCGAGAATGCCGGACGCTCGCTGCTGTTGCCGAAGCGGCGACCGGGCATGCGCGTGCCCCTGTGGCAGCAGCGCAAGCGCGCGTCCGACCTGCTGGCCGTCGCGGCCCGCTACGGCTCGTTCCCCGTCCTCCTCGAAACCTACCGCGAGTGCCTGCGCGATCACTTCGACATGCCGGCACTGGTCCAGACGCTGGCCGACGTGCGCAACCGCCGCATCCGCGTCGCCACGGTCGACTCCGACACGCCGTCACCCTTCGCCGCCTCGCTGCTCTTCAGCTACGTCGCCAACTTCCTCTACGACGGCGATGCCCCGCTCGCCGAGCGGCGCGCGCAGGCGCTGGCGGTGGATCAGGCCCAGCTGCGCGAGTTGATGGGCGACGCCGAACTACGGGAACTGCTCGATGCCGACGCGGTCGACGAGGTGGCGCGCCAGCTGCAGCGGCTCGAGCCGAAGTACCAGGCGCGAACAGTGGACGGCGTCCACGACATGCTGCTCGGACTGGGCGACCTCTCGGCGGAGGACATCGCCGCGCGCACGTCAACCGCCGACGCCGCACAGGCCGCGACCACCCTCACGCGCATGCGCCGCGCGGTGCCGCTGCGCATATCGGGCGAGACGCGTTATGTCGCTCTCGAGGATGCCGCCCGCTACCGCGACGCTCTCGGCGTGCCGTTGCCGCAGGGGCTGCCCGAAGCCCTCCTCGCACCCGTGCGCGACCCACTCGGCGACCTCGCACTCCGGTATGCGCGCACCCACGCGCCGTTCACCGCCGCCGACTTCGCCGCGCGCTACGGCCTGGCCGGCGACGCCGCCGAAGCCACGCTGGTGCGACTGACCGCCGACCACCGCCTGCTCGAAGGCGAGTTCATCCCTGGCGGCACCAGGCGCGAGTGGACCGACCCCGACGTACTGCGCATGATCCGGCGGCGGTCGCTGGCGAAGCTGCGCAAGGAAGTGGAGCCGGTCGATCAGGCCGCGCTCGGACGCTTCACCGCTGCCTGGCAGGGACTCGCCCGGCCCCGGCGCGGCGCCGACGCCCTGCTCGATGTCATCGAGCAGTTGCAGGGCGCGCCGCTGCCGGCCTCCGTTCTCGAGACCAGCATCCTGCCGTCCCGGCTGGAACAGTACGAGCCCGGCGATCTTGACGCGGTACTCGGCGCGGGCGAAGTCGTGTGGGTCGGTGTGGAGCCACTCGGTGAGCGCGATGGTCGCGTCGCGCTCTACCTGGCCGACCATCTGCCTCGGCTGCTGCCGCCACGCGCTGACGTGCGGCCGGCGACGACCGGCGGCCGGCGTTCTTCGGCTGCCCGCACGCCCGCCGCCCCGGCGCCAGGGCTCTCGGCGCGCGAGTCGGCCATCCTCGAGTCACTCGCAGCGCGCGGCGCCTCCTTCTTTGCGCCGCTGCACGAAGCGGCGGGAGGTGGCTACCCGGCGGAGACCGTGGACGCCTTATGGAACCTGGTGTGGCAGGGGATGGTGTCGAACGACGGCGTCCACGCCCTCCGCGCCTTCACGCGGGCCAGAGTGACGTCGCGCCGACGCGCCGATCGCCAGGCGCCCGCGTTCCGCTCGCGGCGCCTGGTGCCACCGTCTGCCGAAGGGCGCTGGTCCCTCGTTCCCGCGGTGGCGGATGACACGCCC
>JBKJMH010000282.1:0-4980 GCA_046596625.1 Vicinamibacterales bacterium | reverse complement strand
AATCCGCCGTCGAAGGGGCCGCTGCTCACGCTGCTGAAGCAGGGGCGCGCGGCCGGCGTTGGCGTCGTGCTGGCGACACAGAACCCGGTCGACCTCGACTACAAGGGACTCTCCAACATCGGCACGTGGTGGCTCGGGCGCCTGCAGACCGAGCGCGACAAGGCGCGTCTCATCGACGGTCTCGAAGGGGCGAGCGAGCACGCGGGCTTCGATCGTGGCGAACTCGAGCGGCTGCTGTCGAGCCTCACCAGCCGCGTCTTCCTGATGCGCAACGTGCACGAAGACGGACTCACGCTGTTCCAGTCGCGATGGGCACTGTCGTACCTGCGCGGTCCGCTCGGCCGCGACGAAATCAAGCGGCTCTCGGCCGGACAGCGCACCCAGGTCGTTGCCGCCAGTGCCGCTGCCGCTGTTCCCGCTCCCGCTGTGGCCGCACCGAAGGCTGCCGCTTCCGCTGCCGCCGCGGCGCGCCCCGTCGTGCCGCCGGACGTGCCGCAGTTCTTCTCGCCCGACGCGCCAGGCGGTCCCGTGCCGCTGACCCCCGTCGTCTACGCTTCGGCGAACGTGCGCTTCGTCGACGCGAAGCTGAAGCTCGATGCCACGCGGCTCGTCACCTGGACGGCGCCGATTAGCGATGGCGCTGTCGCGGTCGACTGGGAGTCTGCCGAGGCGCTCGACATGGCGCCAGAACTACTCGAGCGCGAGGCGCCAGACGAGGCGACGTATGCGGCCGTGCCGGCGCCAGCGTTGAAAGCAAAAAACTACGACGCCTGGTCGAAGCAGTTCGTCACGACCCTCGCCACCAAAGAGGTGCTCGAGGTGCTGCGCAGCCCGTCGACGGGCGAGTCGTCGCGCCCAGATGAAACCGAGCGCGACTTCCGCGCGCGGCTGCAGCAGGTGTCGCGCGAAGAGCGCGATCGCACGCTGGACACGCTGCGCCGCAAGTACGCGCCACGCCAGGCCGCGCTCGAAGAGAAGAAGCGCCGCGCCGTCACCAGGGTGGCGAAGGAGTCGGAACAGGCGTCTGGCCAGAAGTTGCAGACGATGATTTCGATGGGGGCAACGCTGATGGGCGCGCTCATGGGGCGCAAGGCCATCACCGCCAGCACGCTCGGCCGGGCCACCACCGCGGCGCGTGGCATGAGCCGGACGATGAAGGAGACGGGCGATATCGCCGATGCCCAGAAGGAAGTACAGGTGCTCGAGCAGCAGCAACTGGAACTCGAGGACGAGCTGAAGCTCGAGACGGCCACGCTCGAAGCCGCGGGTGACCCGGCCACCGAAACGTTCGAGCGGATCGAGGTCAAGCCGAAGCGCACCAATGTGGCGGTGAAGCTCGTCGCGCTGCTGTGGACGTAGCGCAATTCAGAATTCTGAATTCTGAATTCAGATTGGTTGTTCAGCGCCGCTCCATGTTGGCTTTCGCTGTGAGCGACGATGCGGCCAGCATCGCGCACAGCTCGTTTGCCTCACGCAGCAGGTCGTGCGCGCGAGGGGAATGGGTAGCGCCGATATCGATTAGCAGCTCGAGCCAGAACGCTGACTCGTCAGCTTCCTCAAGGACAACGCCAATCCTCGCGATAAATTCAGCGCGGGATCGCGACCGGCACGCCGACCGGTAGTTGGCGCCGACGGACGTGGCCGAACGAATCAGTTGCTGACGCAGACTCCCCCAATCATCGCGATGGGGCTCTGCGCGCGAAAACACGAGGACGTTAAGTGCGAACTTCCGGGTACGCTCCTTCAATGCCAATTCCTGGTTGGCCATGTTGAGCCGAAGGCACGGAACCTGCCACCGGGTGCATCGCGCAATGCTTAAGCGTTTATCCAGGCAGGAGACCAGCGTGGCAGTTCCTGCCCGCAAGTCTGCAATCTGCCTTCTGCAATCTGCATTGCTCTTCTCCCTCTCCTGTTCGTCGCCGACGAAGCCGACGCCGGTTCCCTCCGCGGCGCCGGCCATCACCTGTCCCGTGGCGCAGGGCGTCCTCTCGGCCGATAACGCCGCCGTCGCGGTGTTCTATCCGAAGCCGTCAACCACTGGTGGTGCGGCCCCGGTGACGACGAGTTGCACGCCGGACATCGGGGCGTCGTTCCCCATCGGCACCACCACGGTCGCCTGCACGGCAACGGACGCACAGAGCCGGACGGCCAGCTGCGTGTTCCCCATCACGGTGCAGCCGGCGCTGAAGCTGAACGCGTCGGCCGTGCTGGCCTTCGGCGACAGCATCACCGAAGGAAAGCCGGGCTCGCTGCTGAGTGTGTTGGAACTGACCGGCGTCGGTTGTCCGTTTGGTACGCCGACGTCGTACCCAAGCGTGCTGAACAGCCGGTTCATCGCCGCGTATCCAACCCAGACGCTGTCCGCGAAGAACTGCGGGTGGGGCGGCGAGGAGGCGGTCGAGGGCGTGACCCGGCTGCCCACCGGACTCGCCACCGGCAGCTACGACGTGGTGCTGCTCATGGAGGGCGCGAACGATCTGAGCGCACTCAGCAACGGAACCCAGGCCAACGCGGTCAACACCATCGCCAACGCCATGGTCGCGATGATCAGGACGGCGCGGCAGGGGCGCACGGTGTTCGTGGGGACGCTCACACCGCAGCGTCCCGGCGGGAAGGCGCCGCGTCCCGAGTGGGTGCAGCCGGTGAACGATCGCCTGCGATCGGTGGTGCCGGCCGAAGGCGCGGTGCTCGTCGATACGTGGCAGGCGCTCGGCGGTGCGCCAGATCCCTACGTCGACCTCGACGGCTTGCACCTCACCGTTGCCGGCTACGCGAAGGTGGCGGACGCGTTCTTCACGGCGATACGGACAAAGCTGGAAACCAAGGTGTCGCCGTAGCCCGACCTCGTCAGGTCAGTGCAGGTTCGCCAGCACGATCTCCAGCGCGCTGTCGCGCGACGCGAGGTAGTCGGCGGCAATGAGCGGCGCAACAATATCCGGCTCGAGCCCGCCCACCTCCACGTCGAACTGGTCGCCGTAACATCCGGTCGTCCCTTCGCACCCGTGTTCCAGGTTGAAGAGACCGTCGGTGTAGTGCAGGCAGAATCCCGAGCCTGGAAGGCACGTGGTGCCGCCCTCGGACCAGAAGCGAAGGCGGTCGCCTGGGGCCTCACCCACGAGCACCACCTTCTCGGCGCCAGCCTTCTTCACCGCGGCTGCCGACACGATGCCGGCCGAGAACGTGTAGTGACTCATGAGCACGTACACCTTGCCGGGCACACGATCAGGCAGGCTGCGCATGAACGGCAGCGTGCGCTGCAGGTCGCCGCCGGCGTCGAAGCGCAGGTCGAGGATGACGTCCGAAGGGGTCTGCAACTGGATGGCCGCGAGGACGCGCCGCTGGAACGCGTCGATCTCCTGACTGGCAACGCTGACGTTGAGGCGGAACTGCACGTACAGCACGGTGCCGCCGAGCAGCGACTCGAGACGGACGTTGTCGTTGCCGTTACGGAACGCGAGCGGCGCGGTGTCCGGTGTCAGCGCGGGTGTCCAGACGCGTTCAGCGGACGACACCGGGTCGGGCGAGAGAAGACGCTCGGCGCCCGACTCGCGCGGCACGTCGCGCCCGGCGATCGCCTGCACGGTGCGCGCGATGATGGTTCTATCAGGCATGCGCACGCGTAGCGAAAGGCGGTCGGCTTGCCGCGCCACTTTCGCCGCGAAGAGAAGCTGCGGCGATTCGAGCACGAGCCCCAGCGACAGCTTCCGCTGCGACTCGACGCCGCCGGCGAGTGGCGCCAGTCGCTGATACAGCTCCACGAGCGTCAGGCCGTCGATGGCCTCGATGCGTCCCCCAGCCAGGTCCGTGGTGGTGCCTGTCGCGCGCACGATGACGAGGCTGTCCGCAAACCACGCCACGCGGTATGGCATGCGCAGGTCGGGCCGCGCGGCGGCGGAGCCGAATGTGAGCGTGTCGTGGCCATTGTCCGCAAGGCCCACCACTTCGAGCAGCCGCACGTGCAGGGCCGGCTTCGACAGCGTCGCCGCACGCGCATCCGCATCGTCCAGCAACGCGAGCGCGCGCTCGCGCGCGGCGGGCGTCATCGCCCTGGTCTTCATCACGTACTGGTAGCGGACGACATTCAGGTCCTGCCGCCGCAGGTCTGCGGCCGACCGCTCCTGCGCCGCGAGCGGTGCCGCGAGGCCCACGGCCAGTACGAGCGTTGCCGTGAACCGGCAGCGGAGGACTGATGCGGGCGGCATGGCGGACGCTGTGACGTGCATGCTGGCTCGCAGCCCTTACTCTTCGCCCATGAAGGGGTAGGTGTGGCTGCGCGGCGGGTTGAAGTTCTCCTTCACCGTGCGCGCGCTGACCCAGCGCACCAGGTTCAGCTTGGAGCCCGCCTTGTCGTTCGTGCCCGACGCCCGCGCGCCGCCGAACGGCTGCTGGCCCACCACCGCGCCGGTCGGCTTGTCGTTGATGTAGAAGTTGCCGGCCGCGTAGCGCAGCGCAGACGATGCCTCGACGACCGCACGCCGGTCCTGCGCGAAGATGGCGCCGGTCAGCGCGTAGGGCGACGTGGCGTTCACGAGCGCCAGCGTCTCGGTCCACTGGCTGTCGTCGTACACGTACGTCGTCACCACCGGCCCGAAGATCTCCTCGCACAACTGCCGCAGGCCGGGGTTGTCGGTCTCGATGAGTGTCGGCCTGACGAAGTAGCCGGTCTGCTTGTCCGACTCGCCGCCGGCGACGATGCGCGCGCTCGTCCTGGCCTCCGCGATGTGGCCGGTGATGCGGTCGAAGGCACGCTCGTCGATGACCGCGCCCATGAAGTTGCGAAAGTCGCGGATGTCGCCCATCTTGATGTCGTCCATCATCGCGACGATGCGGTCGCGGACGTCGGGCCAGATCGAGCGCGGCACATAGATGCGGCTGACCGCCGAGCACTTCTGTCCCTGGAACTCGAAGCCGCCGCGCACCACCGCCGTGGCCAGTGCCGCCGGGTCGGCCGAGACGTGCGCGAGCACGAAATCCTTGCCG
>JBKJMH010000272.1:0-2635 GCA_046596625.1 Vicinamibacterales bacterium | reverse complement strand
CCTCTCGCGCTGCGGGCACTTAGCCGGCGTACGTCGCGGCGTTCGCGAAGGCGGCAGGGTGACGCGACGACAGCCAACCCCGAGGCGCACCTGAAGGTGCGCGGCTACGACAGTCCGGCGCGACCCGTCCTTCCCGACCCGCCTGACCCGCCCGACCAGCCTGACCCGCCCGTCCTTCGCGTCTACCTTGACAGCAGATACGTCGTCTTCAACGCAAACTGCCGGTTGCGGCCAATCGGGCGGCCCAGCGTGTCGGTCTGCAGTTCGTCGTAGGTGACGTAGATGTCGCTGCCCGGCTTGTAGATGAAGTTGTAGCGGAAGCTGAGCGACAGCTGCTTGGTAAGCGAGTTGTACTGCGACAGCGAGCGAATCGTTTGCCTCGGCGAGATCGCCATGTCGACGCGCAGGATGTTGAGGTTCACCACGAACGCGCCCCACGGGCCGTCGACGTCGTTGCGCTGGATCGAGTACTCGCCAGACGCGCGGTTGTTGAGGCGCACGCCGAGCGTGGCCGAGACGTCGGTCCGATTGCCGCCGTAGTAGGTCTGCGGCGAAAAAGTGAACTGCTCGTAGATGCGACGGGCCGGGTTCGAGTTGAAGGTGAAGTTCACCTCGTCATAGCGGTAGGTACCCCGCGGAATAGTGACCGTCTGCACCCGGAACGGTTGGTCAATCTGATCGAACCAGCGGTTCCACCAGACATTCAGGTAGGCGCCGTTCTGGAAGCGGGTGCCCACCATCTGGTGATTGCGCCTGGTGAGCAGGCGATTGTTCATGTCGGTGATGTAGATGACGTTGATCATCGGTTCCATCACCCGGATGCGGCCACCGGGACGCGGATTCCGCTCGAGGTGCACCTTGGTCTGCCGGATGCCGGTGCGCGGGACGTAACCCACTTCGTCGTTGAAGTTCGGCTCGATCTGGGAGAACTCGCCGTAGGTTTGCCATCTGGTGTTGAGGTACAGCGCGCGAGCGTGATAGGCGTTATTGTCGGTGTCGATGCCTGGCGTCATCGACTTCGCGGCGACGGTGTGCAGCGAGAAGGCGCGGTTCGGCGCGAAGAGCGCGTCGGCGGCCATGACACGGTTGAAGCGGGCGGAGTTCATCGACTCCTTGTTGACGAGCAGGGCGCCGAACTTCGAACGCCGGTTGATGTCCTTGCTGTAGCGCGCCACGAGGAAGTTGTCGGCCGGACGGCCGTTGAACTCCTCGGTCTGCAGGTCCATCACCGCGATGTTGTTCCCCTCTACCTTGCCGGTGAGGCGGGCGCCGCCGCGGATGCCGATCGGCTGCCCGGTGTCCGAGAGGCCGATGCGCCGACTGAAGAACAGGTCCATCTGCCGTTCGAGTCCCTGGGTGCCGACGGTGAACTGCCCCGAGTTCTCGAGGAAGAAGTCGCGCTTCTCCGGGAAGAACAGCGCGAAGCGGGTGAGGTTCACTTGCTGCTCGTCCACTTCGGCCTGGGCGAAGTCGGTGTTCACCGTGAGATCGAGCGCGAGGCCGTGGCCGAGGCCGTACTTGACGTCGACACCGACCTCCTTCAGCCCGTCGGTGTTCGACACGGAGCCGACGCGGTCGTATTTCCCTCCCGTCGTCATATAGGGCTTCAACCGGAGGTCGAGTCCGCGGTTGAGATCGGTCATGCCGGTGAGGCTGCCCGCCAGACTGACCTGCATCAGGTTGTACGGCTTGGGGATTGGCGACCAGTAGACGATTTCGTTCTTGCGGCGGATGTTGCGCGAGAAGTTCATGCCCCACGTCTGCACCGGCACGTCGGGCGAGCGGAGGGTGACCATCGGGATGGCGATCTCGGTGATCCAACCGTCGCTGGTGCGGCGCGACGCTGCTTCCCACACGCCGTTCCAGTCCTTGTTGACGTTCGATGCCGAACCGCGGACGTTGCCGCCGCCCTCCTCGAAGATCTGCTGCTCGAGCTTGGCACCGAGCGGGTTCGTCACGAACATATAGCCCGAGCGTGAGTCGCGGAAGGTGTCGAATATGACCTGGAAGTTGTCCTCGTCCATGATGCGCGACGAATCGCGCCGCATCTCGGTCGCGCGAAGGTGATCGGGCTCGGAGTCGAACGCGTGTACCCCGATGTAGAGGTTGCCAGCGTCGTAGAGCATCCTCACTTCAGTACGCTCCGTGGCCGGTTGCCCGTTCGCCGGTTCCTGCTGCGTGAAGCTGTCGACGACCGTTGCGGTGCGCCAGGCCTCATCAGAGAGGATGCCGTCGATCTCGGGCGCACGCGACGCGCGCGTCACCTGAATCTGGAGTTGTGTGCCTCGGGTCGTGGCCGCCGGCTTCGGCTGCCCGGTTTCGGGCTGGTCCTGTGAGTGATCGTGCTGCTGGGGCTGCGCAACGACGGGAGCGGCTACTAGAAGAAGGGCACAACAGGTTAGACCGAGCCACACGGCGCGGCGGCCGACGTCAATCGAAATCATGGGACAAACTACCACAGGTCAGCGGGTTAAGAGCATTCGAGATCGCAGTTCTGCCCGGCATTCCTGGGGCAGACTGCGGCGCATCCGTCCCGGTGTTCGGGTCGCTCGGAAACACGGGCTCACCGGGCGAGCCATTCCCCATTAGAGTTGATGCTGTGACAACGCCCGATTTGAGCCTGAGCGGCGCCTCC
>JBKJMH010000169.1:0-3016 GCA_046596625.1 Vicinamibacterales bacterium | reverse complement strand
GTTCTCGGACCTGCAGGCCGACCTCGCCGCTGAACTGACACGGCGCGGCGTGGCCGTGGTGACCTTCAACCAGCGCAGCATCGCCGAAATCCTGCAGATGGTGCGCATGCTGGGCGGTCTGGTCGGCTGCCAGCCGGCGGCCGAACAGCTCGCGGATCGGCTCGAGGCCGGACTCGACGAGATTGCGACTGCAGCGAGCCGCTTCACGCGCCGGCCGCGGGCATTCTTCGAGGAGTGGGACGAGCCGCTCATCTCCGGCATCCGGTGGGTCGAAGAACTGATGGCCATTGCCGGAGCCGACCCGATCTTTCCCGAGCTGGCATCGGCAAGGCTGGCCCGCGATCGCATCGTGTCGGCGCACGCTGTTGCGCAGCGCGATCCGGAGGTGATCTTCGCGTCCTGGTGCGGCAAGCGGGTCAGGCCGGCCACGATCGTGTCCCGGCCCGGATGGAGCGACATGGCGGCGGTGCGCGACCGGCGCATCTTCGAGATCCCCTCGTCGATCATCCTGCAGCCTGGCCCGGCCAGCCTGACCGACGGCGTGCGCCGGATGCACGCCATCCTGGCTGGGATATAGCCGCGGGCCACGGGCCAATTTGCGCGTCCGGACAACGGAACGCCGCGATTGGTCCCGGATTGCGATACGCTCGGGAGACCGGCAGGACGTCGGGCGGCGGCGCGCTACTTTCCGGACACCGTGCACACGAACAGCGACGAGGATGTGGTCCTTGTCCGGCGATGCCTCTCGGGCGATTCAACTGCCTTCGAGCCGCTGGTCGAGCGCTACCAGCGCCCTCTCTACAACCTGGCGACGAGACTGCTCGGGAGCCGAGACGAGGCACTCGACTCGACCCAGAACGCCTTCGTGAAGGCATTCGAGAACCTCGCGTCGTTCGATCAGGAGCAGAAGTTCTTCAGCTGGATTTACCAGATCCTGCGGAACGAGTGCTTCAACGCCCTCCGCGGACGGCGACCATCGGCCCCGCTGCCGGCCGACTTGATCGCATCCGGCTCGCCAGCCGACGCGTTGGAAGAGGATCAGCGGCGGGCCGTGGTGCAGGCCGCCTTGCTCGCGTTGAGTGAGGAACAGCGGGAAGTGGTGCTGTTGCGGCACTTTACGGAGCTGTCGTACGACGAGATCGCGGCCTCGACCGGGGTGCCGGTGAAGACCGTCAAGTCGCGCCTCTACTCCGCCCGGCAACGCCTCGCCGTCCTCCTCGCCGACAAGAATTTCATCTAGGCGCACCAGGCCCACCAACTTTTCCGCGCCAGCTGTGTATATGACAGCAGAGACATGACACACAACGAGAACGCGCCGCACGAGGTCGACCCGATCGCCGATGCGCGCGTAACAACTGCCCTGAACGCGCTGGGCATGGTGGAGCCGCCACCTGAGCTTATCGGCCAGGTGATGTGGCGCACGAAGCATCAGTCGGTTCAGAACAACAGTCGGCGACGCGTGGCGCGCCACAAAGAAGAAGGATTGGACATGGCGAAGAAAGTGCTCATCGGCCTGATTGGTATCGCAGCGGCGGGCCTCCTGGTGTCGTACATCAACGGCGGCTTCCCCGCGACGACAGGGACGGAAGGCACGATCGGCGCCGCCCAGCGCTACAACGCCGAGCAGATCAAGAAGAGCGACGTGACGGTCGAGAACCCGGCGCTTGCCGCGTTCCTGCAGTCCGACGTCTTCGAGAAGCTCTCACGCGACAAGATGGCCGTGGCGGCCCTGGCCTCGCCAGACGTGCAGGCGGCCCTTGGTAACGCCCAGATTTCGGCGGCCCTCGCTGACAGCACCCTCGCACAGGCGCTGGCCAGCCCCACCGTCCAGGCGGCTCTCGCGAACCCCGCGCTCGCACAGGCCCTGGCCTCGCCGGACCTGCAGAAGGCGCTGGTCAATGCGGCGGCGAACGGCACCGGCGTTTCCGCCTCCGGCTTGAGCGTGTCCGGCGCGAACAGCCAGCTCGCCGCGGCGCTCGCAAATCCGGCCCTGGCCCAGGCACTGGCCAACAAGGACTTCGCGGCGGCCCTTGCCGGCCCGCAGCTGCAGGCCGCGCTGGCGAACCCGGCCCTCGCACAGGCCATGCTGAACAGGAACTTCGCGGCCGCGCTGGCCTCGCCTGGCCTGCAGGGTGCGCTCGCCAGCCCCGCGCTGAGTCAGATTCTCGCGGATTCCACGGCGGCGCAGTTGCTCGGGGCGCAGTTGCAGAACGCGCAGGTCGCCGGCGCACTGGGTGCCAGCGGCGCGAATCACCAACAGTAGACGGATCGTTCTGGGGGAAGCAAGGCCGCGAGGGGCGCCGTGGGCCGGGGGGCCGCGGCGCCCCTCGTGTTTTCAGGCGTGTTCCAGTATGTAGCTGCCGACCTTCAGGTCGGCCCGCTCAGCGTTCGGTCCGACGGCGCAGACGAGTCAGACCGGCCGCAGCCATCGCGGCAGCGCCGGCCATCCCACCGAAGAGTCCGACACTCGCTCCGACCGGCGGCACAGGCTCGACGCTAAGGTTATCGACCAGCGCCACCGCCTCCGCACGCGCCTGCGCCCGGCTGGCGATGGTGGCAGGGCCCACCTGCCAGGCCACAGCCAGCGTGGTGATCGCGGCGAGCCCGGCCAGCACCAGCCCCTGACGCGTATCCCGCCTCGTCCTGAGCCCCACGACCGCCAACCCCACTCCGGTCACGCCCATGGCGGCCACGAAGTAACCGGCTGGGTCGGGGATACCTGCCAGGCCGACCACTCCGACGTGAAACCAGGGCATGAACGCGGCACCGGTCACCACGACACTGCCAAGCAGGGCGAGCCCGTACGGGTTGCGCGCCTCGGTCATGCTCATGTTCACCGTGAGAGAAAGAGCGGCTCGTTCGACGCCGGCACGAGGTTCAGTGCCGCGGCCGTGTCGAATAGCGTCGTGATCGCACACATGCCTTCATACCCGAGGTCGACCGAGAACTGGTTCACGTAGAGGTCGATGTGCTTGTACATGACCGCTTCGTCCATCTCCTGGGCGTGGGCGCGCAC
>JBKJMH010000399.1:0-8248 GCA_046596625.1 Vicinamibacterales bacterium | reverse complement strand
TCCAGCCGGTCCAGGTCCGCGGTGGCCGCACTGCGTTCGGCTTCCGCCT
The DNA here is from genome assembly GCA_046596625.1 of Vicinamibacterales bacterium. Lineage (GTDB taxonomy): Bacteria > Acidobacteriota > Vicinamibacteria > Vicinamibacterales > CAVVIG01 > CAVVIG01. The sequence continues at coordinate 8,199 of JBKJMH010000399.1, read as the reverse complement.
TCACCAGGCCCACAGCAGCGGCGGCCTCGGTCGCCTCGGCTCGCCTCAGTGCTGCCGCGGCGCGGTCGTGCGACACCCTCGACGCACGCAGCCCTTGGCGCCGCTCCTCGACCACCAGACACACATCAGCGTCCGGTGGCGCGGCGGCCGTGCCGGCCAGCGCCTCGACGATGCGTGCGAGAAGGACGCGTCGATCGGTGGCTTTCAGGTCGATTGCCGCCGATGCCGTGTCCAGCGCCTGATGTGCGCTGTCCCCGCCGGCAGCCGCAGTTGCCCGCTTCGCGCCGGCTTCCTGCAGCGCACGCTGCGCCACGGTCAGGTTTGTTCGCGCCTGCTCGCGAGCCGCGGCGAGCGCCTCGAGTTCGGGAACCGACTGCTGCGGCGGCATCAGCACCACTGTCTGCAGGCACACTGGGCACGCCTCGCCCAAGTGCAGGTGCTCGCGTACAGCGGCGGCCTGAAACCGCGCCTGCCCCTGCTCGAGTGCCGCGGTGGCGACGCGTTCGGCGTCGGTGGCGGCCGCGGCGGCGTCGGTCGCGAGAGTCCACGCCTTGTTCTGGGTGGCAGCCAGGCGCTTCGCTCGCTGAAGTTCCACCTCGAGCCGCTGCCGGGCGTCGGCCTGACGCGCCAGTTCATCGTCCGCGGATCGCACCTGCACCACCGTGGTCCACAACTCGTCGAGTTGGTGTTGCTCGACGGCATCGAAGCCCGAGCCTGCGAGGGCCACACGCGCGTCCTCGAGTACCGCGCGCCCCGATTCCGACGCGGCGCGCGCCTGGTCGGCACGGGTTCGCGCCTCGGCGCTGCAGCTGCGTGCTGCAGGCAGGCTGCGCCCGAAGCCGTCCAGCTCCCGCTGTAACACCGTTCGACGCGCGAGGTCGCCGGTAATCTCGTCGAGCGCTCGGATCTGGCGCGCGAGTTCGGCACAAGGCTCGGCATCGGCCGTCGCCCGTGCCGCGCGCTCCTCGGCCGCGTGCACAGCGCCGGTTCGCGACGAGGCTGCCGCCTCCGCTGCGCTTCGCTCGCGACTGACGGCGGCGAGGTGGGCTGCAGCGGAGGCGCACGCCTCGATGCGCGGCACAATGTGCGCCGCGCGCCGCGCCGCGGTCAGTTCGTCGCTCCTGGTCGCCACCGCTGGCGCCGCCGTGTCGAGTGCGACCCGTCGTGTCCGAAGCATTTGCACTTCCAGCGTCAGTTGATGACGGACGCGCTGCGCCTGCACCGCGGCCTCCTGCGTCGTCTTTCGCACCGCCAGTTCGGCCAGCGTCAGCTCCGCCGCACTCCGTTCGTTCTGGCGCGCCGCAAGCGCCGCAGCCGAGGCATGTGCAAATCTGCCGAGCTGTCCGTCCAGTGCACGCACCTCGCGCTCGTCGTCGCCGCGACGACGTTCGGCTTCGGCGCGCATGCGCTCGAACACTTCGTGCCGGAGCAGGTGCTGCAGAATGGCGCGTTGATCGTTCGGCGCCGCCTTGAGGAACTTTGCGAACTCGCCCTGCGGCAGAATGACCGTCTGCGTGAAGGCGCTGAAGTCGAGCCCGAGCAGGCGTGCAATCGCCTCGTTGACCGGCTTGACGCCTTCGGCGAGGCTGCGTTCCCCCGTGGCTGCGAGCTCGGCCAGCACCGCCACCGTGGACAGGTTCTTCTTGCCGCGTTTCACGCGCCGCGCCACCCGATACACGGCGCCACGCACGGCGAAGTCGAGTGTGACCGACATCGCGTCGCGGCCATGCGAAATGAACTCGCCGATGCCCTGCTTGCCGATGCGCGGCACCTCGCCGTAGAGCGCATAGAGCATGGTGTCGAGAATGCTCGACTTGCCGGCGCCGGTCGGACCGGCGATCGCGAACAGCGACAGGCCGGTGAAGTCGAGCGCGGGTTGCCGCTCGCGGTAACAAGTGAAGCCCTCGGCTTCGAGACGAACGGGCTTCATGTCAGTCGGTCTCCGCGAGCGCGTACAGCTCGTTGAAGAGTTGCATCGTCGCGTCTTCGGCTTCGCGCTGGTGCCGGCGCTGGTGGAACGCACGGAACCGGTCGGCAGGCGCCACCGACGCCGCCACCGGTTCGGGCCGGCCCGGTTCCAGTTCGGGCAGCACGGCATCCACCACCACCACGTTGGGCAGAAGCTGGCGTAGGCGGCGGTTCAGCTCGGGCATCGGCGCGTCGAGCGACACGCGCAGCCGCAGGTAGCCGAACGCACTGAGGCGTTCGACTGACGCTTCCAGTTCCGCCAGGGTGCCGGACCAGTCGCCCAGTTCCACGCCGCCCTCATAGGGGACGTGCTCGACGCGTGGCGGTTTGCCTGGCGTGACCTCGACCACCGCAAACGTCTTCACCTGGCCCACCTCCCCGAAGTCGAGCTGCATGGGCGAACCCGCGTACTCGGTGTGCGGACCCGCCGCCATCACACGCTGCGGCAGGTGGATGTGCCCGAGCGCCACATACTGCGCGGTGGACGGCATTGCCTGCGGTGTGGCGGCCCAGTCGTCGCCGAGGGTGACCACGCGCTCCGAGCCCGTGGGCCTCGCGCCAGACACGTGCGAGTGCCCCACGGCCAGGTTCACCGCGTCGGCCCTGAATCCCTCCGCCAGGTGCGCGAAGATCCGCTGCATCGCGTCGGCGTAGAGCTGACGGGCCGCCGTCTCGTCGTGCGCCAGCGTAAGCGCTTCCACCAGCCGGCCGACCGGCGCGAACGGCACGGCCGCAATGCAGGCACGTTCGCCGTTCGTCGTCTCCAGTTCGATGAGTCCGCCTGCGGTCCGGCGCTTTGGCAATCCGAGCGTGCGGACGCCAACGAACTCCGCCAGCAGCCCCCACGCCTCCAGCCGAGCGGGATTATCGTGATTGCCTGCCACCACCACCGACGGCACCCGGGCGCGCCCAAGCCGCATGAAGAACTCGGACACCGCGCGTTCGGCGTCGGCCGCTGGCGACGTACTGTCGAACACGTCGCCCGACATCAGCACCAGATCGATGCGCTCGCGCTCGATGAACGCGGCAAGGTGGTCGAGCACGGTGCGCAGCTCCGCAAGCCGGTTTCGGCTCTTCCAGATTCGACCGGCGTGCCAGTCCGACGTGTGAACGATGCGCATGCTAGGGCGACATCCGCGCAAACGGGTCGGTGCCCGTCTCTTCGCTGGCCACTTCGCTGGCGCGCGTCGCCCAGGCCGGGAACGGGAAGCGCAACAAGATGGCCATCGGGATTTCCGGCTGCGACACGATCATCGACCCCGGACGCAGCAGCGTCGCCCGCACGCGTCCGACCCTCGACAGGAAGCCGTACTCGCTTCGTTCCGACTCGGCGGCGTCGAGCCGTCCCACCACCTTCAGCGCCGCGTTGCCAACGATGCGCCGCTCCACTTCGCTGGCCGTCTGCTGTGCGCCGAACAACGACACCCCGAGCGACCGGCCGCGCTCCGCGATGTCGAGCAGCAGACCGTGCAGCGGGCTCCACCCTTCGCGCGGCGCGTACTTGTTCAGTTCGTCGAGCACCACGAACACCAGCGGCCGCGAGCCGCCCTGTTGTTCCTTCTGGTCCATCATCCGCTTCAGCAGCACACCCACCACGAACAGTTGCGCCGTGGCGTGGAGCGAATGGATGTCGACCACCGTCACCTGCTGCGCCGACCAGTCGATAGTGCGTCCTCGGGCGTCCGAATGTCCGCTGACCAGGTGCCCCATGCGCTCGCCAGCCGAGTGCAGGCGCCTGACAAACGCGTCCTGCGTGCCGCCCGCCACGCGCGACGTCAGCAGCAACCCCTCGAGCCACGGGCCGCTCGCCAGTTCAATCAGGTCGCTGAACGACGTCAGCACCGTGCCGTCGATGACGACGTTCGCCGTGCCCTGGTCGCCGTCGCGGGCCGCCTTCTCGAGGGCCTGCTCGACGCGTGTGATGACCAGATGAATCTGTGCGCGCGCGTCCTCGCCGTCGACGAACGCAAAGCGCAGCAAGCGCTCGCGGCAGAACTCCCGCATGGTCCACACGTAAGGGCTGACGCCCTGCTGGCGGCTGCCGGTGTCGGGCATCGGCGTGACGCTGCCCTTTCGCGTGGGCGCGAAGAACGCCACGCTCTGGAACGGACCGGCCGGCAAGCCAAGCTTCGCGTACTCCGCGCGCGTCTCTGGCGTCACCTTTACGTTCGGCTTGTCGAGCCAGAGCAGGTCTTCACCCTTCACGTTGAAGATGAGTGCCTTGGCGTTGGCCGCATCAAGCCCGAGCGCGTTCGAGTGGAACAGCGAGTAAAGGATGAAACTGGCGTACGACGTCTTCGTGGCCACGCCGGACACGCCGCTGATGGACGCGTGTGCGCCGCGCGTGCCGTCGAGGAATTCGAGGTTCGCGTGCACCGGCTCGCCCGTGCGCGTGAGTCCGATGGCCACGCTGCGCTCCATGCGGTCGAAGTAGAGGGCTTTCCGGAACTCTTCGTCGTGCACCACGTACACCGCGTCGCCAGGAGTCGGCGGCACGAAGTACTCCGGCTCGACACGGGTGACCTGCACATGCGCGGCATACGAGATATCGGCCGGCAGCGTCCCATCGGCCACGCGGAACGCGTCGGTGTCGAACTGGCTGCCCTCGAAGCGCTTGCGGACGATGTCGACCAGGCCGTAGAAGGTGACCTGTTCGCCGTCGCCGATAGGCGTGTGTACCACGACCAGATCGTCGAGTTGCAGGCGTTCGCCATCGCGAACCCCGACCCAGAAATCGAGCGGCGTCGAGTCCTGCGACCCAAGGACCAGCCCGACCGGGGTTGTCGAATCAGACATGCGAGAGCTCCCGGGCCAGCAAGGTGGCCAGACGGCGATGGATCAGCCTCGTGTCGCCAAGGCCGCGCCGAAGATGCTGTTCGAGCGCACCAATGGGCACGAGGTTCTGCGGCGCGCGCGGGTCGCGGCTGCGCGACGGCACGAACCGCGGAATGACGCTGGTCGTGAGGTTGGCCAGCCGGACGGCTTCGTCGACACCGACCCCTTCGGACACCTCGAGCCGCACCAGCCCGGTGAGGTCGGACTCGACACGGAGGCGGTTCGCAATCCGGATGAACCAGGAGTAGCGCGCAAACCGGCCGGCACTGCGGATGAGAAACACCGGCGTGCGCGTACCGCACGTGAGCGCACGCAGCACCGGCAACTGCTCCGGCCCGAGATACAGCTTGAACAGGCGCTTCACGAAGCCTACGACGCGGCCGGCGGTGTTGCCGCCGATGCTGAGTGGACCATCCGCCAGCACCAGTACCCCGGCATCGGCCGCCAGCCGGCGCGCCAGCTGTTCTTCGACGACGCGCATCTCGCTGTGGATGCCACGAAGCGGAGCATCGGGGTCGTCGTCGGCGACGCTTCGCGGCTCGTAGATGAGGCCGGGCGACACCGCCACTGCGGACGGGAGGATGTGGCCCGACCCCAGAATGAGCAGGCGTCCACGGATTTCCTCGCCGAACGTGGCGCGTCCGTCGCGGCAGTGCACCACGCCGACGCCGTAGGCCCCGAGCGCCCCGTGCAGCGTGCGGCCTCCGGTGGAGACCACAAGCCGGGCTTCCATACGGCGCACGCCGTCGACCACGGCCAGCTCCGGCGGCGGTCCGTGGCACTCTGGCGTAATTGGCGCCCAGGCCTCGGCCGGATGCTCGACTGCGACGTCGAGATCGACGGCTTCCTCGTCCTCCTCAAACTCGGTCGGCGTTTCCGAGCCGTATTCAACCGCCCACGGGTCGATCCGCACGTCGAAGCCGGCGAACGCGCCGCTCATCGGCAGCTCCGTGCGACGGCCGGGTCAGGATTGGTGCGGAGCGAAAGGTGCGGGCGACACTCGAGCATCGGGATGCCAACAGTATCGCTCAGTGGTGTGACAGGACAGGTCTGGCGTATCCTGACGCGGGCAGGTTCACTGACATGTCACGACGCACCACCGTCGACATCGAGTCGGCGCCGACGCCGACCGACGCGGACCTCGATCGTATCGTCGAGCAACTGCGGCAGTCGTGGACGTCGCGTCTCAGCATCCGGCGCACGTCGGAAGAGGACGCCCGCCTGCACCAGATCTATGTGTCGCTCGATGGGGAGCGGCTCGCCGTGCTCAACGCCGGGCAGGAGATCTCGCGCGAGATTACGCCTGGCCCACATCGGCTGCGCGTTCACAACACCCTGTTCTGGAAGACTATCGACTTCACTGTCGCCGTCGGCGAGCATGCGAGCTTCGTGACCATCAACCGCAAGGGGTTCGGCACCTGGTCGATGTTCGCGTACTTCATCGGCACCAACCTCGTCTACCTCACTGTCGACCGCGAAGCGTTCTACGGCGCCAGACACTAGCGCGATCGTCGCGAGCCGAATCGACACGCGCGCTAGCGCTCCGCCGCGGTGGCGCGCAGCGGCGCCAGTACCTGCCGTTCGATCAGCGCAAACAGCTGCCGCCGGTGTCCGCGGCGTTCGTCGCTCACCGTCGTCGACGAGGTGACCACCACGACCAGCTCCAGGTCGCGGAACACCATGATGTACTGGCCGCCGTATCCCCAGGCGAAGCAGGCGCTGCCGCCCTCGAATTCCTGCTGCCACCAGCCGTAGCCGTACTTGCGGTCGCCGTCGAAGACGGAGGTTGTGCGTGAGACGCAGGAGCTGTCGACCCAGGCCGCCGGCACGATCTGCCTGCCGTTGACGAGCCCGCGGCGCAGATACAGCTCGCCGATCGACACCATCTGCGCCGGCGTGAGCAGCATGTCGTTGCCGCCGAAGAAGACCCCTTGCGGATCGACCGGCCAGCGCGCCAGCGTGAAGCCGAGCGGCCTGGCCAGCGCCTCGTTCGCGAACTGGAACGTGCTGGCCTTCGTGGCCTTCGCCAGGATGGCCGACAGCAGGTGGCTGCTCCCGGTGCTGTACTGCATCTCGGCGCCGGGGTCGGCAACCATGGAGCGAGCCAGGGCGAAGCGCACCCAGTTGGGGCTCTGCACCCAGCGCCCGTAGTTCCGGCCGCTCGTCGACTCGAGCCCGGCCCTCATCGTCAGCAGGTCTTCGATGGTGATGCGCGGCTTGCGCGGGTCCTTGTCCCCGCGCAGTTCCGGGAACCAGGTGACGATCGGCTCGCGAACGCTGGGGATCAGTCCACGTTGGACGGCGATGCCGACGAGCGTGGCGATGAGGCTCTTGCTGGCGGACTTGATGTTGGCAAGCCCCGCCGGTCGCACGCCGCGTGCGTGGTATTCCGAGACGATCTTCCCGTGGTGCGAGACGACGAGGCTGCGGAGTTGCGGGAGCGTAGCCGCCTCCGCGCGGAGGGCGGTCGTGCCATCCGCCTGCGCGAACACCGGCGCCGCAGCAGCCGCAAGCACGACGGCCAACGCAACTGACCAGCGCAGTAAAAGCCTCGTCACCACGAGCGCCATTCTGGCCCAGCGGCGGGATGGTGTCGATGCCCGCACACGTGAACAGACGAGCGCGCGAGCCCACCCCGACCGTGCCCCCGAGCCCGTCATCGAGCGCGGCAGCCCATGATGTGCGACCCTGTCACGTGACGAGACGTTCTCCTCGGGCACATGCAGCGTTACGCAACTGTCGTTACACTCACGGGACACCATGGCACTCTACGCATTCGACGGCACCTGGAACGAAGCCAAGACGGGCGACGATCCGTCCTACGAGAACACCAACGTCGCCCGCTTTCATGCGGCCTACCGGAAGAACTCCGGCACCACCGACTTCTATGTGCCCGGGGTCGGCACTCGTTACGACATCCTCGGTCGTGTGCTGGGCGGCGTCTTCGGCCTCGGCGAACTGCCCCGCATCCGCGAAGCCTACGACCACCTCTGCACGGCCTGGGCAACCGGCGACCACATCATCGACGTGGTCGGCTTCAGCCGCGGTGCGGCCACAACGCTCGACTTCTGCCACTACGTGCAGGAGCATGGCATCCGAAAGCCTGGCACGGACGAGGTGGTGGAACCCGATCCGGAGATCCGCTTCCTCGGTGTGTGGGACGTCGTGGCGGCGTTCGGCCTCGCGAACCTTGGCAGCGACATCCTGAACATCGGCCATCATCTCGACCTGCCCAGGAAGAACCTGAAGTTCTGCTTCCATGCCATGGCGCTCGACGAGCGGCGTTTGTCGTTCCTGCCGACGCGCCTGCCTGGGGCCTGTGAAGTCTGGTTCCGCGGCGTGCACTCGGATATCGGCGGCGGCAACGGTAATCGCGGCCTGAACGACATCACCCTG
>JBKJMH010000396.1:0-3956 GCA_046596625.1 Vicinamibacterales bacterium | reverse complement strand
AACTCGCCGCAGAACGGCTCCAGCGCCTTCACCGCCTCGACCGCGGTGATCGGCAGAGCGGTCTTCCAGCCGTTCACGACGACCAGCCCCCCCTTGCTGTCGACGGCCGCAATGAGCCGTTCCGGGCCGATGGCGTCGGCGAGCTCCGCGGCGAATGCCAGGTCGGGTTGGCCGTCCTTGAACAGCGCCGATCCGGCAATAACCGCGGTCGCGCCAGCGGACAGGATGTCCTGCGCCCGTTCAACCGACCGCACGCCGCCGCCGACGCGGCAGGTGAGCTGCCCGGCGATGCGGCGGACGATGGCGAGGTTGTCGCCCGTCCCCATGGCGGCATCCAGGTCGATCACCTGCACCTTCGGAAAGCGCGCGAAGCGCGTCACCCACTTATTGATGTCGTCGTCGCGGATCGCCAACCGCTCGCCCTGCACGAGCTGTACGACGGCGCCGTCTTTCAAGTCGATTGCGGGAATTAGCATAGGGTTCAAAGCATCACGAAGACCACGAAGGAACACGAAGGACAATCTGGCCCTTCCAGAAAGGATCTTCGTGTGTCTTCGCGCCTTCGTGAAAAACGGCTAGAGCCTGACAGGTATCTTGTGCGTCCGGAGGTGTTCTTTCAGCGCGTGTACGCTGGTTTCGGCGTAGTGGAAGATCGACGCCGCGAGCGCTGCGTCGGCCGCACCGGTCGTGAACACGTCGACGAAGTCGTGGAGGCCGCCGGCGCCGCCGGACGCAATCACCGGAATCGATACCGCCTTCGACACGGCCGCCGTCATCTCGCAGTCGAAGCCGACCTTGGTGCCGTCACGATCGATCGAGGTGAGAAGGATCTCGCCCGCCCCGCGCTGCTCGGCTTCCTTCGCCCACTCGACCGCGTCGCGGTTGGCGGCGGTGCTACCACTGCGCGAGTAGACGGCGTAAATCTTGTGGCCTTTGGCGTCCACGGCATGCTTTGCGTCGATAGCGCACACCACCGCCTGGCTGCCGTAGCGGTTGGCCAGCGTCGTCAGCAGCCCGGGATTGATGAGCGCCGCGCTGTTCAGGCTCACCTTGTCAGCACCCGCATCAACCGCCGCCGCCGCATCGTCCTCGGTCTTGATGCCGCCGCCGACAGCGAGAGGGATGAAGAGCTCGCGTGCCACGGCGCGGATGGTGTCGGCAAGCGCACGTCGCCGTTCGAGCGTGGCCGTGATGTCGAGAATGACCAGCTCGTCGATCCCTTCGAGGTTGTAGCGTCGCGCGAGGTTGGCAGGATCGCCCGCCGAACGCAGCCCTTCGAAGTTGATCCCCTTGACGACCTGGCCGTCGCGAACGTCGAGACAGGCAATGATGCGTTTCGACAGCACGGGTCAGCCCACCATCCTCATGTAGTTGCGGAGAATCTGCAGGCCCACCTCACCGGACTTCTCGGGGTGGAACTGCACGCCGGCCACCTGGCCGCGCTGCACGATCGAGGTGAAGCGTTCGCCGTGGCTCGTGGCCGCCGCGCTGTCGCTGGTGACGGGCGCAACGTAGCTGTGGGTGAAGTAGACCTGCGCGCCGTCGGCGATGCCGTCGATGATCGGCGCCGTCGACAGACGCTCGAGGCTGTTCCAGCCGACGTGCGGCACCTTGATGACGTGCCCCTCGGTGCTGTCGCCCTTTAGCTTGTGGCAGGTGCCGCTGAGCACGCCGAGCCCCCGCAGGTCGGGCGATTCCTCGCTCCCCTCGTAGAGCCACTGCAGCCCGAGGCAGATGCCAAGCAGTGGCCGCCCTTCGCCGACGCGCCCGAGGATGGCATCAGTCCATGCCGCATCGAGCGCGGCCGTCGCCGCGAAGTGGCCGACGCCGGGGACGATGATCCCCTGGGCATCCACCAACTCCTCTGGCTGCTCCGGGGTGTATACCTCGGCGCCCACCGCCGCCAGCGCCTTGCGCACGGAGGTGAGGTTGCCGGCCTTGTAATCAATCAGCGCAATTCGCGGGTGCACGCCGTATTCCAATCTGCAGTCTGAAATCAGCAATCTGCACTTACATGAGCCCCTTGGTGCTGGGCAGCATCTTCGCCATGCGCTTGTCCTTCGCCACCGCGACACGCAGCGCGCGAGCGAACGCCTTGAACGACGCCTCGACCTTGTGATGGTTCGAGCGGCCGTACATCACCTTGATGTGCACGTTGCCGCGCGCGCCGGTCGCGAAGCCCTCGAAGAAGTCGTGGACCAGTTCCACCTGCAGGTCGCCGACGATGCGCACCTTCGTCTTCAGGTCGACCACCGTGTGCGGGCGGCCACCAAGGTCGATGGCGGCGACGGCCAGCGTTTCGTCCATCGGCATCACGAAGTAGCCGGCGCGGTTGATCCCCTTGCGATCGCCGAGCGCCTTCGACACGGCTTCGCCGAGCGCAATGCCCAGGTCTTCGACCGTGTGGTGCTGGTCGACGTCGAGGTCGCCGGTGGCGTGCACTTTCAGGTCGAAGCCGCCATGACGGGCGAACAGTTCCAGCATGTGATCGAGGAACCGGATGCCGGTCTGCACCTCATACGTGCCTTTGCCCTCGAGCGTGATCGCTAAGGCGATCTGCGTCTCGGTGGTGCGTCTGTCGATTACTCCGCGCCGCACAGAACCTCCTCGAATACGTCGATGCACCGCTCGGTGTGAGCCACGATACCGGCGCCCACCCGCAGGCACCCTTCCAGCCCCGGCTCCTTCGAACGATTGCGCACGTAGATGCCGCGCGCCGCGGCGCCCTGCACCAATCGATCGGCGCGCTCACCAGCATTGACCAGCACGAAGTTCGCCGCGCTCTTCCAGTATCGCAGGCCCAGCCTGTCGCAGGCGGCATAGAGCAGCGCCTTCGACTGTTCCACCTGCGCCTTGTAGTGCTCCATGTACGCCAGGTCGTCGAGGGCCGCCTGCACCGCGACGACCGCGGCGATGTTCACGCTGTAGACCGGTACGACCAGCCGAATGGGCTCGAGCGCGTCCGGACGTCCGGTGATGGCGCCGACCCGCAACCCGGCCAGGCCGAACGCCTTCGAGAACGTGCGTCCGACGACAACGTTCGGCAGGCGGTCCAGCTCCGGGATGATGGTGATGCCCGAGAATTCCGCATACGCTTCGTCGACGAAGACGATAGCGTCCTTCGGCACGCGCGCCGCAACGGTGCGGATGGACTCGAGCGGTGTCAGCACGCCAGTCGGGTTGTTCGGACTCGTGATGAAGACCACCCGCGTGTGCGCCGTGATCTCATCGAGGACGCGATCGAGCGGGAACGAGAAGTCGGCGTTCGGCTCGACGCGAATCGGGCGTCCCCCGACCACCTCGGTGTCGAACGCAAAGATCTCGAACGCCGGCTCCGGGATGATCGCCTCGGGCGTCTCCGACCCGGGCCGCGGCCGAAGGTAACTGACCGCGACGGCCATGATCCCCTCGTCCAGCCCGTTCAGCAGCGACAGGCGATCCGGCTCGACGCCCAGGTAGTTGGCGCACGCGCGAGTGGCCGCCTCGTAGGGCGGATAGAAGCCCACCTGTTGCGACGACAGCGAGGCGAGCGCCGCGAGCACCTGTGGCGAGCAGCCGCCAGTGTTCTCGTTCTGGTGCAGGCGCAGTCCGTCGTAAAGTTCGGCCGGCTTCTGGTACTTCTCAATCACGGTCGTTGTCCGTCAGAGCCGGATCTGGACCGACTCGGCGTGGGCGCGCAGCCCTTCCGCCTTGGCGAGCGGCACCACCGTCGGTGCGAGACGAGCCAGGCCGTCGGCGGTCAGCCGCTGCACGGACATCACCCGCACGAAGTCGGCTGCGCTCAGTCCGCCGCGGAAGCGGGCGGCGCCGGCCGTCGGCAGCACATGGTTCGACCCGGTTGCGTAGTCGCCTGCGGCCTGCGCCGTGTGCGGACCAACAAAGACCGCGCCGGCGACGATGGGCCGATTGATCAGCGCATCGCTCTCGACCACCAGGTGTTCGGGTGCGAAGCGGTT
>JBKJMH010000393.1:0-4644 GCA_046596625.1 Vicinamibacterales bacterium | reverse complement strand
CCCCGTGCCCCCTGTCATTCGCTGCCAACGCTGCGGCACCGAGATGGACATGCGCGACCCTGCGGCAGGCATGCCGTGGACACGGGATCAGTACTGGGTGTGCCCAGCCTGCGGTCGGCACTTCTGGACCACCTACCCGCCGCCTGCGGCTAAAAGGCCGAAGTCTCCAGACGGACCAGAAGTCTGACCTTCGCTTGACTTCCTTCAGAGAACCCACCTAGACTGGCGCGGTTTCCAGCTCAACGGAATTGCTGGAATCAAAGCCGGCCGGCAGTTTTCGATAAATTCGGCGTACTTTCGCAGGATTCCGTCGCCGGCCGAGCACCGCCTGGGATGTCCCCGGGGGCGAACGGAGGGCTTCGGTATGCCGAGTGGGACCATCGCACGACTTCTCATCGACAAGGGCTTCGGCTTCATTCGCGATGAGAGCGGCATCGAACACTTCTTCCACCGCAGTTCGGTGCGCGGTTCGGTCTTCGAACTGCTGCGCGAAGGACAGCGCGTGGATTTCACCCCAGAGGACTCGGGCAAGGGTCCGCGCGCCGGCGATGTGCGCTTGACCGAAGGCTGACCGGAACCCCGGCCCGGAGCGTCACACCGGGCCGGTCACTATCGCGGCCGCCTCAGCGCCGCCAGCACCCGCACCGGATCATCGAGATCGGGGAACGCGGCGTCCGCCCCACTTGCCAGCAGCGTGTCGACGTCGTAGCTGCCCGTCGCGACTCCCACCGAACGCGCCCCACCAGCCACCGCCACCGCAATATCGAGCGGCGTGTCGCCGATGATCACTACGTCGGCTGGACGGATCGTCAGTCCACACGCCTCCTCGACGCTGGCCATCGCCGTCCACAGCAAGCTGTTGCGGTCGCGGGCATCGTCGCCAAAGGCACCCGCGGCGAAGTAGCGCCACAGGTCGAAGTGTTCGAGCTTGATCTGGGCGCCACGTCTGATATTGCCCGTGAGAAGCGCGAGGTACGCATCATCCTGAGTCGCCAGAGTGTCGAGCAGGTGACGCACACCGGGCAGCACGCCCTTGCGCGGTCCAGGCTGGAGCAGCTCAGTGGGGAGGTCTTGGACGTAGATGTCGTGCACGGCCTGACGCCGCTCAGCAGTCGCCTCGAGGCCATGAGCCCGGCACATCTCGGCGATGATCCAGGCATCGGTGCGCCCGGCCATCGAGAGCGAGCCAAACCCGTTGAAGAAGCCGAACACGTCGGTGAATGCGCGAACCATGGCGCGTGCGCCCGCTCCGCCCGTCTGGACCAGCGTGCCGTCGATGTCGAAAAGGAGGAGCGTCGTCACGGCCGGAAGCCGATTGTACCGCTGTACATCGAGCCTCCAGCCGATCGGTCTCGTGCGCTCAGTCCTCGCCGCGAACGTTGCTCGCCCGTGGTCCCTTCGCGCTCGGCTCCTCGTCGAAGCTGACGCGTTGTCCTTCGTTCAGGTCGTCGAAGCTGCCGTCCACCGCACTACGATGGAAGAACCACTCCTGTCCGCCGTCGTCCTTGATGAATCCGAATCCTCTGTCTCGAACGAGTCTCTTGATCGTGCCGCCTGGCATTCGACTGTCTCCTTGGAGCACCGTGCCCGCAAGCGAACAATCAATATTCGTTCCCGATGGTTGCCAGCTGGTGTGTGCAGTGACCCTTCACGGTGTGCGCAGCCTCCCCGTCGCCGCTTCCAGCGCGACCGCTACCGTCGAAATCGCACCGGCGAACTCGGGATCAGCGGTGATGGTCAGCGTCGAGATGCCGCGCCGTTCGGCCAGGTCGCGCACGTCACACGCAAAACGGATCACCTCGGCACGAGGCAGGGTGGCGGACGGATGTTCCAGGAGCAGCAGCCCGGGATTGAAGGCGAGCGCACGGCCGAGCCGCACGCGCATGCGCGATGCAGCGTCGAGGTCGCCGACCCGTTGTTCCAGTACCGACTCGCGCAGCCCAGCCTCGAGCGCCAACGCCGCGGCTTGCCTGGCAATGTCCGCAGGGGGCGGCTCGAGCTCGAGCGAAAACGGCACGGCGAGATTCTGGACCACCGTCATCGGGTCGATGAGCGCCGCTCGCTCGGTCACGATGCCGAAACGATCGAGCAGCGTGAGCCAGTCGTCGCTGTCGGTGATGTCCGAGGTGGTGCGGCCGAAGATCCGCACGACGCCGGTGTCGGGCAGGCTGGCTCCGGTCACCAGGTTGATGAGCACTTCAGCTGCGGGCTGGTCGAGCCCGAGCATCGCCACGTGCTCTCCCGGCGACAGCACGAACTGCGCGAGCCGCAGCGGACGAAGCGCGCCGTAGTGCTTCGTGACGCCCGTGAGTTCCAGGACAGGTGCGGTCATGGTTGAATGGCGTCCAGTATGACCGACTCACGCGGAGCCACTGCTCCCTCAACCTTCATCGCGCACTGGGCCGTTCGCCTTGCAGGGATGTTTCCGGGTCGGCGCGCGCTCGACGTGGCGGCTGGCCGTGGACGTCACTCGCTCGCGCTGGCAGCCGCAGGCTTTCGTGTGACGGCGCTCGATCTGCAGTTCGACGCCCTAGTGCAGGCGCGGGCGTCGGCCAGGGCGGGCGGCCTCACGCTCTCGTGCGTGTGCGCCGATTGCACACAGTTCCCACTTCCGCGACGTACCTTCCACACCGTAGTGGTGACACGGTATCTCGATCGCGCACTTGTCCCGGCGCTGCGCGAGGCGCTCGTGCCTGGCGGCGTGCTGCTCTTCGAAACGTTTACCGAGCACCAACTGCGCTACGACCGCGGACCGCGATCGCCGGCGCATCTGCTGGCACCCGGCGAACTGCGCCTGTTGCTGCGGGGGATGGACGTCCTGTTCGACGAAGAAGTGATGGCGCCTGATGCGGTCGCGCGGATCGCCGCGCGCCGACGGGCAGGCTGAAGCTTGTAGCTGCCGACCTTCAGGTCGGCCGCGCCCTCGCGGACCTGAAGGTCCGCAGCTACACCGACGGAATCGAAACCCGGTCGCTACCGCGTAGCGGGGCGAGCAGCTTCGAGCCGGTCGAAGTAGGGACGCGGCAGCGCGACGCTGCCAGGGCCACCGCCCCCGTGTTCATCGTCGGCGTGATAGTCCGAACCGCCCGTGACGAGCAGGTTCAACTCGCCAGCAAGAGCCAGATAGCGTGCGGTGTCGGCGTCGTTGTGATCCGGATGGAACGCTTCGAGCGCATCGAGCCCGGCTGCGGCAAAGGTCGGAATCCAGTCGTCGTGCTTCACCAGCACCGGATGCGCGAGCGCGGCGATGCCGCCGGCCTCGTGAATCTTCCGGAACACATCCTCCGGACTCGCGCCGATTCGCGGCACGAAGGCCGGGCATCCGCGCGACAGCAGGGTGTCGAACGCTTCGCCGACGCTGGAGACGTAGCCGGCTTCAACCAGTGCCCGCGCGATCCACGGACGTCCTACGGCACGCGTGGAGTCCGAGAGGCCTGGGCCGAGAACGGCCTCGACATCGAGATGGATGCCCTGCGCCTCGAGGCGCGCGAACATCTCGCGCACACGTTCGACGCGGCGCAATCGCTGTGCGGCGAGGAAGGTGCGGAGCGCATCCGACTCGAGATCGAAGAAGTACGCGAGCACATGCACGTCGCGCTCGACCGCCACGGCCGTGATCTCGATGCCTGGGACGAACCGGAGACCGTGCCGTGCGCATGCCGCGGCAGTGGCCGCGCAGCCGCTCGTCGTGTCGTGATCGGTGAGCCCGAGCGTGGTGACACCGGCGGCGGCGGCGCGCTCCACCAGTTCGTCGGGCGAACACTTGCCGTCCGACGCGGTCGTATGCGTGTGCAGGTCGATCAATGGGTCGTGAACGGTGTGCTGCCGCGCCGGCCTTGACGGCCGATGCCCAGCCGAGTTTGAAGGGCGCGGTATTCCTTGATGAGCATGTCGCGATGCTCGCGTTCTTCCTCGGCGAACTCGAGGAAGATCTGCTTGCCTTCCGAGTCCTCGAAGCGGTCGCCGTACTTCTTGAAGAATTTGTGCGAGTCGCGCTCGCAGCGGATGCCGATGAGGAGCGCCTGCAGATCGTCGACGCCGTTGCGGAGCTTCTCGGCCCCTTCCGCGAAGATGCCCTGCGCCGCGCCCTTGAAGAACAGGAACGTCGGCCTGGCCTCAAGGGTCGGGTCGGTGGCAATCAACTCGGCGTATCGCTTCTCGAGCGTACTCAGGTGTTCCTTCTCGTCCTCCGCCAGATGCCTGAAGATCTCGCGGCCGCGCGGGTCGTTGGCGAGCGCCGAGGCACGCGCGTAGAACTCGAGACCGCTGCGCTCAGTTGCCACGGCAATGCGAAGCGCGTCGCGGGCGAACACAAGCTCCGTGGCCGCTCCGTCCAGCGTCGTCGCCTTGGTGCCGGTGCGGCACTCTTCACAGATGCCAAACACCTTGAGCTCGGCCTCGACCGTCTCGAAATTCCTGGCCGCCACAACTTCCTCGAGAATCGCCTCGATGTCGGAGCTCAGGAATTCAGACGTGCGGTGACACGAGGTGCAGATGAGGTGGAAGTGCCTGGGGTGGCGGAGGGAGGGCTCGAAACGGGAACGGCCCTCGCCGAAATCGACCTTGTGGGCAATTCCGGCGGTGACCATCCACTGCAGCGAACGATAGACCGTCGCCCGGCCGATGCCGGGGTCTTCACCGCGG
>JBKJMH010000361.1:0-4124 GCA_046596625.1 Vicinamibacterales bacterium | reverse complement strand
AGGAGGATCGAACTCCTGACCTCCGCATTGCGAACGCGGCGCTCTCCCAGCTGAGCTAGCCGCCCACTCTGACGCGGATCAACGTCCGATCGCGACAGGCAGATTCTAGCACGGCGTTTTACGCGGCGGCAACGGCCACCTTGGGTCCATTTGCTATAGTCGGTCCCGTGTCATCCATTCGACGAATCGGCGTGCTCACCGGGGGAGGCGACGCTCCCGGGCTGAACGCCGTTATCCGCGCAGTGGTGAAGTCTGCCTTCAACAGCGGTATCGAAGTGGTCGGTCTCGAAGACAGCTTCGATGGCCTGATCGAAGTCGGACGTTCGCGAGTCCTGACCCCGCACGACGTCCGCGGCATCATGCGGCTCGGTGGCACCATCCTCGGCACCGTCAATCGCGGTAACCCCTTCGCGTATCCGATCGAGACTTCCGACGGCACACGCGACTACTCGGAACGCGTGATCGAGATGTTCGGGAAGATGGGGCTCGACGCCCTGGTCTGCATCGGCGGCGACGGCACGCTCAGCATTGCCTACCAGTTCTACCAGAAGGGCATACCGCTCGTCGGTGTCCCCAAGACGATCGACAACGATATCGTCGGCACCACCAACTGCTTCGGTTTCGACACCGCGGTGGCCTTCGCGACCGACGCCATCGACCGCCTCCACACGACGGCCGAGGCCCACCGCCGCATCATCGTCGTCGAGGTGATGGGACGGTATGCCGGCTGGATCGCGCTGCACGCCGGGGTGGCCGGCGGAGCAGACGCCATCCTGATTCCGGAGATGCCGTTCGATCTCAGCCTCGTCGCCGAGAAACTGCGCGAACGCGACCGCCTGGGCTCGCGCTTCAGCATCGTGGTTGTTGCGGAAGGAGCGATGCCGAAGGGCGGCAAGATAGCCCTCCTCGAGGAAGCCAGGGACGGTCGCGTGGAGCGGCTCGGTGGCATTGGCGCCCAGGTGGCCGATGCGCTCGGCCGCATGACGGGGAAGGAAACCCGCTCGGTGGTGCTCGGGCACCTCCAGCGCGGCGGCGCGCCAACCAGCTTCGACCGCATCCTGGCAACGCGCTTCGGCGGCAAGGCCGTCGAGCTGATTCGTCAGGGCGACTTCGGCAAGATGGTGGCGTTCGCCCCGCCCGACATCATCGGCCGCCCGCTCGAGGAGATCGTCGGCAGACAACGGACCGTCCCGCTCGACTCCGATACGCTGCTCACGGCCAAGGACCTCGGCATCGTCTTCGGCGACTGAGCGGCCTCGAACGTCCGGCCGTCAGTTCCCGAGCAGCTCCGAGTCCTTCTTCTTCTCCAAGTCGTCGATCTTGCCGATGAAGCTGTCCGTCAGCTTCTGCACCTCGTCGAGCCCCTTCTTCTCATCGTCTTCAGAGATCGACGAGTCCTTCAGGAACTTCTTGAGGCGATCGTTGGCATCGCGTCTGGCCTGGCGCACCTGGTTGCGCCCTTCCTCGGTCAACCGGTGCACGAGCCGCGACATCTCCTTGCGGCGCTCGTCGGTGAGCATGGGCAGCGGGATGCGGACCACCTTGCCGTCGTTCGCGGGGTTGAGCCCGAGGTCGGACGCGCGGATGGCCTTCTCGATGATGCCGAGCAGCGACGGATCGAACGGTTGCGCGATGATGAGTGTCGGCTCGGGGATGGACAGGCCGGCCACCTGGTTCAGCGGCATGCGCGACCCGTAGGCTTCCACATGCACGTTGTCGAGGATGGTGACCGAGGCGCGGCCCGTACGCACGCCAGCCAGTTCGTGGCGGACATGCTCGAGGGTCGCGGTCATCCGCTTGTGCACGTCAGCAAAGAGAGTCTTGAGATCGGCGGCGTCCATTGCAGCGATGTCTCCGTTCGGGCTACGCCATGACGAGCGAACCGATCGGTTCGCCGCTGACGGCGCGCTTGATGTTGCCGGGAGTGAGCAGGTTGAAGACCACGATGGGCAGCTTGTTGTCCATGCACAGTGAGATCGCCGTGGCGTCCATCACCTTCAGCCCCTGCTCGAGCACCTGCAGGTACGAGATGCGGTCGTAGCGCGAAGCATCGGGATGATGCACGGGGTCGGCGTTGTAGATGCCGTCAACTTTGGTCCCTTTCAGGATGACATCGGCCTTGATCTCCATGGCGCGAAGTGCGGCGGCCGTGTCGGTGCTGAAGTAGGGATTGCCGGTGCCGGCGCCGAAGACAACGACGCGGCCCTTCTCGAGATGCCTGATGGCGCGGCGGCGGATGAACGGCTCTGCGACGGCGCGCATCTCGATGGCGGTGACCACCCGTGTCACCACGTTCTGCTGCTCCAGCGCGTCCTGGAGCGCGAGCGCATTGATGACCGTGGCGAGCATGCCCATGTAGTCGGCAGTCGCGCGGTCCATGCCGCGCGCGCTGGCGGAGACACCGCGGAAGATGTTGCCGCCGCCGATGACGATGGCGGTTTCGATGCCCATCCCCTGAATTTCGCCGACGTCCTTGGCGATCTGGGTGGCGACAGCCGGGTCGATACCGTAGGTCTGCGAGCCCATGAGCGCTTCGCCAGAGAGTTTGAGGAGAACGCGTTTGTATGCGGGAACAGCCGGGCGAGTCACGGGGGAGATTATAGCGCGCCACGACGGGGCGCAACGCGCGGAGGTGGCAGGGGAGTCGCAGGTCGCAGGTCGACAGTCTTGAGTCGAGCCCGCACATCAGCAGTCCAGCGTTGGAACGCCGACTGATGACGTGCGGACTGTTGCCGTGCGACTGGCGACTATGAAGTCGCCGCCTCGCCGACCTTGAGGCGGGCGAAGCGGGTGACGGCGATCGAAGCGCCGAGAGACTTGTTGGCTGCGGCAATGACCTCGGCGACCGACAGCTTCGGTTCGCGGATGGAGGGCTGGTCGACCAGCACCACCTGCGAGTAGAAGCTCCCGAGCTTGCCGTCGACGATCTTCTCTATCACGTTCGCGGGCTTGCCTGAGCCTTCCATCTGGCCACGGTAGATGGCCTTTTCCTTTTCGAGGAGGTCGGCCGGTACTTCGGCGCGAACCGCGTACGCGGGGCTTGCCGCGGCAACCTGCATCGCGACTTCCTTCACCAGGGCGATGAATTGGTCCTTCGCCGCGATCTCCGGCGTCACGCCCGAGAATTCGACCTGCACGCCAATCTTGCCACCCAGATGGATGTACTGGCCGACGTAGCCCTGTCCGGCGTAGCGCACGAAGCGTGGCACGGCCATGTTCTCGCCAAGCTTGGCGATGGCGGCGGCCACGAGCGGGTACACCGGACCATTCGGATCCTGCAGCCACGCTGCATCCGCGGCATCACCCTTCGCGTTGATCTCCGCGATGATGTTCTTGATCAGGTTCTGGAAGTCGTCTGTGCGTGCGACGAAGTCCGATTCGCAGTTCACTTCGACGAGGACGCCGCCAGAGTTGTCGGCGGTGACGGCATTGCCGATCAGACCTTCCGACGTGGCGCGGCCGGCCTTCTTCGCGGCGCTGGCGAGCCCCCGCTTGCGGAGAATTGTGTTGGCTTCTTCGAAGTCGCCGTTCGCTTCCTCGAGGGCCGCCTTGCAGTCCATCATGCCCGCGCCGGTCTGGTCGCGGAGTTTCTTCACTTCTGCTGCGCTGATTGCCATGGTGAGTCTCGTACGAAAAAACGCCGGCCCCCGTGAAACGAAAGGCCGGCGTCGATAGGGGATAGTCGAAACGCCAGACTACGCCGTTGCCGGGGCCGCCTCACGGCGACGGGCCGGACGGGCCGGACGGTCGCCGCCGGCCGCGTCATCCGCGCCGTCGCGGGTGACTTCCGCATCGACCGACTGCTTCATGTCGCGGCCAGCGATCACCGCGTCGGCAATCGCCGCAGCGAACAGGCGGATGGAGCGGAGTGCGTCGTCGTTGCCGGGGATGACGAAGTCGACCTGGTCGGGGTCGGCGTTGGTGTCCACGATGCCGATGATCGGAATCTTCAGCTTGCGCGCCTCGTCGACGGCAATCTGTTCCTTCTTGGTGTCGACGATGAAGATGGCGTCGGGCAGGCGCGACATGCCGCGGATGCCTTCGAGGTTCTTCGTGAGCTTGCGGCGCTCCTTCTCGTTGCGCGCAATTTCCTTCTTCGAGAGCGTGTCGTAGCGACCGTCGGT
>JBKJMH010000320.1:0-7327 GCA_046596625.1 Vicinamibacterales bacterium | reverse complement strand
CGCGTGCCCTGCGCCGCCGACGTGATCGGTGCGTTGCCGGTCAGCGACGTGTCCTGGATGGCTTCGAAGTCGACCACCGACTTGTTGTAGTCGGCAATCGCCTTGATCTCGTTCGTGCGGGCCTGGGCCAGGTCGCGCTGCGCCTGGAAGACGAAGAAGCTGATCTGGATGCCGGCAGCGAACTTCTTCTCCTCGGCAGCCAGCTTCTGCTCGGACAGGTCGCGGGCGACGCGGGCGCTCTCGACGCGCTTGGCGTTTGTCGTCACCTGCCGTGCGGCGTCGCGCACCTGCGTGCCGATCTGCATCTCGAGGTTCCGCAACTGCTGTTCGGCCTGCGAGTACTGAATCGTGGCGCGCGCCAGGTTCGTCTCCTGCGTGCTGCCGCCGATCGGATAGGCCACCGAGACGCCGACGGTCCACGTCGGGTACTGGTTGGACAGCACGTCGCCGAGTACGGAGCCGTAGCTGCGCTGCGCAACCACTGAGCGCGGCCCCGTGACGCCGGTGAAGCTGGCCGGCGTCAACTGCGCGCCGCCGACGGCGTTCGACTGGTAGGTGACGTTGGCGTTGATTTCCGGCAGCACCTGCGAGCGGAAGTACTTCAGGTTGATGTCGCTCTTCTCGATCGAGTTCTTCGCCAGCTTCACGTCGGTGCGGCTGTCGATGGCCTTCCTGATCGCGCCGTCGACGTCGACGCTGATCGCCGTGAACGGCATCGTCTCGCTCGGCTCGAGCGCCGTCGTCCAGAAGTCGGGCGAGGCCGGGTCGAGGATGAGGGCACGCAGCCGGTCTTCCGCCTGCTTGATCGCAGCCTCGGCGACGATGACCGTCTCCTCATTGCGCGCCACTTCGGACTGCGCCTCGACGATGTCGATGGGGGCCATGGTGCCGATCTGGACGCGCTTCTCGTTGTCGGCCAGGGCACGCTTGGCGAGGTCGAGCGACTTCTGCTGCGCCAGCAGGTTCTCGCGCGAGTAGGCCAGATCCCAGTAGGCGAGCTTGACGTTGCGGGTGGTGGTGGCGATGGTGGCGCGCAGAGAGACGTCCGCTGCCTCACGATCCTTGCGGGTGGTCTGCAGTTGTTGGCGGTACGAGTCGATCGTGCGTCCGCGCAGCAGCGGCTGCGAGAAGCTGAATGCGACGTTCGAACTGAGCAGCGGGTCGAAGTTGGTGAAGACGTTCGATGAGGTCGAACGGGCGCTGTTCCAGCCTACCGAGTAGTTCGCGCCGGTCGGCAGGACCTGGCTGAGGCCGAACGCCGTCGAGAAGCGCGAGTCGGTGATCTTGGCCTGGCCGCCGGAGAGGAAGCTGCTCGACGGGGTGTTCTGCGAGTTCTTCTGCAGGGTTGAGGTGACCGTGGGGAGCCAGTAGCTCCGGGCCTGCGCCACCGCCACATCCTCGATCTGCGGGTTGAGGCGCTCGATCCGGATGCCGAGGTTCTGCTCGAGCGCCA
This sequence comes from Vicinamibacterales bacterium, assembly GCA_046596625.1. Taxonomy (GTDB): domain Bacteria; phylum Acidobacteriota; class Vicinamibacteria; order Vicinamibacterales; family CAVVIG01; genus CAVVIG01. The sequence continues at coordinate 5,874 of JBKJMH010000320.1, read as the reverse complement.
GCTTCACGGCCTCGTCGACCGTCAATGTGCGGACAGCCGCGGCCGGTCCCTGCGCCGAGGCGGGGGTGACAGTGGCGGCGGCAACAGCGGCCGCCAGCACCACAGCGGCGCACTTCTTCGAATAACGCATGGACTGAAGCTCCATCAGGCGAAAGACCGGGAAGAAATTCTGAATCAGTAGACGTCAGGTGGGGGCGTTCGGTTCAGAGACCCGGCTTGTATACTACCCAGTCGAATGGGCACACGCGATGAATTGCTCGATCTGTTCCGGAAATCAGGCGCCCTGCTGGAAGGGCACTTCCGTCTGAGTTCCGGCCTCCACAGCACCGGATACCTCCAGTGCGCGCTGGTGCTCCAGCACCCGGCATCGGCCGAACAGCTCGGGCAGGCCATCGCCGAGCGCACCCGCCACCTGCGGCCCACCGTGGTGCTGTCTCCGGCGCTGGGCGGCGTCGTCATCGGGCAGGAGGTCGGTCGCGCCCTCGGCGTCCGTGCGCTCTTCGCCGAGCGTCTGGACGGTGTGCTCACGCTGCGCCGCGGCTTCGTGATTTCCGAGTCTGACCGCGTCCTGGTGATCGAGGACGTCTGCACCACCGGCGGCTCGACCCGCGAAACGATGCAGGTGGCGACGGCCGCAGGCGGTCAGGTGGTGGGTGCCGCCTCCATCGTCGATCGCAGCGGTGGTAAGGCCACCTTCGAGGTGCCGTTCGAGGCGCTGCTCAGCATCGACCTGCCAACTTATCAGCCCGACGCCTGCCCGCTGTGCGCGCAGGGGCTTCCGGTCGTGAAACCCGGCTCCCGCCCCTCGGTCGCCTGATGTGATGCACCTGAAGCTGACGATTGCCTACGACGGCACCGGGCTGGTCGGATGGCAGCGTCAGGCAACGGGTACATCCGTGCAGGGGCTGCTCGAGGAGGCGCTGGCGCCAATCGCCGGTGGACCGGTGGCCGTGGCTGGCGCCGGCCGAACCGACGCCGGCGTGCACGCGCAGGCGCAGGTGGCGTCGGTAACCTTCGCTCGGGCGGTGACGCCGGAGGCGGTCATCCAGTCGGCCAACATGCACCTGCCTCCCGCCGTGCGGGTGACCGCCGCCGAAGAAGTCGACCCTGCCTTTCACGCCCGCTTCGACGCCGTGGCCAAACGCTACCGCTATCGCCTCTGGAACAGCCGTGTGCTGAACCCGTTCGAGCGGAGCTATGCCTGGCACCTGCCGTGGCCACCGCTCGATATGGCGGCGATGAACGAGGCGGCGGCGCGCCTCATCGGCACGCACGACTTCGCGGCCTTCAAGGGGGCGGGCACGGACGTCGAGACGTCGGTGCGCACCATCTTTGCGTCGGCGGTGACCGAGACCTCCGCGCCTGGCTACGGCCGGCTGCTGACCTATGACGTGCGCGGCGACGGATTCCTGCGGCACATGGTCCGCTCGATCGCCGGTACGCTGGTCGAGGTGGGACGAGGCCGGCGACCGGTGAGCTCGATCGATGAGCTGCTTACCGTGCGCAATCGGGCAGTGGTGGGCCGAACCGCCCCGGCGAACGGGCTGTTTCTGGTCGCCGTCGAGTACAGATAGGCGACTTATAATGGACCCGCATGTCGCTTGAGAAACTCCTGGCCTGGATTCCGCCAGGATCGCCGGACGAAGCGCTGGCCCGGCAGGTCAACGTCGACCAGCTGCCCGCACACGTCGCCATCATCATGGACGGGAACGGACGCTGGGCTGCGCAGCGGCATCTGCCTCGCGTCGAAGGACACCGCGCCGGCATCGACTCGGTGCGCGACGTCGTCGAGACCTCGGCGCGGCTCGGCATTGGCGTGCTCACCCTGTATGCCTTCTCGGTCGAGAACTGGAAGCGGCCGAAGGCCGAAGTGCACATGCTGATGCTGCTGCTGAAGCGCTACATCAGGCTCGAACTCGCCTCGCTGCTCACCAACAACATCCGGTTCCGCGTCATTGGCCGCACCGACGAACTGGCGCCCGACGTACAGCACGAACTCGAGATCGGCATTCGCAAGACCGAACACAACACCGGGATGCTGTTCAACATCGCGTTGAATTACGGCGGTCGCGCCGAGATCGTCGACGCCGCACGGCGCGCCATGGCGTCGGGGATGTCGCCCGCCGACCTCGACGAGTCGACGTTCGGCGGTTTCCTCTACACCGCCGGCCAGCCCGATCCCGACCTGCTGATTCGCACCAGCGGCGAGATGCGGGTCAGCAATTTCCTGCTCTGGCAGATTGCCTACGCCGAGATCTGGGTCACCGATACGCTGTGGCCCGACTTCCGGCGCCGCCACCTGCTCAGCGCGGTCCTCGACTATCAGAAGCGCGATCGCCGGTACGGCGGCATCAAGCCGTCACCCGTCGCGCTCGGCGCCAAGTGACCACGCGCATCATCAGCGGCGTGGTCATGATCGCCCTGACCATTGCCGTCGTCTGGTACTCACCCGCCTGGCTGTTCCTCGTCGTCGCGCTGGTGCTGGTGGGGCTCAGTTGCCACGAGTACGGGGCGCTGGTGCGCGCCAGCGACCTGCCGTATCCGGCGGCGCTGGCCACGGCGGCCGCGGCGCTCACCTGCGCGTCGTTCGCGCGGGCTGGCCTCGGCGGCGCCGGCCGCGTGCCGCTCGACCTGGTGCTGATGACGGCGTTCGTCGCCATCGGGGCGCTGTCGCTCGGCTCGTGGCGCGGTGGCAACAACGCGCTGGCCTCGGCCTCGGTGGCACTGCTCCCGTGCCTGTACTTCGGTCTGCCGCTCGGTGCGATGCTGGCGATTCGCGAGAGCTACGGACCGCCGGCACTCTTTCTGCTGATGCTGACGGTCATCGTCAGCGACTCCGCGCAGTACTTCACCGGCCGCGCGTTCGGCAGGCGCCCGCTGGCCAGCACCATCAGCCCCAAGAAGACCATCGAAGGCGCCTACGGCGGCTTCGTCTTCGGCACGCTGCTGCTCGTCGTGCTCGGCGGCTACTGGCTGCCGGCCGTTCCGCTGTGGCTCCGCGTGCTGCTTGGCCTCACGGTCGTCGCGCTCGGCATAGCCGGTGACCTGTTCGAGTCGATGCTGAAGCGCAGCGCCGGCGTGAAGGACAGTTCGTCGCTGATTCCCGGACACGGCGGCGTGCTCGATCGCATCGACGCTCTGCTGTTCGCAGCGCCGGTCTACTACATCGTGCTGACGCATGTCTGAGTCGCACGTGACGCGCATCGCCATCCTCGGCTCGACCGGTTCGATCGGCCAGAGCGCGCTGTCGGTGGTCGACACCCATCGCGATCGTCTCGAGGTGGTGGGCCTCGCCGCGGGCGAGAATGCCGCGAAGCTGGCCGAGCAGATGGCGCGGTACCGCCCACGGATCGTCTCGCTGGCCACGGCGTCCGCCGCCGATGCCTTGCGCGGACTCACCGGCGGGTCGGGTAGCGTCACCTTCGGCGGGGTCGGCCGCGACGGGCTCGTGGCTGTCGCCACGCATCCTGACGTGGACATCGTGCTGTGCGCCTCGTCTGGCACCGACGGCCTTGAGGCAACGCTGGCCGCCATCGAGTGCGGCAAGACCATCGCCCTGGCGAACAAGGAAGTGCTCGTCATGGCCGGGGGCATCGTCACCGAGGCGGCGCGCCGGCGAGGGGTGGCCATCCTGCCGGTGGACAGCGAGCACAACGCCGTTCACCAGTGCCTGCACGGACGCCAGCCCGGCGAAGTCAAGCGGCTGGTCCTGACCGCGTCGGGCGGACCGTTTCGCGGACGCACGGCGTCACAGCTGGAAGGCGTGACGGCGGCGGATGCGCTGCAGCATCCCACCTGGCAGATGGGACGCAAGATCACCATCGACTCCGCCACGCTGATGAACAAGGGGCTCGAGGTCATCGAAGCCCGCTGGCTGTTCGATGTCGGAGCCGACCAGATCGACGTCGTCGTGCATCCGCAGTCGGTGGTGCACTCGATGGTGGAACTGGTGGATGGGTCGGTCATCGCGCAACTCGGCGTCACCGACATGCGCCTGCCCATCCAGTACGCGTTCTCGTATCCTGAGCGCTGGCCGGCGCCGGTGCCGCCGCTCGATCTGACGCGTCCGCGGCAGCTCGACTTCGACGTGCCGGACACGCAGGTGTTTCCCTGTCTGGCGTTGGCCTACCGCGCGCTGCGCGGAGCGCCGAGCCTGGCAGTGGTGCTCAACGCGGCGAACGAGATTGCCGTGGCACGTTTTCTGGAGGGTCGCCTGTCGTTTCCGGGCATTGCGCAGGTCATCGAGCAGACGATGGATGCGCATGTGGCGGGAGCGGCAGGCACGCTTACGCAAGTCCGCGCGGTGGACGAGTGGGCTCGGGGCTACGCTCGTGACATGACCCGCGGGCTACAATTGAAAGTCTGAGGTTTCGGTGGTTGGCACACTGACTACGTTCCTGTCGTTCGCGTTCGTGCTCGGCGTCCTCGTGTTCGTGCACGAGCTCGGGCACTTTCTGGCGGCCAAGCGCATTGGCATCAAGGTGTTGAAGTTCCAGCTGGGCTTCAACCCGACGGTGCTGAGCATCCGCCGCGGCGACACCGAGTACAGCATCGGCGCGTTACCGCTTGGCGGTTACGTCAAGATGGCGGGCGAGAACCCGGACGAGCCGTCGACCGGCGGTCCCGAAGAATTCATGTCGCGCACCAAGTGGGAACGCTTCCAGGTGCTCATCATGGGCCCGCTGATGAACCTCGGCCTCGCGGTCATCCTCACGGCCGTCGTGCTCTATCAGGGTGCCGAGCGCCTGGCCTACGAGACGCAGCCGGTGGTGCTCGGCGCGGTGATGACCAACTCCATCGCGGCCGGCGCCGGGCTTCGACCCGGCGACCGCATCACGGATGTGGCCGGCAAGCCGGTGGCGACCTGGGAAGACTTCTACATCGCAGTCGGCACCAAGCCGGACCGGGACGTGCAGCTCACCTACGTGCGCGGCGGCAGCACCGCCACGCTGAACGTCACGCCGAAGACGCCCGAGGGGAGCCGCTTCGAAATCGGTGACATCGGTGTCCTCCCCGATGTGCATCCGCACATTCGCGCCGTCAGTGCCGGCGAACCGGCCGAGAAGGCCGGCCTCAAGGCGAACGACGTCGTCGTGTCGGTGAACGGCGAAACCATCACGTTCTCGAGCCACCTCAAGGACGCCATCTCGAAGCGGCCAGACGAACTGATCACGATGGCCATCCTGCGCGACGGTCAGCCGCTGACGGTCATGGCCACGCCGAAGCGCACCGGCAGCACCGGTCTGCTCGGTATCGCGATCGCGGACGAGACGACGAGCATCAAGCCGGGCCTGGTCGGGGCGTCGAAGCTGGCGGTCCAGAAGAACGTGCAGTATTCCGGGCTGATCTTCCAGACCGTGTGGGGCTTGATCACGCGCGAGACATCGCCAAAGCAGCTGATGGGCCCGGTTGCCATCGCGCAGCTCTCCGGCGAGTCGGCCCAGCTTGGCTGGATTGCACTCTTCAGCCTCATGGCGCAGATCAGCCTGAACCTCGGCTTGCTCAACCTGCTTCCGATCCCCGTGCTCGACGGCGGGCATATCTTCATCATGGCCATGGAAGGCGTGGCGCGCCGCGACTTCAGCGTGCGCATGAAGGAGAAGTTGCTGCTGGGCGGCTTTGTCGTGCTGATGAGCCTGATGGTCACCGTCATCTACAACGACCTGACACGCATCAGCTGGATAGAACGGCTGATGCCCTGGCGCTGACCGCCTCATTGCCGACGGAACCATACTTGCGTTACGGTTCGCCTGACGTCCACTTAGGAGGGCAACATTGAAGTTCTTCAGATTCGCTCCGCTCGTCGCTCTGACCCTGATGCTTGGGCTCGGCACTGCCCGCGCCCAGAGCCAGACGATCACCGCCACTGACATC
>JBKJMH010000316.1:0-6056 GCA_046596625.1 Vicinamibacterales bacterium | reverse complement strand
CCCTTCCGGCAGTAGTCGCACTTGGCGCAGGCGGTGATGCACGAGATCAGTACGCGATCGCCGGGGCGCACGGTTGTCACGGCGGGGCCGATCTGCTCGACGACACCGATGCCTTCGTGGCCAAGGACGGTGCCAGGCTGGACGCTCGGCACGTCACCCTTCAGGATGTGCAGATCGGTTCCGCAGATCGTCGACGTGGTCATGTGCACGATCACGTCGGTGGCGTCCTGAATGTGCGGGCGCGGATGTGCCGCCCATGTCCGCTTCCCGGGCCCGCCGTAGACGACGGCCTTCATGTGGTTCTCACTCCCGCTCGCGCTCGCGCCCGCGTCTGCTACATCGTCGGCAACGTTCATGGTGTACCTCCGGGTTCCCGCGACGTCTCACGCCCCTTCGGGCATGCCCGTCGCCTTGCGTATCTCTGGCCCGTTCAGCGACTCGGCGGCCAGAAGCGCGCGCGCCAGCGCCTCCAGCTTGTCCCGGTGGTCACCGAGCAGGCGCTCTGCGTTGTGATGGCACTCGTCGACGATGCGAGCGACTTCGGCGTCGATGCGTTCCGCGGTGGCTTCGCTGTAGGGCTGATGGCGGAACGCCGGCGGCAACCCCTCGTCCTGGGGCGTCACGAAGCTGATGGGACCGAGCAACTCACTCATGCCCCAGCGCAGCACCATGTGGCGAGCAATCTCGGTGACCTGCTGGAGATCGTTCTCGGCTCCTGACGTGCCGACGCCGTAGATCAGTTTCTCCGCCGCTCGTCCGCCGAGGGCGCCGGTGATGCGCGTGCGCAGGTAGTCCTCGGCGTAGCTGGTGCGGTCGTCGATGGGCAGCTGGTAGGTCGCCCCGAGCGACATCCCACGCGGAACGATCGACACGCGGTGCACAGGGTCACTGCCGGGCAGCAGCAGCGCCAGAAGGGCGTGCCCGGCTTCATGGTAGGCGGTTCGTTCACGATCGGCCGGCGTCAGCAACATGTTCCGAGCCGGGCCGAGCGTGATCTTCTGGAGCGACTCGGCGAAGTCCTCGGCGGTCACCGCCACGCGGTCCTTGCGGGCGGCGAGCAGCGCGGCTTCGTTCACCAGGTTGCGAAGCTCCGCCCCGACAAGTCCCGGTGTCTCCGCCGCAATCCGCTCGAGCGAGACATCCGCCGCCAGCGGCACCTTGCGCGTGTGCACCGCGAGGATCGCGGAACGTCCCCGTCGATCCGGACGTTGAACCACGACGCGCCGGTCGAAGCGGCCGGGGCGCAGGAGCGCCTGGTCGAGCACGTCGGCCCGGTTGGTGGCCGCGAGCACGATGACGCCCTCGCGCGGATCGAAGCCGTCCATCTCGGTCAGGATCTGGTTGAGCGTCTGCTCGCGTTCATCGTGTCCACCGATCTGCCCGCCGCTGCCGCGCGTCCGGCCGATGGCGTCGAGTTCATCGATGAAGACAATCGCCGGGGCTGCCTCGCGCGCCTGCTTGAACAGGTCGCGGACGCGGGATGCGCCGACACCCACAATCATCTCGATGAACTCCGATGCGCTCAGGCTGAAGAACGGCACGCCGGCCTGTCCGGCGACCGCGCGGGCGAGGAGGGTCTTTCCGGTTCCTGGTGCACCGATGAGCAAGACCCCCTTCGGGACCGTGCCGCCCAGCCGCTGGTACTTCTCGGGGTGCTTCAGGAAGTCGACGATTTCGATCAGCTCGTTCTCGGCTTCGTCGATCCCCGCAACATCATCGAAGGTCACCTTCAGCGGATCCTCGGTGTAGCGCTTGGCTCGGCTGGTGCCGAGTCCGAAGACTCCGCCGCCGGCCGCTGCGGCGGCACGACGGCTGATCCAGACGAACCCGGCAATCAGCAGCAGGGTGGGACCGAAGCCGACCAGGACCGTGAACCAGGACGAGGCGTCCTGGTCGACGGCGGTGAGCGCGACGCCCTGCGCCTCGAGACGTGTCTCGAGCCCCGGGTCGGCAAAGGCTGGTCGCTCGGTCTTGAACTGGCTCGATGTCTGCGGCGTCGCGGTGCCGGCGGGGCGAGTGGGTGTCGTCGACGCTGGCGCGGCGGGATAGGTGACGGGCGCCTTGAAGTGCCCCTCCAGCGAGTTGCCGATGCTGGTGACCGCATCGATGTTTCCCGCTTCGAGTTGCACCTTGAAGAAGGAGTAGGGGACGGTCAGCGCCTTGGAATTGGGCAGAAGGACCCGCGTCACCAGGTAGTTCACCGTCAGGAGGGCGAGAAAGATCACCCACCAGGGTTGCGCCCGCCAATGCCTGCGCCACCCGGCGGCCGGCCCGGACGATGGCGACTTGCTGCCGGCAGTTGGCGTCACCCGGTCGATCGACGTCCTCATATCCTCCACACGCAAGCGTATGGAGATCGTGCGAGGTGGGCTGTTCCTGATTGAACAGGGAGACCGCAGCGTTCCGCGCGAGGGACGCGGTCCTTCTAGCGGGCTCGAAGCCCGGCGATGAGGTAGTCGGCAAACCGGTCGGCGATGTGCTGCGAGTTCGACGGTCCGTCCGCGGAGTACCAGCGCGGAATCCAGTTCACGGCGCCCATCATGGCGAATGACAGCAGTTTCGGGTCGACCCTGGGGTCGAAGTCGCCCCAGTCCACACCCTGCTGGATGACCTGCCGCACCCCGTGATCGAACTCGTCCCGTCTGGCGATCGCCTGCTTCAGGTGCCGAGCGCCGAGCGCCTTGATGTCGAGGAAGAGCGCCGTCCCGTGCAAGTCGTCCAGGATGGTGTGCACGAAGGCCACGATCAGCTGACGCAGTTTCTGTTCCGGCGGCAGGTCCTCCTGCTCGACGGCGTGCAGCACCTCGAGGAGGCGGTCGACCGAATACTGGTGGCAGGCGAAGAGGATCTCTTCCTTGCTGTGGAAGTAGTAGTAGAGGTTCCCCTTCTTCATCTTCAGCGCCGCCGCGATCTGCTCGAGCGTCGCGCCGTGATAGCCCAGGCGCTTGAACGCCGCGGCGGCCGACTTCATGATCTCGACCCGCGTCGGCGACGACGCCGGCGTCCGCACGCCAGTGAGCGGTCGTTTCGCCTTCTTCGCCGGAGCGGCGGGGCGGCGTGGCCGGGGTGCGGCGCGAGTGGGGCGAGCGCGGTCTGACGGCACGTCGGGGCAACCTGTTACTGGGTGACGAGCATGGCGATGGTCAGTCCGACCATCGCCACCACGGTGGTCCAGGCAATGACGTTGAAGAGGCGCGAGTTGACGTGCGCGCCCATCAGCTCGCGGTCGTTCGTCAGGAGCAGCATGAAGATGAGCACAAACGGCAGCACCACGCCGTTCACCACCTGCGACAGCACCATGATGTGCGCCAGCGGGAAGTTGGGCACCAGCAGTACCCCGGCGCCGGCAACGATCAGCGCGGTGTAGAGCCAGTAGAACACCGGCGCTTCATGAAACTTCTTGTCGAGCCCCGACTCGAAGCCCAGCCCCTCGCACACGACGTAGGCGGTCGAAATCGGCAGGATCGAGGCGGCGAAGAGCGACGCATTGAAGAGCCCGGCGGCGAAGAGCAGGTAGGCATACTCACCGGCCAGCGGCCGCAGCGCCTGCGCCGCGTCCGCGGCGCTCAGGATCCGGGTGACGCCGGCGGCATGCAGCGTGGCCGCGCACGCCACGATGATGAACCAGGCGACGATGGCGGCAAAGAGGCAGCCGACGATGACGTCCCATCGCGACGCGTTGTACTGCCGGACGGTGACCCCTTTCTCGACGATCGATGCCTGCAGGTAGAACTGCATCCACGGCGCGATCGTCGTGCCGACCAGGCCGATCAGCATGTAGATGTAGCCGTAGTTGTTGATGACATCGGCCCCATCCGGGCGCGTCACCATCGCGAACGTCGCGGCGCGCCAGTCGGGGTGGGCCAGCACGCCGGCCACGATGTAGCAGACGTAGAAGCCAGAGGCGACGAGGAAGATCTTCTCGACGCTGTCGTAGGTGCCCTTCACCACCAGCAGCCACACCACGGCCGCAGCAAGCGGCACGACGATGTAGCGCGAGACGCCGAACAGCTCGAGGCTGCTCGCGACGCCGGCAAACTCCGCCATCACGTTGCCGAAGTTGGTGATAACGAGGGCGAGCATCAGCCAGAAGGTGACGCGGAACCCGAACTCTTCGCGGATGAGATCGCTAAGCCCCTTGCCGGTGACGGCGCCCATGCGTGCCGCCATCTCCTGTACGACCACCAGGGCGATGGTCGTCGGGATCATCGCCCACAGCAGCGTGTAGCCGAACTGGGCTCCCGCGACGGAGTAGGTCCAGATGCCGCCGGCGTCGTTGTCGACGTTGGCGGTGATGAAGCCCGGGCCGACGACGGCCAGGAACAGCACGATGCGTGTGCGCCACTGCTTGAGCAGGCGTTCCATGTCAGCCGTTCCGCAGCATGGAGATCACGTCATCGGCCGTGATGATGCCGGACAGGCGGCCGTGTTCGTCGGCCACCGCGAGCGTGATGAGGTTGTACTTGTCGAACAGTTCGGCCACTTCCTTCTCCGGGGTGTCCGGCGCACACGTGGCGGCCTTTTCGCTGAGCGACTGCAGGCGCATGTCCGGCGGCGAAATGGCGATGCGCACGAGCGGAATCGCCCCCGACAGCATGTTGCCGGTGCGAGTGAGGTAGATGGTGGCTACCGCCTCGGCGCTGCCCTCGAACTGGCGCAGCGCTTCGATGGCGTCGGCCACTGTCCCGTCGTCGTCCACGGCCACGAACTCGGTAGTCATGCGGCCGGCGGCGGTGTGCTCACCGAACTCGAGGAGCTGCGTCACCTCCCGCCGCTCCTCAGGTTCCATCTGCTGCAGGATCTCGTCTGACCACTTCTCCGTGAGGTCGCCGAGCACGTCGGCGGCCGCGTCGGGGTCCATCTCCTCGACGATGTCGGCCGCACGGTTGCTGCTGAGCGACTCGAGGATGGACACCTGGACTTCGGGGTCGATCTCCTCGAGCGTCTCGGCCGCCACCTCCTCGTCGAGTGCCTCGAACACGGCTCGCTGTTCCGCCGGCGGCAGGTCCTCGACGATGTCCGCGATATCCGCGGGGTGCATCTTCGACAAGCCTTCGTAGGCGATCTTCAGCTTCACGCGCCGGGCCGGATCGGTCTCGATCAGATCGACGTACTGCCACGGAATGACCCGCGGCGGTATCTTCTCGAGCAGGGCGCGGAGCGTAAAGGAGGGGACGAGCCCCTTCGCCAGGCGCCGCACCGCACCGCGCGCGCCGACGTCGACCGACACGACGTCGAGCACAAGGTGGCTCTCCGTCGGGTTCGAGTACAGCTCGACATCGTTGACACGGACCACCTTGCGCCCGTGGACGTCGATAATCTGCTGGTCCAGCAGGTCGCGTTTGAGCAGCAGCACGCCGTCGAAGCCAGAGAACGGGAGCCACGTGCCGGACTCGGTGGTCGCGCGCACGGTTGCGCCGAGCGACTTCACCGCATCGGCAGGCAGCATCCGGTCGCCTTCAGCCGTGCGGACGACGAGGAACGCCACCCGGGTTGCGTGTTCCTGGGGGGCGACGGCCGCTTCGCGTACACGTCCGCGCACCGATCCGCTTGCATCGCGGACCGTGGCGCCGAGCATTTCTGACAGGGCAACAACGGACATGCGTTCCAGTCTGGGCGACGTGTATGACAGCCGGGAGACGCTGGGCAGGGGAGGAGGCGGCGGAACCCGGCGTGGCCGCGACCACGCAGCCGTGTGGTCCAGTGTCCCGTTCGCTGCTCCGGCGTGTCAAGGCAGATTTGCCCTGTGTTATCGTCGACGTCATGCACGTCCGGTTCTCGAAGTGGGCTCTGATGATGGCGCTGCTGCTGGCGTCGGTCGTCTCCAATCGCGCCGCCACGTCGACCACGACGCTTGCCGTGGCCGGTCGTGCCAACGCGCATGTCTCGCTGGCCGCCGACGGCCAGTTCGTGGCCGCGGTGTGGGCCGCGTCCGCACCCGCTGGTGACACCGACATCTTCTCGGCCACCAGCCGGGATGGTGGCAAGACGTTCGCCGCACCGACCCGCGTGAACACCACGCCAGGAGATGCGCGCGTCAACGGCGAGCAACCGGC
>JBKJMH010000178.1:0-6383 GCA_046596625.1 Vicinamibacterales bacterium | reverse complement strand
AGGAAGCCGCCGCCGGTGATGGTGCCGGCGCCGATGAAGGCGCGTCGTGTCCACTTGTTCATGACGCCGCTCCTTCCGTGCGGGGCGGCGCGACCTGATGAATGGCCTTGCGGACGCGGGGAAACGTGCCGCACCGACAGATGTTCGTCAGCGAGGCGTCGATCTCGTCGTCGGTCGGGTTCGGCGTTTGCAGCAGAAGTCCGGCCACCGCCATGATGACGCCCGACTGGCAGTAGCCGCACTGCGGCACCTGCGTGTCGACCCAGGCCTGCTGCACGGCGTGGAGGATGCCGTTCTGCGCCAGCCCTTCGATGGTGGTGACCCGCTTGCCGACGGCCGCCGAGATGGGGAGCGTGCACGTGCGCACGGCCCGGCCATCGAGGTGAACCGTGCAGGCGCCGCAGGCGGCGATGCCGCAGCCGAACTTGGTGCCGGTGAGCCCGAGCGTTTCGCGCAGGGCCCAGAGCAGCGGCATGTCGGGTTCGACGTCGAGCAGGTGCTCGGTGCCGTTGACCGTGAGCGTAATAGCCATGAAACAGTGACTCCTGTTTGTCGCAGTGTGTCACGGCTGAGGCACGGCTTCAACTGGCAGTTCGGTCAGCCAACTGCGGTAGTGTAGGGGGCCATGCGACAGCTGGTGCTGCTCTTCGGACTCTGCCTCCTGCTGCCTGAGCCAGCCTGGGCGAAGTGGACGCGCCTGTCGTCGGACCATTTCGTGTTCGTGGGCGACGCCTCCGAGCGCGAACTCCGCACGATTGCCCAGCGGCTCGAGCAGTTCCGCGATGTGGTTGGTCGCGTGCTGGGCAACGGCACCACCAGCTCGCCGGTGCCAACGCTGGTCATGGTCTTCCAGAACGACCGTTCGTTCGCCGACTACCGGCCGGTCTTCCAGGGAAGGCCGGTGGCGGTGGGCGGGTACTTCCTTGGCGGGGAGGACGCGAACGTTATTGCCGTCAACGCCGCGCAGATCACCGAGAGCTACGGGATCATCTTCCACGAGTACGCGCACTTCATGCTCGGCAGCGCCGTCGGCAGCACGCCGGTCTGGGTCAACGAGGGGCTGGCCGAGCTCTATCAGACCTTCGATACTGCGAACGGTGGGCGCACGGCGTTCATCGGCAAGCCGAGCCTGCAGAACCTGCTGCTGCTGCGCGCCGCGAGGCCACTGATGACGACCGAGCAATTGCTGGCCGTGCAGCACGATTCACCCCAGTACAACGAGGGAGACCGGCGCGGCCTCCTCTACGCGCAGTCGTGGGCGCTGGTGCACTACCTCACTTTCGGCAGCAAGGAACGCCAGGGGCAGCTGGCGAAGTATCTGGCCGCACTCCAGGAGGGAGTGGCGGACGATGAGGCGTTTACGCGCACCCTGGGTGCCAATCGAAACCAGCTCGATGCCGAGCTGAGAAATTACGTTGGCAGCGCCTCGTTCCAGACCCTGCGCGTCGAGTTCGATGACCGCGTGTCTGCCGGCAGCCTGTCTCCGTCGGAGACGATCTCGGACCTCGAAGCGGCCGGCTACCTCGGTGACCTCGTTGGCCGCCTCGCCGGCCGGGCGGGCGAGGCCCGCGCACTGCTGCAGCAGACGATCGACGCGAACCCGGAGGCAGCGCGCGCGCTGGCCGCGCTCGGCATGATCGAGTTGCGCGCCGACCGCGTCGAGGCGGCACTGCCGCTGCTCGAACGGGCCGCGGCGCTCGCACCTGGCACCGCTTCCATTCAGGCCGCCTACGGCCGCACGCTCACGCGCCGCGCTTCACGTGAGGGCGTCGACGAGGAGGCGCTCTTCGCGAAGGCGCGCACGGCGCTCGCCCGCGCGCTCGAACTCGAACCGGACAACGTCTCGACCATCGTCACGCTGGCCGAAGTGGAGATGGCGACCGGGGCGAACCCCGCCCGCGCGCTCTCGCTGATGCAGCGCGCCGTGAAGGCGTCGCCGTCGCGCGAGGAGTACCGCTTGATGCTGGGGCAGGCGATGGCGATGACCGGTGACTACCGCGGCGCGCAGAGTTATCTCGCCCTGGTCCTGGCGCACGGCAGCAGTCCCGCCATCCGCGAAGGCGCGCGCAACACGATGGCGCGCATTGCCACGGCGCAGAAAGCGATGGCCGACCTCGCCGCAGCGGAGCGCGAGCCGCTGGGCGCCAGTTCGACGACCGCGACGTCAGCGTCGGCCGCCGGGCGCGACGACCCGCGCCGCGAGACGATGCCCGATGGGGCGTACGTGCCGACGCTGCGTCCGCTGCAGGCCGGCGAGTCGCAGGTGCTTGGCACCTTCTCGGCCGTGGACTGCCGCCCGGGAGCCATCGTCCTGCAGATCGATGCCGCGGCCGGACCGATGCGCCTGGCGGTGAAGACGTTCGCCGAAATGGAGTTCCTCACCTACCGGCCCGATTCGCCAACGTCGGTGCCGTGCGGCGCACAGCGTCCGACCTACCGCGTGCTCGCCACCTTTCGTGTGGACGCGGCCGTACTGGCAGGAGCCAACACGGCGAATCGCGCCGTCGCCATCGAACTGCTGCCCGACGGCTACACCCCCGCCGTGTTGCGGTGAAGACGCCGTCGCTCGACGCGCTGCGCCGGTACGGTGTGGCGCGCAGCCTGTTCCGCCCGACCACGCTGCAGCGTGCCCTGGACGCGCTTGGCTTCGTGCAGGCCGATCCCATTCGTGCACCCGCCCGTGCGCAGGACCTGACGCTGCGGCACCGCGTGAAGGGCTACCGGGCCGGTTCGCTCGAGCGGCGCTACGCCGCCCTGCGCGTCGAAGAAGACTTCTTCATCAATTACGGCTTCGTGACGCCGGCACTGCACACGCTGATGCATCCGCGTGGCGTGACCGCCTGGCCCGCCGGCCGGCGCACGAAGGCCGACGACCTGCTGGCGTTCGTGCGTGCCAGGGGTGCGGTGCATCCGCGCGAGGTGGAGCAGCACTTCGCACACGGACGCGTCACCAACGACTGGGGTGGTTCGTCGAACGCCACCACCCACCTGCTCGACCAGATGCACTACGCGGGGCTGCTGCGGGTGGTGCGGCGCGATGCCGGTGTCCGGGTCTATGGCGCCCGGGAGTCTCAGGAACAGGCGGGCGCAGCTGCGGACGCCGACGCGCGCCTCGATGCCCTGATCGATGTGCTCGTCGGCACATACGCGCCGCTGCCAGGGCAGACGTTGTCCGGGCTCGTGCGCCGGCTCCGACTCGCGGTGCCGCAACTGGGTGGGGGCATCGCACCAGCGCTGCAACGGTCGAAGGGACGCCTCGGGCACGTTCGGCTCGACGGTGTCGACTGGTACTGGCCCGCGGACGAGCGGCTGGGCGACAGCGACGTCGATGACGAGGTGAGGCTCCTCGCGCCGTTCGACCCCATTGTCTGGGACCGGCGCCGCTTCGAACTGTTCTGGGGATGGGCCTACCGCTTCGAGGCGTACA
The DNA here is from genome assembly GCA_046596625.1 of Vicinamibacterales bacterium. Lineage (GTDB taxonomy): Bacteria > Acidobacteriota > Vicinamibacteria > Vicinamibacterales > CAVVIG01 > CAVVIG01. The sequence goes on along the minus strand of JBKJMH010000178.1, from coordinate 2,956 downwards.
CCCCCGTGGCAAAGCGCACGCTCGGGTATTACGCGTTGCCGATGCTGTGGCGCGACCGCGTGGTGGGGTGGGGCAATGTCAGCGTGGTCGAGGGCGCGCTTCGCACTGCGGTTGGATACGTGAGCGGCAGTGCACCGTCCGCCCGCGGGTTCACCCGCGCGCTGGCGTCAGAGCTGGATCGGTTGCGGCTGTTTCTCGGGGTCGACTGACGCGTTCAGCGCAGGACCGACGCGCCCGCCATCCCGGGCGCCAGCGTGCTGCCGTCCGCCGAGAAGTAGAGCGAGCCGCGGGCATCGGTGGCGAACGAGCGCTGGCCGCTGACGCCGATGGACACCGGATGGGCCTCGGCGAAGTAGCTCGAGACCGCGTCCTGCGTCGACGCGTTGCACGTCCGGGCTGCTGGCGTCACCACGGTGGCCGCGACGTCCGCGATGGCGTTCATGATGTAGCCGCTCTTGCTGACACCGTTAGCCGCTACGTCAGGGGAGATGAAGAGCTGGGCCGAACCGGCGGCCGGTTTCGAGAGGTCGTCGAGCGACTGCGCGTAGCCCCCGCCACCACAGCTCGACGCATAGGTCGACTCCGCCGCGTTGATCGTCCGGAGCGAGCCAATGGCTGCGGATTCGAGGCTGGCGATGCGGGCGCGAATGAGCGCCGGTACCGCAATGGCCGCGAGGATGCCGATAATTGCCACGACAATCATAAATTCGATCAGCGTAAAGCCCTGACTCCGGCGACCTGTGGACATGGTTTGACTGACGTCTCCGTCCGGCGTATCGGCCGGAGGCCAGTCGAGCGATACCCGACGTCACCGGGAAGGCTCGCGGTATCGGGCTCGAGCTGTCGCCGGCCCGATTCAGCGAACCTGAAGGTTCGCGGCTACACCCGGGCAGGTGACAGGACGCGTACCCGGATGCGTGATGCGCGGCGGCAGCGAAAGGCGCTCCGCGCCCCACGGACCGCCGAGGCGTCCGATGGTGGTGGCGAGTTCGTCGCGCAGCAGGTTGCCGGTGTCGATGACGCGCACGGGCAACACCGGGGTGAGGAAGTTATCGCCACCCGTCACGAGGAAGTCGGTGGTGACCACGGTGAGCACCTCGGCGTCGCCAACCGGTCGCCCCGACTCGCGGCGCAGCGCCACGGCGACGTCTCCGTTTTCGCACGTCACGGCGGCGCGAATGCCGGAGAGCACCACCATGCTGCCGCGCACCTTCATGTTCGCCGCCACGACCGTGCGCAGTTGCGCGCCGGTGAGCGCAATGGTGACCCGCTGGTTGTCGAACGGCAGCAATTCATAGAGGCCGCCGAAGGTGAGTGGCCCCTCGCGCAGGTTGGCCCTGAGCCCGGCGCTGTTGGTGAGCGCGGCGTCCGCGCCAGGAACAATCGCACGCATCCAGTCGGCCTGCAGGTCGCCGACCGGACTTTCGCTGAAGTCGGTGTACTTCAGCGGTGCGGTGAGCGCGGCGCCGAGCGGCTTCGACTTCAGCTGGGTGGCGGCATCGACTGCCGGTTGCAGCAGTGCGGCAATGCGGGCGGACGGCGTCACATCCCGCCCTTCATACTGCGCCGGCGCGGCATCGGCGACGCCAGGCGCCGCGCAGCCGGCGGTGCCGGACTTCACCCGTGCGCACACATCCTGCGGTTGGAAGATCCGGTGCGCCTGCGCGCGGCCCGTCGTGCGGTCGACGATGAAGTCAATGCGGCCGAACGCGCGTCCCTGTGCATACGACTGGATGATCGGCACACTGTTCACTTCGTGTGCAATAGGCTCGTGCCGGTGACCGGCGACGATCGCGTCGACGAGCCCGGTGGGTAGCTGACGCGCGAGTTCGAAGATCTCGGCGTTCGGCTCGCACGACGTCAGGTCCTGCGGGTCGAGAGTCTGCGTGCACTTGCCTCCGGCGTGTGCGAGCGCGATGACGATGGTGGCACCCCGCTGGCGAAGCGCCAGCGCCTCGGCTTCCAGCGTCGGGGCGAGCGGCGCCATCGCGAGCCCCGCCACATTGGCCGCCACACTCAGAACCAGCGCGGGCTCGGTCAGCAGGCCGACGACGCCGACGTGCACGCCGTTGATGGTGAGCGTGGTGGACGGCGTTACATTCGGCCACGCCGCAGGCCGCCCGGTTGTGACGTCGAGGATGTTGGCCGCGAGCCACGGAAATCGAGCCTGGCGCAGGCGCGCCTCGAGGGCGCCGCGAGGGTTGTCGCCAGCACGCGCGACGGAGGCGCCACCTTCGGGTCCGTAATCGAATTCATGATTGCCGATGGTGGCGGCGGTGTAGCCGAGCGCGTTGTAGGCGTCGATGACCGTCGACCCCTCGTTCAGGTTCGATTCGAGTGTGCCCTGGAGGAGGTCGCCGGCATCCAGCAGCAGCACCGCGCCGCCATCGTTCTCCCGTGCGGCCCTGAGGTTCGAGACGTAGCCGTCGAGCAGCGTCAGTCCCCCGCGGCCTTCCACCGCGAGGATGCCGCCGTGCAGGTCGTTGGTGCCGACAAGCGAGAGAGTGAAGGTCTCGGTCGTGCGCGGGGCGCAGCCGGGCAGGTCGAGCGTCAGGCCACAGGCCATCAGCACGGCCAGTCCCGCCGGCTTCATCGCGGCGCCGCCGCCTCTTCCCGTTCGCGGGCGCGTGCCCCGCGCATGACGTTCTCCATGGCGTGGTTCCCTTCGTGGCAGGCGTACTCGTAGATCAGGTCATCGGTCGCGACCCACGGATACTCGCCGGTCCAGGGACGGTCCCAGGTGTCGGGATCCTCGACGGTGAAGCGGTAAAGGATGGTCTTCGCATCGAGCTTCGTGAAGCGCTCGACGAGATGCAGCTTGTCGCTCGATCCCTGGTACTGCGTCTTGTCGGTGAAGTTGGTCGTATCGACCACCAGCGTCTGGCCGTCCCATCGACCGATGGAGTCGCCGTTCCACCGGCGGATGTGCGGCGGCAGGTGGGTGCCGTTCAGGCGG
>JBKJMH010000111.1:0-19035 GCA_046596625.1 Vicinamibacterales bacterium | reverse complement strand
GCCGCGTCCTTGACCAGCGGCTTCTGGAGGCGCTGGTCGCCCTCGATCCAGCCGAAGTCGAAGCGGCCGATGTCACACATCCAGTAGCCGTTCACCTCCGGATTGAAGCGCGGCGTCATGCGGATGAGGCGCGACCCCTTCGCCCATTCGGGCTTGGCCTTGATCCAGGCGTTGGTGTTGCAGCCCTTCGAGCACATCGTGCAGATGGTGTCCGCCACGTTGGGGTTGTCCCACGGGCGCGACTTGAAGCGGTACTGCTTGGTCGTGATGGCGCCGACCGGGCAGACGTCCATGAGGTTGCCCGAGATGAGCGAGTGGACGCCTTCATCGCGGAACGTGCTGATCTGGCTGCCGTTGCCGCGGTCGATCACGCCGATCTGCGCGTCGCCCTCGACCTCGTCCATGAAGCGGATGCACCGTGTGCACATAATGCAGCGCTGGCGGTTCAGCATCAGCGTCGGGCCGAAGTCGACGTCGCCGCGCACCCCCTCGCCGTCGAACACGCGACGCGGGAACTCCATGCGGCTCTGGTCGGGGCCGAACGTATAGGAGTAATCCTGAAGCGGACACTCGCCACCCTTGTCGCACACCGGACAGTCGAGCGGATGATTGACGAGCAACAGCTCGAACACGCCGGACCGGGCGGCGATCACATCTTCACTGCGCGTGTGCACCACCATGCCGTCGGTGGCGATGGTAGAGCAGGAGGTCTGCAGCTTCGGCATCTTCTCGACTTTCACGATGCAGACGCGGCACGAACCATCGATGCCAATTCCGGGGTGGTAGCAATAGTAGGGAACCGAAATGCCGGCCTCGGTGGCGGCCTGAAGGACGGTCTTCCCCTTGTCGACGGTGACCTCGCGGCCGTCGATCGTCAGCGTGACGGATTCCATAAGTGACTGATTCTACCGCACCGAATTGGTCAAAGGGTCACCCTGGCGGTTCGACCGGCTATTTGGCGGGGGGCGAGTCGCGGAACTCCGCCAGCGAGACGTCCCGGCGTGAGATGGTGGCCGACTTCAGGGCCGATTCCAGCCGCACCGGCATCTCGACGACCCGATCGGTGACCGGCACGATGACGTCGCGAGTCCGGCCGTCGGCAAAGTTCAAGGTGACCTGGGCCGGAAGGTCGAAGAGGTCGCCCGTCTGCTCGAAACGCAGCACGGCGGTCGGCCCCTCGCTCCGCGCTTCTACCCGGTAGCTGAAGGCGACGCGCGGCAGAGTCGATCCGTAGATCCAGCGCTCGAAGAAGCGCTCGAGATCGAGTCCAGACTCTGTCTCCATGGCGACGCGGAAGTCCTCCGAGCCGACCTTCCTGAAGCGCGAGCTGAGATAGAAGCGCTGCAGGCCCTTGAAGAACGCGTCGTCGCCCGCCATGAGCCGCAGCATGTGCAGCACCATCGCGCCCTTGTTGTAGACGATGGCGCGAAACGCCCGGCCGTCGTTCTTGATGTGACCCACGCGATAGCCGAGGTGCACCGGGCCCTGGGCGGACTCGTTGATCGCCCAGCGGCGCATCCGGCGCAGCACGCCCTGGAACACGTCATCGCCACGGGCGTTGTTGGCGTAGAGTGCGGCGAAGTACTGGGAGAAGCCCTCGCTCAGCCACTGGTCGTGATAGTTCTGCCAGCCCACGCCGTGGCCCCACCACTGGTGCGCAATTTCATGGGCCATGAAGAACTCGGGATAGTTCTCGAACGCGGCCGGGTCGTTGCGCCAGACGAGGGGACTGTTCGGCAGCGGCTGGTTGAGTTGCGCGAAGTACGGGGGACTGTGCCCGCCCGGCGTCAGGCTCTCGACCAACGCGATGGTGAAGCTTGGATAGGGCGCATCGCCGATGACCGACGCGTAGAACCGCATGATGTCCGCGGCGCGGCCGGCCAGCGGCCGGCTCTCACGGGTCTGCCGCGGGTTCGCCTCGATGGCGATCCGGACGCCCGGAAGCGGCTCCGGCGAGGTTGCCTGATCGTCCGTGCTGGTCAGGGCCGGACTGCCGTCGAAGGACACCCGCGTCTTACTCGTGCGGATGAAGCGACTCACGATGAACGACAGGTAGCGGGCCGGGCGCGACGCCCGGAAGACGTAGGTGTGGCGGGCATCGGCCGGGGTCGAGCCGGGCAGCACTTCCGGCGCGCCGGTCAGCTCGCCTGAGGCGACGCAGCCGTAGTCGAGCGGCACGGTGAGGCGGACGCGCGCGGTGGCATAGTCGCTGACCGTCGACTGCGGATACCAGAAGCTCCGGTTGCTGTACAGGAAGCTCGGCTCGGCTCGCGCCATCGAGGCGTCATCCGCGAACGGCGTCGGTGCACCGAACGAGCCCGCGCCAGGACTGTCCTGGCCCATCGCCAGGGTCTCGCGGTCGGGCGCTTGCGGCGCCAGTCGTCCGGCGTAGGTGAACGTGAGCGTGAGCTCCGCATCCTCCTCGAGCAGCGACGGCAGGTTGATCAGGACGGTGTTCTGGTTGGTGACGCGCAGGTTGAACAGCCGCCCGAACTTGTCGCTGATGATGGAGCGGACCACCAGCGAGTCGGCCAGCTTGATGGTCAACTGGCCCAGTGCCGGCACGCGCGACTTGAGTCGCATTTTCACGTGGCCGTCAATCCACTGCCGGTTCGGCAGGGCGGTGATGTCGACGTCGTAGTCCAGCACGTCGTACGCCGCGAGATCGTCCTCGTTGTAGAAGCGGCCGCGTGTGGCCAGCTTCTCCTTCGAGGCGTAGACCGCCACATTGCGGTGCCGTTGTCGCTCGAAGACCGAGATGTCTTCGGGTTCGGCCGCCGACCGTGCGTAGGTCAAGGTGCCGAAACGCCTGGTGCGGACTTCGGCGAGGAAGTCGTCCGAGCCGGGCAGCAGCGTCCACGCTTCGCGCGTCAGGTCCGCCAGATCCACGGCGAACGATTTCGGCGACTCCTCCCGGAAGATCTGCTGGGCCCGTTTCAGGTCGCGCGGGTCGACGGCGCGCTCCACCAGCATCGCTTCGTCGAAGTGCTGGCTGCCCGTGCCGACGCGAATGAAGGCGGCATCGAACCGCGTCTCCAGCACGTCGGACCCGGCGAGGATGCGCACCTGGCCCTTCTCCGTCTCTGGCGCGGGTGAGAACCGCATGTCGCCGCGTCCCATCACGACCAGGCCGGTGGTGCCCCGTGCGGTGTCGATGCGGAAGACCGTCCCTTCGCTCAGCCGCAACTCGAGGTCTTCGGAGGTGATGGTGAGGTTCCGCGCGTCGTATTGCTTCGCGGTGTTCATTGTCAGGCGGAACAGGTTGTCGACAGACGACACCGACTGCTGGCGCATCATCGACCACGAGTCGCCGGAGCGCCGCATGAAGAGCTGCCAGGTGGCGATGCGGGCGCGATTGCCGTACTCGATGAACGCATCGACGGTCAGGCTGTAGACCGTGCCGGGGATGCCGGAGAGCGAGAGTTCCTGCCGGTCCCGCTCCTGGACAACAACCTTGGTCGCACCTGGGCTGAACTCGGCGTGAGCGAAGGACAGCGCGTCCTCGCGGCTGCCGAGCGGACCCTCGAGCGCCGCGAACCCCTCAGCGTCGGCGGCCTGGATGATGGGCTCGAGCTTCTGGAGGAAACCGCGGATGGTGACGTCGTCGTCGAGCGTGTCCGCGGCGGTGGCGGTCGAGGACTGTGGCAGGGCCGGCACCTGCGCGTGCGCGGCCGGACCGGCGAGGGTCGCAGCGACAGCGAGGAGGGCGGCCGCCAGCCAGGCGCCAGGCGTCGACGGGGGGGACATCAGGGGATGATGCCCAGCTCTGTGCCAACGGTGCCGAACGTGTCGAGCGCGAACTGCAGTTCGTCCAGTGTGTGCGTCGCCGTCACGATCGTGCGGACCCTGGCCTTGTCGCGGGCCACCGTCGGGAACGCGATCCCTTGCGCAAACACCCCCTTGGCGAACAGCCGGTCGGACAACTGCATCGCCAGCGCGCCGTCGCCGACAATCACCGGCGTAATCGGGCTTTCGCTGCCGCCCGTGTTGAAGCCCAGGGTCTGGAGGCCAGCCTTGAAGAAGCGGGTGTTGTCCCAGAGCCGGTCGATGAGCGCTGGTTCCTCGAGAAGCAGATCGAGCGCGGCGATGCAGGTGGCGGCCACCGACGGCGGGTGCGACGTCGAGAAGAGGAAGGGCCGGGCGCGGTGGTGCAGGAACTCGACGAAAGCGCGATTGCCGGCGACGTAGCCGCCGAGCGCGCCGATGGCCTTCGAGAGCGTACCGACCTGGATGTCCACCCGACCGTGCACGCCGAAGTGGTCGACCGTGCCGCGCCCGTTGGCGCCGAACACGCCACTGGCGTGCGCGTCGTCCACCATCATGATGCACCCGAACTCCTCGGCCAGCGCGCAGAGGTCTGGGAGTGGTCCGAGGTCGCCGTCCATGCTGAACACGCCGTCCGTGATCAACAGTGTCCGCTGTGTGGACGGCAGCGATGCGAGGATGGCGCGGGCCGCGTCGATGTCCTTGTGCGGGAACACTTTGACGGCGGCGCGGCTCAAGCGGCAGCCGTCGATGATGCTGGCGTGGTTCAACGCGTCGGAGACGACGACGTCGTCCTTGGTGAGCACCGACGACACCGTGCCGGCGTTCGCCGTGAAGCCGCTCTGGAAGACCACCGCGGCTTCGGTCTTCTTGAAGTCCGCGAGCCGTTCCTCCAGCTCCATGTGGATGGCCATGGTGCCGGCGATGGTGCGCACGGAGCCCGAGCCGACGCCGAAGGTCTCGATTGCCTTGATCGCCGCCTCGCGCAGCCGCGGGTGCGTCGTCAGACCGAGGTAGTTGTTGGACGAGAGGTTCACCACCTGGCGGTGGTCGAATGTGGTGGTGGCGCGCTGCTCGCCCTCGAGCACGCGCATTCGCCGGTACAGCCCCTGCGACTTCAGCGAGTCCAGTTCGACGGTGAGGTAGGCCAGAGGGTCCTGACGCATGGCGACAGTATAGTGACGTTCCTCGTGGCCGAAACGTCCCGCGGCACCCCCGCGCGGGCGGTTACTGCATCGTCATGAAGAGCACGGTCCACGGCAGGATGGCGACCGCGATGTAGAAGACCGACAGCAAGGCGACGATGAGATGAACTCGGCGGAGGTGCAGCACCATGCCGAGACCGACGGCGAACAGCTTCGCCGCAGCCAGCCCGGCTCCGGGCCCCCCCAGTGACATGGCCGAGGTCACCAGTGGGTTGGCCTCGATCGACATTCCCCAGATGTGGAGGCCCAGGTAGGTGAGCGCACCGTCCAGCCCCTGCACGATCACGAAGACGAGCATGGCCATGTCGCCGAACAGGCCGTGGGGCGAGTCGAGCCGACCGCGAAGGATTGTCTGCGTTGATCCAGCCAGTGCTGACATTTGTTCACCAAACAAGGAACTTTTCAGGTGAAAATCGTGCAATTCACTCCGGTTTTCCGAGCTTAGTCAAAATTCACGCCGCGTCGAGCTGAATGTTTTCTTCGAGGGCAACCGCGTGCAGTTGCGGATCAGCCGGACGTGAGGTCGCGGCTGGCCTGCAGTCGATCCCGCTCGTCGAGCAGTTCGGAGATGACCACCTGGATGATGGCGGCGCTCGGCACGGCCAGCACGGCGCCGATGATGCCGAGCACCGATCCGCCGATGAGCAGGGCGATGATGACGAACACGGCGCTGACCCCCACCTGCCGCTCCATCACCTTGGGCACGAGCACGTGGTTCTCGACCTGCTGCTGCAGCAGAAAGAAGATGAGGGTGAAGAGCGCGGTTCGTGGCGACACGGTCAGCGCGACGAGTACCGCAGGCACGGCCGAGAAGATGGGCCCGACAACCGGTATCAATTCGCCGAACGCCGCCACCAGCGCCAGCACGTAGAAGTACGGCACCCCGAGGACGTAAAGTCCAACCGCTGCGCTCAGCCCGATCGTGCCCCCGAGCATCAACTGTCCGCTGAGCCAGGCGCTGACCTTGGTCGAAATCTGCATCGCTGCGTCGTGGACCCGCGCCCGGTCCGGACGTGGAAAGAGCCTCACGAACGCGGCGAACAGCGAGTCGCTCTCGACGAGCAGGTAGAACGTCAGAATGAGGACGGTCAGCAGGGCGAGCAGCGTTGTGAGGACGGACGTCACAGCGCCCGCCACGGTACCCATTGCCTGACCCGGACCCGGGGCACTTCGGACGGCCTCACGCAGTGTCAGGCGGTGATCGAGCCAGCCACGCTCGACCAGGAACTCCTGCCCGCGCGCCAGCAGTTCGGGCAAGCGGCCCCACAAGTCGCGCGCCTGCTCGACAAGCGGCGGCACCACGGCCAGACCCACCAGTGTCAGCGCGCCCACGATCGTGATGTAGATGAGGAGAATGGCAAGCCAGCGCGGCAGGCGGGCGGTGCCAGGCGCCGCAGCATGTTCGATGCGGTGCACCAGCGGTCCGAGGCCAATGGCCAGCAGTCCGCTGATGTAGATCACGAGCAGCGCATCGCGCGCGACATACAGGCCGACGAACACGGCAGCCAGGAGCGCAGTCGTGAGGACCGCGCGGGCAACCGCGGCGGTGGTCACCGCAGGAAGTCCGCGGTGTAGTCCGCCATCAGGCGGTAAACCTCGGTGAGCTCCTCAGGCGATGCCAGAAACACAATGCGCAGATAACCCTCCGCTGCGGGTAGTCCAAAACCCGATCCATATACGACCAGCACGCCCGTGGCGCGGAGCAGCCCGAGCACATACTCCTCATCCGTGCGCCCTGGGGCGAGGGGAATTCGGGGCATGGCGTAGAAACCGGCCGTAGGCGTCATGCAGGAGACGCCGGGCATGGCACGCAGTGCATCAGCTGTCAGCGTCGCGCGCACCTTGAGGTCCGCGCGGAACTTCACCTGGTGCGACTTGTCCCCGGTCAACGCGGCCGTCACCGCATACTGCATGGGCACTGTGCTACACAAGCGACCGTCCGCGAGTTTCCTGATCGCCGCCGCCACATCGTCGAGCCTGGGCGACCGGCCGATCGACAGCCAGCCCGTGCGCCACCCCGGCGCCAGATAGGCCTTCGACAAGCTCGAGAAGGAAATGATGGGCGCATCGGGCGCGAGCTTACCCAACGGAGCGACCGGACCGTCATAGCCGAGGTCCGCGTACACCTCGTCGGCCAGGATCGCGAGCCCGTGCCGCTCGGCAAACGCAATCAACGCCAGCCTCGACGCCTCAGGGTACGTGGACCCGGTCGGATTGTTGGGATCGATGACGACCACCGCTCTCGTGCGTGGTGTGACCAGCGACGACAGGTGCTCGATGTCCGGTGTCCAGCCCTGTGACGGATCGCAGCGGTAGTAGCGCGCGGTGGCGCCCAGCTTCGCGATAATGGCCGTATACAGGGGGTAGGTTGGCATCGGCACGAGGACTTCGCCTTCCTCGTCGAGCAGCGCTGTCAGGGCGAGTTCGATGCCTTCGGACGTGCCTGCCGTGATATAGACCCGGTCCGCAGATATCGGCCAGCCGTTCGCGGAGTGCTCCGCAGCGACGGCCTCCCGAGCCGAGGCCAGACCAGCCGATGGTCCGTAGCCGTTGTGCCCGTCGCGCAGGGCTTTTTCCACGGCCTCGACCAGGTGCATGGGCGGCTTGAAGCCGAAGGCCACCGGATCCCCGATGTTCAGGTACCGGACTTTCTTCCCCGTCGCCTCAACTCGCTGGGCCTCCACCACGATATTGCGAATCGCGTAGGAGAACTGGCTGACACGGCGGGAGACAGGAATGGCAGTGTGCGTCGTACTCACCACGCAATCTTACAGCGTCGCGCAAGCGCGGCGCTTGGCCCTCAGCCTGGCGCAATAGGTGTAGTTTTTACACCCAAGTACGAACCGGGATTGCCCAAAACAGTGTAGATATTGCACGAGGCCACGGTTGCGTGGGCTATCCTCAAATCTCGACAGTCATGGCAAGTCGCTATTATTCAGCAGGTTAGCTGGTTGGCAACGCATTTGGATAAGTGGAGGACGATGACGCGCAACGAGCTCATCAACGTGATGGCAGCGATGCTGGTGGCGACGACGGCGGCGATGGAGACCGTCTCAGCTCAGCAGACGCAGCCCTCTGCACCGCCGGCGGCGACGTTCAAAGCCAGCGTCGACCTCGTGCGGGTCAGCGCGGTCGTGCGCGACCGTAAGGGACGCTTCGTGGGCGACCTGGCGGTTCGGGACTTCGTGGTGCTCGACGGAGGCGAGCAGCGTCGCATCCAGGAGTTCCGTCACGACGAGTCGGCGGTCAGCGTGGCACTGCTGTTCGATGTGAGCGGCAGCATGGAATCAAAGATGGGGCATGCCCGCGAAACTGCGGAACATCTCCTCAGCTGGTTGAACCTGCAGGGCGACGAAGCCGCGGTCTACACGTTCGACACGCGGCTCGAGGAAGTCGCCCCGTTCACGGTCGGGCTGCAACGCTTGCCGTCCAGCATGAATGCCCTCGCGCCCTTCGGCGCCACGTCACTGCACGATGCGGTGGCGCAGACGGCGGAGAAGGCGTCGACGCGCGAGGGACTCCGGCGTGCAGTCGTCGTGCTCACGGATGGGCAAGACACGGCGAGCCGTCTCACACCGAGCGACGTATCGGGCATCGCCAGCTCGATTGACGTGCCGGTCTACATCGTCGGCATTGTGCTGGCGATCGATAACCCGTCGTCGGATCTGTCGGCGACGACCCACGAGCGCTCGGCCTTGACCGGACCCCTGAGCGATCTCGCCTACTGGACCGGGGGACGCGCGTTTGTGGCGAGCAGCGTCGCAGACCGCAGCCAGACCGCGCGTCAAATCGTCGACGAGCTGCGGCATCAGTATTTGATTGCGTTCGAATCGAGCGGAAAGCCGGGCTGGCACCCGCTCGAGGTCCGTGCCAGGGACAAGGAACTGACAGTGCGTGCCCGGAGCGGTTATTTCGCGGGGCAATCTCGCCCGATTTCGGATTAGGAGATCGACACCATGCGTAATCTGTTTCTGGCCGTCCCGATTGTGGTGATTGCCATCGGCGGTTCGACCGCCTGTGCTACCAAGAAGTTCGTGCGCACCAGCGTCGGCGAAGTGAACGAGAAGGTTGATTCGATGGGTCGCTCCCTCGAGGAGACCCAGGAGCGTACCCGCCAGAACGAAACGAAGATCGGCGATGTCGATCAGCGGGCACAGGCAGCGGCGGGACAGGCCAAACAGGCCGCCGACGCAGCCAACTCCGCAGCCGGTCAGGCCTCCAACACGGCAAACTCGGCGGTGGTCAAGGCTGACGCGGTCGACAAGGCCTCGAAGCGCATCGTCTTCGAAGTCGTGCTGAACGAGGACCAGGGTAACTTCAAGTTCGGCAAGACCGAACTGCCGGACGAAGCGAAGGCCCGTCTCGACGAGATGATCACCCAGATCAAGGCGGACCCGAAGGGCGCCTTCTTCGAGATCGAGGGTCACACCGATAACGTTGGCGGTCCGGCAGTGAACCAGCGTCTCGGTATGGAACGCGCCGAAGCGGTGAAGATGTATCTCTACGAGAAGCATCAGATTCCGCTGCACAAGATGAACGTCCTCAGCTACGGCGAAGGCAAGCCGGTGTCGCCGAACAAGACGAAGGCGGGTCGCGCGCAGAACCGTCGCGTCGTGATCAAGGTGCTCGCGTAGCCAGCAGCCTGGTTAGAGCGACGACACACGGGCGCGGGCCATACGGCTCGCGCCCGTGTGCTGTACAGACCGCAATCACATCGGTGCGGTGCTGAGTCCAATCGTAAGATTGGAACAGATGGCCATTCGAACCGAACTGAACCTGCGGCTGCCTAACAGTCCGGGTGCGCTGAACGAGGTCTGCCGCGTCCTGGCAGACGAGCGCGTGCGCATCCACGCCGTGATGCTGGAGGCGGGCGGGACACTTCGCCTGCTGGTTGACAATCCGGTCCGGGCGGCGGGCGCGCTGCGCGAACGCCGCCTTGCCGTCGACGAGCGCGATGTCCTGGTGACCTCGGTGCCCAACGCACCCGGAGGGCTGTCTCCCGTCCTTGCACTCGCACGCGATGTTGGCATCAACGTCGAGTACGCCTACGCAGCCGCCCCAGAGTCGAGTCAGACCGCTCTCGTCGTCCTTGGCGTAGAGGATGCCGCCCGAGCGTCGATGTCCACCGGACTCTGACGGATAGGCGCTAGATCCGCCTGTACTTCTCCGCCCAGGACCGCAGTGCGGACTGGCGCTCCCGCGCCTCATCCTGCTCGTCAAGTGCGTCGGACGGCCACGGCAGACGATAGGTCCAGTTGGTGTCACCGACCGTCGCCGGCTCGTTGATCCGGTCGCGCCAGCCGAAGACGTCCTGCACGGGAAGCAACAGGATGTTCGAGGTCGACGCGAACAAGAGTTCGAGGAAAATGTCGCGCACCGCCGGCACGAAGGGTGTTGTCAGGATGTCGATCGTGCCTGCCAGTTCACGCACTGACGTCAGCCTGGAGATGGCCTGTTTCTCGGCGGCGGTGGCGGTGTCCTCCCACCAGGTGATGAGCGGTTCGGTGTCGTGCGTGCCGCTGGTGGCCACGGAAATCGCCGGGTAACGCTGCGGATCCCTGAATGCCTTGAGCACCTTGGTGTGCTCGTCCCAGTCGGCTTCCCAGCGGAAGACCCGGAAGCCTGGCACCGCGAGCATCGCCAGTGATGCGCGCACGAAGTCGGGCACGATGCCGAGATCCTCGGCAATGATCTCCGAGCCGGGTTCGCGGAAGACACGCAGCATCTGCTCGCCCAGTCGCAATTGCTCGATCTGCCGCCCGGGTGAGAACCCGGGCTGGTGCCCGCCGGGTGTTCGAGGCCGCGTGTAGGTGCGGAAGAAGCCGACGAGATGGTCAACGCGGTAGCCGTCGTACAGCGCCGCGCTCCTGCGGGCTCGACTGCGGAGCCAGGCGAAGTCGCTCGCCGTGAGCGCGTCCCAGTTGTAAGCCGGCATGCCCCAGTCCTGGCCGGTCGCGCTGAAGGCATCGGGAGGCACCCCAACCGAGCGGTCGAGCCGGAAGTGATCCTGGTTCGCCCAGACGTCGGCGCTGTGGAGGTCGACCATGAAGGGAAGGTCGCCGAACAGGGCGACGCCGTTCGCCGCAGCGGCCGCGCGGGCCGCCTGCCACTGCGTTCCGGCGAGCCACTGCAAGTACTGGTAGAAAAGAATGTCGCGCGCCAGCTCCTGCGTCGCGGCCGCCAGTGCGGCGGAGTCGCGTCGCTTCAGGGCCTCTGGCCACTCCGTCCATGCCTGGCCGTGCTGCTGCTCGTGCAGGGCGCGGAAGAGCGCGTAGTCGACCAGCCACCACGACTCGTGCTCGACGTAGGCGCGCAATTCCCCGGCGCGAGCCGAGTCGGTCGTCCATTCGTGCTCGACAAAGCGCTCGAAAGCGGCACACAGGGCGTGATGCTTCACCCGGCGCACTGCCGCGTACGCCACGTGTGCCGCGCCGCGAGCCTCGGCCAGGGCCGCGCGATCCGCCACGTCCAGCGCGGCTTCTCCGCCGTTGGTAATGAACTCCGGCACGGTCGCCACGTTGATATAGATCGGGTCGATGGCCATCGCGCTCATCGCCGAGTACGGTGACTGATGCCCCGGAGCCATTTCGTTCAGTGGCAGCAACTGCAGGATGCGTTGTCCCGCGCCGGCCAGCCATCGGCTGAGCGATTCGATGTCACCGATGTCACCGATGCCCCAACTGCCCGACGAAGGTGCGGAGAAGAGCGGGATCAGGATCCCCGAGCGGCGAGCGGTCGAAGTCATGAGTGATCATCCATGCGAAAGCGATCGAGCACGCGCGACACGGCAGTGGCGAATGCTTCCTCAGGCGTGAGGAGACTGACGATCAGGAACGATTCGTTGGCAAAGTCGAAAAAATACCCCGGATGCGTCAACACCTGCGAGTCCACGAGCAACGACAGCACCAAGTCTTCCTCAGACTCCAGTGACGGCACCTGGATGATGCCGTACCAGCCGCCCTCGGCGTACAGCAGTCTGCATGCCGGAACCTCACTCACCAGCGAGGCGCACGTGGCAAGGTTAGCTCGGACCCGGTGCTGAATCTGTTCCCGGACGGGCGTTCCCCGAGTCAACAGCTCGCGTGCCGCGAGCTGGACCGGGGTGGCCACCGACAGGTAGGTGTCGCACGCGAGCTCGAGGCGTGGCATGGTCTCGCGGCAGACGGTTGCGTTGCCGCTGACCGCGATCCAACCCAGCTTGGCCTGCGGCAACCCGATCGATTTCGACAACCCACCGAGCGTGAAACCCAGCACGTCTGTGCGGTGTGCCACCTGTCCCCGCGGCACACGGGCGTCTTCCTGCAGCGCGTAGTCGGCGAACACGTCGTCGGAGAGAACGGCGATGTCGCGAGGACCGCACAGCTGGGCGATTGCCTCGAGATCGACCGCGCTCACGAAGTGTCCGGTCGGGTTGTTGGGATTGACGATCAGCATCGCGCGTGTCCGCGAGGACAGCGCCTGTTCGACGCTCGGCAGGTTGATCGACCAGCGGCCGTGATACTCGAGCTGATACGGAACCGCCGTCACACCGTCGAGTCGAGTGAGGTGGTCGAAGAGCGGGTAGCTGGGCTGCGGGATGAGCACTTCGTCGCCGGGGTCGCACAGGAGCTTGAACAGCAGCGAGTAGGCCTCGCTGGTGCTGGCGGTGAGGGCGATGCGCTCCGCGCTGACCGCGAGTCCGCGCCGCGAGAAGTCGTCGCTGACGGCACGCCTGGCATCGAGTGCGCCAAGCGGCTCGGGCCGGTACACCAGGCCGCGCGGCTCGCCGAGCGGGGCAAGCAGGTCGGCGTCGTACGCGAACCCGGCCCGGGTGGGATTGGACTCCGTCAGGTCGAGGATCGGCACGCCCTCCCGTCTTAGCTGCGCCAGTGCCAGGGACATCCGGTTCGCCTCGAGGCTGACGGGCATGCGCGAGGAAAACCTCACGGCACGATCTCCACCGATTCGATGACGTCGCCTTCGAGGATGCGGTCGACGATGTCGAGGCCGTTGAGCACCTGGGCGAACACGGTATAGGTGTGGTCGTAGCGCGGGTTGTCCACCAGGTTGACGAAGATCTGCCCATCGCCCGTGTCACGGCCGCGCGTGGAGATGCCCACCGCTCCGCGAACGTGCGGCCAGAGGCCGACTTCGTCGCGCATGAACGGAGCGTTGCTCGAGTATTCGTTGGCGCCTGGACTGCCGCCCTGGATGATCCCGTTCGGCACGACGCGGTGGAACGTCAGGCCATCGTAGTAGCCCGAGGATGCGAGTTCGACGAAGCGGAGGACGGTGGCTGGCGCCTCCTGCGCGAACAGCGCGACGTCGAACACGCCGACATCACGAATGGTGAAGCGGGCGCGCGGCGCGGCCAGGCGGCGCAGGTCCGCCACAGTCAGTGGGGCGGCCGGCAGGGTTACCGGTCTGGACGCACGCGGCGATGTGCCGAGTGACGTCAGTGCGGCTCGCAGCGCGGCCCGCGCGTCCGCCGCACCGGGCCGGTCATCGTCGTCTGCCCGATCGAGCGCCTGGCGCAAGGCCGGCACAACGGCGCCGGCGCGAGGGCTGCCCTCGAGTGCGCGGGCGGCAACGCGCACCACCTGGTACCCCTTCGATGCGAGGGCCGAGGTGTATAGCTCGTCCGCGTCGTGGCCGACCGCGGCGTTGAGTGCGGTGACCGCGGCTTCGACAACGTTGTCCTCGGTATCCCGTGCGAGCCGCTCGAGCGCCTCCCGCATCCCCAGAGTCCCCGCGGCTCGTGCCGCGGCGACGCGCAGTTGCCACACCCTGGACGACGCGTAGGCCTCCAGAGCTTCGCGCGCCTCGGCCGGCGCGGCGGTGGCCAGGGCCACCAGCGCATGTCCGGCGCGATGCCAATTGCGGGGTGCCTCGGCGTCGGCGCGGTCGGAGAGCGCGTGAGTCAGATAGGCGATCGTCTGAGGATTGTCGCCGCATGAGGAGAGCTGGTCGATGGCCACCGTCGCCGCGTGCATGTCGGGGTCTGAGGCGCCGGCCAGGGCCGGGCCGCAGGCGTCGCGCGCGTTGCGGGCGCGGCTGGTTCGCAGGGCTTCGATGCGAACCATCGGCACCGGATCGTTCAAGCCGCGGGCGACGACCGCCTCGGCGCCGTCGAGGGTAGCGGCGCGTACGGCAAGACGACGAACCTGCGGATCGGGATCGGACGCCGCATTCACGATCGTGTCGACATCTGCGGCGCCGAGCGTAATCAGGCTTTCGAGCGCGAGCCGGCGTACGCGTGTGTCGCGAAGCCGTTCCTCGTCGGGACGGCTCGCCTCGTTGCGGGCGAGCCGACGTAATACCGTGGCGACATCCGCACCCGGTTGCCGCACCGTGCGCTGCAGGCGGGTGAACGCTTCGAGTGCTTTCGCCAGACCGAGCCGGTCAGTATTGGACGTGGCGCGAGGCACGAAGTCGAGCAGCGCGGTTTCGGCGCGGGCCACGTCTGCCGCCGAGGTGTAGGGCAGCCGTGCGAGCGATTCGGCCACGGCGGCCCGCACGGCGGGCATATCGTCGGCGCCGAGCCGGGTGATGAGCGCGGCTTGGGCCGGGACCAGCGACAGAATGACCGTCCCGGTGCTGCCGCGCAGTCCCTGTGCGGCCTGCGCGACCGCGTTCGCCGCTTCGGCCCGGACCTCCGGCAGGCTATGACGCAGGCCCGGAAGGATGTCGGGGATGAGCGCGGGTCGTTCCAGCCGGCCGAGTGCGCGCAGCGCGATGCGGGCGGTCTGTCCATCGCCGCTGCGGGCGCCGGCGCGAATGACGGCCAGCGCGGTGGGGCTCGGCGCCCGGCGGTCTTCGGCTTGAAGGATGGAGAGGCGCGCTGCAGCCGACTGCGCGTGCGCCGCCGGTGCAGGCAGGCCGCACAGCAGGACGACTGCGGCGAGCAGTCGCCGCGGCGCTCGGGCCATCGGGAGACGGGCCATCATGAGGTTCTCAGGATACGGGATCATGGCAGGCGCAGGTGGTTGGTGGCCGGGGCCGCAATGGTGGAGGTGGGCGTGGGACCGAGCCGTCAGGCGGCTGGGCGGGCTCCGTCCCCGCGCCTCGACTGGCGGCAACTCTTCCCTGTGCTATATTTCACGCCTGAAACTCCGGCCGTCATTCGCGGTGCCTGGAATTCGGCAACATTCGGCAATCGCGGTTCGCTGCGCCGAGCGTTGAACGGCGGCGCGTTCTTGTTTATCGTCTCGCGTCGCCACGCTCGCGCCACTCGCTTTTGTTCTCAGTCCGCCTGATCGGTTAGTCAGCCCTGAGAGGTGATCCTGCAATGGAAGAAGTCAAGATGACGGAAGAGACTCCGAACAACCCGACGCGACGCAACTTCATCAAGGGCGTCATCGCTGCGGGTGCGGCGGTCTCCTCGGCGAGCTATCTGTTTCGTACGAATGCCCAAGGGCAGCAAGCCTCGGCCCCGGGCAGCGTCGAACGCCTGATCACCCTGTCGGTCAACGGCCAGGAGCGCCGGGTCGACGTGATGAAGCAGGAAACACTGGCGCAGACGCTGCGCTACAAGCTGGGCCTGACGGGCACCAAGCTGGGATGTGACCGCGCCGAATGCGGCGCCTGCACGGTCCTGATTGATGACGTGCCCCACTACTCGTGCTCGGTGCTGACGCACACGGTGCGCACCAAGAAGGTCATGACCATCGAAGGGTTGGCGTCGGCCGATGGCACGCTGCATCCGGTGCAGCAGGGCGTGGTCGACGAGCAGGGCTTCCAGTGTGCGTTCTGCATGCCTGGCTTCGTGATGTCGGCGGTTGGGTACCTGAAGACGAACCCGAACCCGTCGCGCGAACAACTGGCGCACGGCGTCTCGGGCAATCTGTGCCGCTGCCAGGACTACGACAAGATCCTCACCGCGCTGCTGAAGGGCGCCGAACACCTGCGGGGGGCGTAACCATGGCAGAGAACACGAACAAACTGGTCGGCCAGAACTACACGACGCCCGACCTCATTGCGAAGGTCACGGGCAAGGCCAAGTATGCCGAGGACTACAAGGTCGACGGCATGCTGTGGACGAAGCTGCTCCTCAGCCCGATGCCGCACGCGCGCATCACCCGGCTCGATCTGAGCGCCGCGCTCGCGATGCCCGGCGTGAAGGCCATTGTCACGGCCGACGACCTGCCCGAAGCGCAGGCCGGCGGCACGCTGGGCGAAGGCGTGCAGGCGAGCACCCAGGGCGAGAGGATCCTGACCAAGGAACCGGTCTACGAAGGCGAACCGATTCTCGCCGTGGCGGCGGTCGACGAACTCACGGCGGCGGAAGCCATCGAGAAGATCATCGTCGAGTACGAGCCGCTGCCGTTCGTGGTCGACCCGCTGGTCAGCCTCCGTCCGGGTGGCCCGAACGCCCGCACCCAGGGTAATTCGTGGTTCGTGAGGCCGGCTGCGGCCGCGGCGCCGGCTGCGGGTGCGGCCACCGGTGCAGCCGCTGGTGCGGCGGGCACGGCGCCCGGCGCTGCTGCTCCGCCTCCAGGTGCTGCCGCCGCTGCCGCGGCGACACCGCAGCAGGGTGCGGCTGCTGGTGCGGCCAACGCACCGCAGGCTGGCACGCAGGGCGCTGGTCCGGCCGCGGGTGCAGCCGGTGCGGCTGCCGGCGCGGCTGCGGCACGTCCCGCGGGCCGCGCGGGCGGTCCTCCCGCCGGTGCGCCGCCGCGCCCGGAAATCCAGGAATGGAAGTGGACCGACGCCGACTTCGCCGACGCTCCCGCCGGTCAGATGCCGATGGGCAAGCCAGCTCCGGGCAACGAGTGGACCTGGGGCAACATCGAGGAGGGCTTCAAGCAGGCCGACCTCGTGCTCGACGAAACCTTCGTCAGCCAGTCGACGGGGCATCAGCCGCTCGAAACACGCTCGGCGATGGCCTACTGGCAGAACGGCAAGCTGTTCCTCCACGGCTCGACGCAGAGTACGGTGCAGACGGTCGGCTCGATCGCGCGCTGGGTCGGCATCCCGGCCGCCCAAGTTGTGCTGATCAGCGAGTACACGGGCGGCGGCTTCGGCAGCAAGATTCCGGGCGCCATCTCCATGGCCATCCCGGCGCTGCTCTCGAAGAAGGCCAATGCGCCCGTCATGATGCGCATCAGCCGTGAGGAAGAGCACTACATCGGCCGCGCCCGTCAGGGCATCCACTCGCGGATCAGGGTCGGCTTCCGCAAGGATGGCCGCATTACGGCGGTGGACCTCTACACGGTTGGCGACAACGGTCCCTACGAAGCGCAGGGCGATTACCGATCGGCGGCCAATACCCTGTCGCTGTGCTACCAGCCGATGAACATGCGGTGGCGCGGCATCACGGTGCTCACCAACACCCCGCCGCGCACCTCGCAGCGGGCGCCGGGCGGCATGCAGGCCAACGGCCTCATGGAACCGGTGATGGCCAAGGCGGCACGCAAGCTCGGGCTCGACGAAGTCGAAATTCACCGGATCAATGCGCCGGAGGGCAAGGCGAAGTTCGGTCCGCCGGCCGCGCGCGGCCAGCAGGCCTACGTCACCAGTTGCTTCATCAAGGAAGCGCTGGTGAAGGGCGAAGCGCTCTTCGACTGGCAGGCGAAGAAGGCTCGCAGCGGCAAGCGCACCGGCACGAAGGTGCGCGGCTCCGGCGTGGCAGTCAGCGCCTACACGGCCGGTTCGACCGGCTTCGACGGTCTGTTCATCATCAAGCCGGATGGCCGTGTCCAGTTCCAGTCGGGCATCGGCAATCACGGCACGCACTCGGTGATCGACGTGCACCGCGTCGCAGCAGAAATGCTCGATGTGCCGTGGGAAATGTGCGATGTCGAGTTCGGCAACACGGGCAAGGGTCTGCCGTGGACGTCGATCTCGGCCGGCAGCCAGACGACTCATGCCATGACGCGCGCAGCGCACGCTGCGGCGACCGACGCCATCAAGAAGCTCCAGGAGATCGCCGCCACGACCAAGGGCGGCAACCCGGACGCGTACAAGGTGGCCGGCGGCAAGGTGAGCGGTCCTGGCGGCAGCCTCACGCTGGCGCAGGCGGCGCAGAAGGCCATCGAACTAGGCGGCAAGTATGACGGCCACGAGCTTCCGGCTGACATCAACAATTTCACGAAGGCGGGCGCGGCCCAGCACGTCGGCAAGGGATTGATGGCGGTCGCGAAGGACAACTACCCGCGCGACGGGCAGACGCAGTCCTACACCATCGGCTTCGCCGAAGTGGAAGTGGATGTCGAGACTGGCAAGTGGGCCATCCTCGAGTTCGTGACCGTGGTGGATGTCGGCACGGTGATCAACCCGCGCAGCCTGATGGGTCAGGCGCACGGCGGCATCATGCTCGGTATCGGGCACGCGCACGCGCAGAAGTGGGTCTACGACCAGCACTACGGTGTTCCGCTGGCGAAGCGTTTCCACTACAATCGCCCGCCGACTATCCTCGACAAGCCGATCGAGATGAAGTTCGATTCGGTCAACCTCCCCGATCCGGAAACGCCGGTCGGCGCGCGCGGCATCGGCGAACCGCCGGTGGGTGCTGGCTACGGCGCGGTGATGAACGCCATCGCTGCCGCGGTTGGTGATGAAGTGTTCCGTCGCACTCCGGTCACGCCCGACGTGATCCTGATGGCGTTGGAAAACGGTGGACAGAGGCAACACGAGGCCCTCACGGCCCACATCTAAAGAAGTTGGTCACCCGGCCATCCTGTGCGGTCCGCCCCTGGGGCCGACCGGACGGATGGCTGGATGAACAAATCATTTTGAGGAGCATGTAGTTATGGCCGTGATTCGCGACATGATGCCGATGTTCGAGCTGTTCCAGCCGACGAGCATCGCCGACGCGCTCTCGCTCTTGGACACGCACGGCGCCGAGGCCTGGGTCCTCGGCGGCGGAATGGATTCGTTCGACTGGCTGAAGGACCGCACGAAGCGCCCGAGCGTGGTGGTGGACCTGAGCCAGGTGAGCGAGTTGCGCGGGATCAAGGAGGTCAATGGTGGCCTCGAGATCGGCGCCACCACGACCCTGACCGAGGTGGTGCACCACCCGGTGGTCCTCGCGAAGTTCAAGTTGCTGGCCGAGGCGGCGGAGACGGTGGCGTCGCCGCAGATCCGC
>JBKJMH010000091.1:0-8001 GCA_046596625.1 Vicinamibacterales bacterium | reverse complement strand
AGGAACAGAATCTTGCCGGCGAAGCGCGGGTCGTGCTTCAGCCGTGCGATCTGCTGCAGCAACTGCTTGCCAGGCTGGTCCTTCGGGTGCGACTTGCCGGCGAACACGAACTGCACGGGACGCCGCGGGTCGTTCACCAGCGCGGCGAGCGCGTCGATATCCTGCAGCATGAGTGCGGCACGCTTGTAGGTGGCGAAGCGCCGGGCGAAGCCGATGGTCAGTGCGTCGAAGCTGAGCGAACGCCGGGTCGCCGCGATGACCTCGGGCGACTCCCCCCGCCGTTCCGCAAAGTGGGCGGCCCGGCTGCGGGCGCTCTCGACGAGCTGCACCTTCAGGATCTGGTGCGTCTCCCAGAGCTCGCCGTCGTTCACCTTCTCGATGCCGTCCCAGAAGCCTGGCTTGCCGGCGCGGAGCGGCCAGTCGGGTCCGAAGTGCCGGTCGTAGACCTGCCGCATCGCCGGTGCCAGCCAGGTGGGTGAGTGCACGCCGTTGGTGATGTGGCCGATCGGAATCTGGTCTTCGTTGCGGTTCGGGAACAGCCCGCTCCACATCGTGCGCGACACCTGCCCGTGCAGCGAGGAGACGGCGTTCGCGCGGCGGCTCAACTTCAGTGCGAGCACCGTCATGCAGAACTCCTCGTGCGGATCCTGCGGTTCCACCCGCCCGAGCCCCATGAAGGTGTTGTAGTCGAGGCCGAGCGCATCGCGCAGCGGCCCGAGATGTTCCTCGACCATCTCCGCCGGGAAGCGGTCGTGGCCGGCCGGTACGGGCGTGTGCGTGGTGAAGACCACCTGCGGCGCGACGCGGCGGATCGCCTCGATGGCGTCGACCCCCTCGTCGTGCATCCGCTGGCGGAGCAACTCGAGCGCCGCAAAGGCGCTGTGTCCCTCGTTCAGGTGCGCGACGCCGGGCGAGATGCCCAGTGCGGCCAGTGCCCGGACGCCGCCGACGCCGAGCAGCAACTCCTGGCGGATGCGCACGCGCGTGTCGCCGCCATACAGGCGCGACGTCAGCTCGCGATCTTCGGGCCGATTACCTTCGACGTTCGAGTCGAGCAGCAACAGCGTGTTGCGCCCTACCGCCATGCGCCAGACGCGGGCGAGGATTGCGCCGGTGCGCGTCTCGATCGTGATGTTCACCGGCAGACCCTTGTGGTGCGCCAGCTCCATCGGCAGCAGGCGATGGTCGACGTGCAGGTAGTCCTCGTGCTGCCACCCTTCGCTGTCGAGCCGCTGCCTGAAGTAGCCCTGGTCGTAGTAGAGGCCGACGCCGACCAGCGGAATGCCGAGGTCCGACGCGCTCTTGATGTGGTCGCCGGCCAGGATGCCGAGGCCGCCCGAGTAGATCGGAATCGATTCGTGCAGGCCGAACTCGGCGGAGAAGTAAGCCACCGGCCTGGCCCAGAGCACACCGGCGTGGCGCGTGCCCCAGGTGTGCTCGGCCTGCAGGTATTCCTGCAGCCGGCGATAGGCGTAGTTGATGCGGCTGTGAAGCGCCAGTTGCGACACGCGCTCCTCGAGACGGTCAGCCGAGATGCGCTGCAGGAGCGCGATCGGGTTGCTGTCGCACTCGCGCCAGAGCGCAGGGTCGATTTCGCGGAAAACGCTCGTGGCCTCGTTGTCCCAGCTCCACCACAGGTTCTGCGCCAGCGTCATCAGGCGCTGACGCGCCGGCGCCAGGAACTGGCCCTGGGTGCGCGCCTCGCTCACGACCGGCGCCAGCTGGCGGCCGGCCATGGTCAGCATCCGCACGTCGTCGGCGCTGTAGATGCGCGGTTCCAGCGTCTGCACCACCAGGATGCCCTGCAGCAGCCCGTGATCGATGATCGGCACGCCGAGGAACGAGTGGTGCGGGTCTTCGCCGGTTTCGGGGAAATACTTGAAGCGCGGGTGCGTCGTGGCGTCCGCCACCACCTGCGGTTCGAGCCGTTCGGCAACGAGTCCGACGAGTCCTTCGGTGACGCGCATGCGCACCTGGCCGACGCTGCCGGGGTAGAGACCGATTGTCGCGGCGAGCACGAGGCTGACGCGATCCGGTTCCAGCAGGTAGACCGAGCAGACGTCAGTCTGGAACCGCTCCTTGATCAGCAGCACGACATTGTTCAGAGTTTCCGAAGCCTCGCCGCTCTGCGAGACCAGTCGCCCGATTTCATCGAGCGTCCAGAGCAGCGCATCTTCTTCGGACGGAATCTGGTCGAGCCGCGTTGTCATCGTGTCTCCTGGATCGTCGCGTGGGCGGGTTCGGCGTAGCGGATCCGTTTGTGGACATCCGTGTTGATCGAGCGATACGGCTGCGCGAGGTTGCCGGGATTGAACAGCGAATAGCGCATGTGCTCCGCATCGTCGTTGCCGATGGCGTCGGTAAAGATCGGCATCAGGTATTCGATGCCCATGGCTGAAGGTTTCATGGCCGCCGGATCGTAGAGGGCGGAGTGCATCGAGCGCGGGTGAATCAGCCCCCAGCGATCGCGGAACCGGTTGGCATCGTAACCCGCCACGTGGAATCCTGTCTCGCGTTGATACTGCAGCACCGACACCGCGTTGTTGCGTCCTTCGGCCAGCAGGTCGACCGCCTTGGCGCCGAGCAGCGCCGCGTAGAAGCGATCGAAGCGCACCGGCCTGCCGCCGCGCTGGGTGTGGCCGATCTTCCTGGTGAAGATGGCCTCGCGGGCGGAGCTGCCGCGTCGATAGTTCTGGAAATACTGATCGCCGAGCAGGGTGATCATCCGCTCGCGCAGCGCGTCAGCGGCACCGGTCAGGGACACGTTGCCCGCCGGGTCGACCGAGGTCGACTGCGCGCCGAGCGCGCGGCCATGCTCGTCGATCATCCCTTCACCGCAGACGATGACCACGTTCTTCTGGAGGTCGTAGAGGTGCTTGACGCGATCGACCAGCCGTTCGATCTCGAGCGGATGCTCCGGCACCAGGATGATGTCCGGCTGGCCGTAGGCCGTGCCGAGCGCGATGTAGCCGGCGTGGCGCCCCATCACCTCGATGATGGCGATGCGCCGGTGGCTTTCGGCGGTGGTCCGGATGCGCTCGACGCCCTGCACCGTCACCAGCACCGCCGTCGCGTAGCCGGGCGTGGCGTAGTTGACGACCTGATCGAGATCGAAGCGGATGTTCGACGGCTGGCGTTGGTAGGCGCTCGTGCGCGGGTCGGAGCCGGCGACGCGCACCCATTCGTCAGGTTCGCTCGGGTAGTTCAGCCCGAGGTCGTTGTCGATCGTCTTGGGCGCCAGCACCGTGGGCAGGCGCTCGGCCAGCGGCTGCAGGCCGTTCAGCGTGCCGTCGCCGCCGATGGCGACCAGCCCCTCGATACCGAGTCGCTTCAGGCGATCAGCGATGAGATCGAGCTGCGGTGCGTCGTCGGGATCGACGTAGTCGCGCGAAGCGCCGATGAGCGAGCCGCCCTTGGTCGGATCGAGCTCCGGGATGGCCTGATAGAGCGGATTGAGGTGCACGTGCGGGACGCGCGGGTTGAACAGGCAGTTGAAACCCTTGATCAGACCGTAGACCTCGATTCGCAGCTGGTTGGCGCGCGCAACCGCTCCGTGAATGGCGGCATTCAGCGCCGGAGTGTCGCCTCCGGCCGTCAGAATTCCGATACGCCTCATGTTCGAGTCCTCATGGTCGCTGTCCAG
Source organism: Vicinamibacterales bacterium (assembly GCA_046596625.1). Taxonomy (GTDB): domain Bacteria; phylum Acidobacteriota; class Vicinamibacteria; order Vicinamibacterales; family CAVVIG01; genus CAVVIG01. Next base: position 4,358 of record JBKJMH010000091.1, on the reverse strand, counting down.
TCACGGCAATTCCTGTCGATGGTGCCCGTGGTTTTCTGCAACGTCCGCGCCGATGGGGCGGATCGCCGGAAAGTGCCGCGGTCATAGAGAAATACGTCGGTCTCTCGTCGATAGGCGTCCATCGAAGAACAGACCGATATGTCGGCGTCTCGGAGAGCGCGACACAATTGTCGACGGTTCGCATTCGCAGCGATTGCGTCATCTCGCTGCGGTCAGGGGCTTTAGTGTCGTTCGAGGAGCAAGGCCAGTCGGCCTGCCACTTGCTTCGGAAGCGTGCACATGCAGGAACAGACAATCTCTATTGTCCTCGCAGGAGGCATCGGCGCGCGACTGAATCCGTTGACCGGGGATCGGGCCAAGCCAGCCGTGCCGTTCGGTGGCCGCTACCGCATCATCGACTTCACCCTCAGCAACTGCCTGCACTCGGGCCTGCGCCGGTTGCTGGTGCTGACCCAATACAAGTCGCAATCGCTCCAGCGCCACCTGCGCGACGGCTGGTCCCTCTACAACGCCGAGCTCGGCGACTACATCACGCCCGTGCCGCCGCAGATGCGCACCGGCGATTCCTGGTACATCGGCACCGCCGACGCGCTCTACCAGAACCTCTATCTCCTCGAGCGCAGCCGAGCGGAATATGTGCTGATTCTCTCGGGCGATCACATCTACCGCATGGACTATGCCGCCATGCTGCACCATCACCGAGACTCGGGCGCCGACCTCACGGTGGCGTGCCTTACGGTCGATCTGGAGCAGGCGCGATCGTTCGGCGTGATGTCGGTCGATGCGAACGATCACGTGGTGTCGTTCCAGGAGAAGCCGGAGCAAGCGGCCGGCATCCCCGGCGATCCCGGTCACGCGCTGGCGTCGATGGGGGTGTACGTCTTCTCGCTGCCGCTGCTGTCCAGGCTCCTCCGCGAAGATCACGACGCCTCGTCGACCCACGACTTCGGCTCGGACATCATTCCCTCGATGCTCGGCCGGCACCGTGTCGTCGCCTACCGTTTCGGCGGTTCACGCGGACGTGTGACGGCCGATCACTACTGGCGCGACGTCGGCACGCTCGACGCCTTCTACGAAGCCAACATGGACCTGCTGCGGCCGGTACCGGCGATGGACCTGTATCAGGACGACTGGCAGATCCGCACCTACGAAGGGCAGCATCCGCCAGCGCGGAGCGTGCCCGGCCGAACCGGCCGCGAAGCGGAGATCGTCAACTGCATGCTCGCGGGCGGCACATTGATCATCGGCGGCTCGGCCAGGCACTCCATTCTGTTCCCGAACGTGCGCGTCGAAGAGGGCGCTGCGGTGGAAGATTCGTTGCTATTCCAGGGAGTGACCGTCGGCGAAGGCGCCATGCTCCGCCGCTGCATCGTCGACAAACACGTGGCGATTCCGGCTGGCGAACGGATTGGATTCGACCCGGTGCGCGACGCGGAGCGGTTCACGGTGTCGGACCGCGGCGTAGTGGTGATCGGCAAGGGCTATCAGTTCGCCCGCTGACGGCCACGAACCACGCCGGCACGGACCGTCGGTGGGCGGTCCGTGCCAGCGCGAAGCGAGAGGGCGATCAGGGTTTCGGAGCGGGTGGTGCCTTCGTCGGCTGGGTGGCGGCGTCGCCCTTCTTGCGGACACCACTGCGCAGGAACTCATTGCGCGAGGTAATGCCGGTGTCGTTCCCCATGTAGTCGTCGTAACCGACTTCTTCCATCCAGAACGTGGCCGTGTTGCCGATGGAGGTCTGGAAGTAGTGCGCGGAGGCGTCACTGGCGGCACCGTGCCAGTGTTCGACGCCGGGCGGGGCGTACTCCGTCTCGCCGCGACGCAGCATGCGGATGCGTTCGCCGCGCTTCTGCACGCGTCCCACACCTTCGTCGAGCATCATGATCTGGCCACCGGCGTGGCAGTGCCAGTACGACCGCATGCCCGCCTGCCAGATGGCGCCTGGTCCGGGTTGGCCGTTCACCGTGATATCGGGCACCGGCTTGGGCTGGTAGATCCCGGTGGCCTGCACCGGCATCGGTTCACCCGGACACGGAGCCGGACCTGTGGCGGCCGCCTGCGCGGCGGGAGCCTGGGCCTGCGCGTCGCGCTGGCCGTAGACCGTTGACAGGAGCAGGGCCGCCAGCAGCCCCACCGGCAGCAGCAGCCGCCCTCGTGCGCGTAACTTCATTCAATGCCCTTTCGACAGACGCCGCACGACGCGGCGGTTCATGAATATGCGCGCGGATTGTAACGCCAATTGCGGGGCAGAGGGCCGAATGTCGCGATTCGGATCGTGCCCCCGGTAGAATGTCGACACATTCCCCCCTTACTCCGCAGGAGAATAGCCGGTCATGGACCAATTGATTGCGACCCTCGACGAATATCTGGTGAAGAAAGCCCCCTTTCAGCTGCCCGACAGCGTGAAGGAACTCCTCGTCAAGTTCGGGCCCTGGATTTCGCTGGTCCTGCTGGTGCTGCTGCTGCCGATCCTGCTGCTCGCGCTCGGCCTCGGCACGATCTTCATGCCGTTCGGCGGCGTCGGCTACGCCACTGGTTTCGGCCTGGCCGCCATCTTCGCGATTGTGCAGATCGTGCTGCTGGTGATGGCGCTGCCAGGGCTCTTCGCCCGCAAGAAGTCGGCGTGGATGCTGCTGTTCTACGAGCAGCTGGTCGGCTTGCTCGGCTCGCTGCTCACCGGTGGGATCGTGGGCGGCATCATCTTCGCCATCATCGGCTTCTACTTCCTGTTCCAGTTGCGAGAGAAGTACGTGAACTAGGAGGCCCAGAGCCCTACTCCGCCAGGTCCTTCGGGTTCACTCCCCACGAGCGCAGGATCTCGGCCTGATCCGCGCCGCTCGTCGCCTTCTTGAAGCGCGCCCCCGAGCGCCCTTTCACGCGCGCCTCGCATTCGGCCCACGTCGAGTGCCGCATCGGCGTGCCGTCCACCACGCTCACGTACGAATAGGCAGCGCTCTTGCCCTTCGACGTGCCCGCCGCTGGCGTGCTGCGCACCGGCACGCTGGTGTCGTCCGGCAGCTGGCGGATGTCGACATCGTAGGCATCCACCGGGCCGTCGTAGAGCGTGACCGGCTGCTCGGTGGCGAAGGCGTCTGCCAGTTCGTCGCACCGTTCATTGCCAGGCGTGCCGACATGGCCGCGCACGTAGTTCCACGCGATGCCCCGCGCGCCGCGCGCCGCCGTCAGTGCCGAGAGCGCCTCCCACAGGTCGCGATTCATGACGTCCGCGCCGGTGGCGGTCTTCCAGCCGCGCCGCTTCCAGCCATGAATCCACTCGCGAATGCCCTTGATGACGTACGTCGAGTCGGTGTAGACCACCACCCCACCCGTGACATCGCGCACCTGCGCCAGGGCGCTGATGGCCCCCGTGAGCTCCATCTTGTTGTTGGTCGTCCGCGGCGATCCGCCACCAAGTTCGGTGACGCGGCCCTCCGGCCTGACGACGATGGCGCCCCACCCACCGGGACCCGGGTTACCCTTGGATGAGCCGTCTGTGAACACCACGATCGCATCTGCTGCCATGAGCGCGATCAGTGTACGACGACGAAGGAGTACCGAGATGATCCCCGCCGTCTTCGACGCTCTCTTCCTCGAAGCCCGTACCCATCATCACTGGCTCGAGACGCCGGTCGAGGACCGCGTGCTGCGCGAGCTGTACGAACTGGCCCGTATGCCGCCGACGTCGGCCAACACGCAGCCGATGCGGCTCGTGTTCGTGAAGAGTGCGGAGGCCAAGGCGCGCCTGCGTCCGGCGATCCTGCCGAACAACGTCGACAAGGTGATGCACGCGCCGGTCACCGCCATCGTTGCCTACGACGTCGAGTTCTACGACCAGATGCCGAAGCTGATGCCTGGCGTGGACGTGCGCAGCCGGCTGATGACGCGTCCGCCCGAGGTGCTGCTCAAGATGGCGCAGCAGAGCGGCACGATGCAGGGCGGCTACCTGATTCTGGCGGCGCGTGCCCTCGGCCTCGATTGCGGGCCGATCGGCGGCTTCGACACCGCCGCGGTGGACGAGGCGTTCATGGCCGGCACCGCCTGGAAGTCGAACTTCCTGCTGAACCTCGGCTATGCCGACCACGCGCAGCTCGTGCCGCGGCGCCCCCGGCTCGATTTCGAGGAGGCCTGCCGGATCGAGTGAGCGCGACGCGCCTCAGCGCGGACGTTCTTCGAGGTAGGTGTAGCCGTTGAGACCCGCTTCGTAGAAGCGAAGCAGGCGGCCCGACTCTTCGTAGTCGAGCTTGCCGGCGCGCACCGCGGCCTCGACGTCCGAGCGCAGCTTGCTGGCCAGCGCGTCGCCGTCGAACTCGACGTAGTCGAGCACCTCGCGCACGGTGTCGCCCTTGATGACCGCGTCG
>JBKJMH010000057.1:0-9632 GCA_046596625.1 Vicinamibacterales bacterium | reverse complement strand
CGATGAGGAACCCCTCCGACACGAAGATCATCGTCTTCGGTCCGTCGATCGTCTTCAGGGCGTTCAGGAGCGATCGGAGCACGCGAATGGTACCCTCGCCGGCGGCAGCGCCGGTCATCGCCTTCTCCTGCGCCTCGCCCTGCACTTCCATCGTGCACGCCTCGAAGCCGGGACCGGCCATGCCTGAACACTCGCGAACAATCACCTCTTCGAGCACACCGGGAATGCCGCGGGCCATCTGCAGCGCCTCGAAGGTGGAGATGGTGAATTGCGACAGCAGCGATGACTGGTGCAGCCCGACGAGCCGCTCGACGGCGCGCTTCAGTCGCGACCGGTCGGCGGTGAAGGGCGTCGACGGCGCACCCTGCCCCAACCCGATGACCGCCGCGCGGTCGGTCGGTTGCAGGTGATCGATGAAGGCATTCACGGCGCCGCGAATGCCGAGCGTGCCACCGAATCGGATGTTCGGCTGATCGACAACGAGAAGGATCAGGCGGCCGCCGGTTGCATTCTCGTTCCACGAATAGCCCGACGGCGCGGGCGGAGGCGGCGTCGACTCCTGCGTCTCGAGCCCCACCCATTCCGCGGTCATCACGCGGCGCTGCGAACCGTCGACACGGATGCTGAACTCCTCGGGCTTCAGGTCGCGGATCGGCCGCCCCTTGTCATCGAGCACCGACAGGTCGACCGAGGTCAGCTCGACCGACGAGCGGAAGACCGGCTGTGCCGGTTGCTGCGCTCGGAGCACCGCTCCGGAGATCACCGTCGCCGCCAGGGCCGCGGCTGCCCAACGTGTGGTCATTTGAAAGGGGCTGCCCTGTAGCCCTGTCGGGCGCGCACGTTCGGGTAGCCGTCGACCTGCACCTTGATTTCGCGCCAGGTGTCGTTGCGCGCGCCGTTGGTCGGCTGATAGCCGAGCAAGTACTGGTTCGAGAGTTCGTCGAGGAGTTCCTCGAACGCCACATGCAGCCGGTCGACGCTGTCGGTCGTGAACGTGCGTCCGCCCGTCGGCACGGTCAATCGCTGCATCGTCTTCTTCAGGTAGTCCTGACTGATGCCGCGTCCCTGCGCGATCATGTAGAGGGTGACGTCGCTCGCCTGCAGCTTGCGCTCGACGTCGTCGAGCGAGACGTGGCTGCCCTGGTCCTCGCCGTCCGAGAACACCACCAGCGCTTTTCGCCCCACCTGCCGGCCGAGCATGTCCACGGCGCGCACGATGACGTCGTAGAGCGCGGTGGCGCCCCACGGCGCGAGGCGGTCGACTGCACGCACGCGTTCGGCGGGGTCGGTGGTCTTGCGGGTCAGCGCGAAGACACTGTCGTTGAAACCGAGCAGCGTCACCTGATCCTTCGACGGCACCGCCACCAGGAAGTCCCTGACCGCCTTCTTCAGCTTCGGCATCGACGCGGTCATGCTGCCGCTGATGTCGACCGCAACGATCAGCTCGAGCGGCACGTCCTTCGACGCGAAGTAGGTGATTGGCTGCGGCTTGCCGTCCTCGTTCACGGTGAACGCTGAGCGCGGCAGCGCGCTGACGAACCGGCCGCTGTCGTCCGCCACGGTCACCGTGACCTGGATGGCCTCGACGTTCACGCGGTCTGCGTAGCCGATTCCTTTGGTGCGCAGCGTCCTGATGATGCGGTCACCGCTGACCGGCTGCACCACGAGTCGGATCAGATGCGCGCTGATGACCGAGCCCGCATCCCACTCACATTCGAATGGCGGCTCGTTCAACGAGCAGAACTGCCGGCCGTCGACGAAGAAGGTGACGCTCTGCACGGGCACGCTCGCGGCGATCGCGGCACGCAGGGGTGTGACACCGCTGATGTAGGCGCTGGCCGACGGCGAGCTGATGACGACAGGCGACTCCAGTGTGGCCGGCGAGGGCGCAGCTGCCGCAGCGGGGATGGGGACCTCAGTGGAGCCGCCCTGCTGCGCCGTGGCGAGCGTGAGCACGCTGCCGGTCAGTGCCAGCAGGAGCGCAAGCGCGGAGGCGCGAACGGGACCACGCATTACGGTTCGGAGTCGACCTCGTGGGCAGGAACGAGCGGGCCATTCGCGGCGGTCGCAGCCACGTAGTCGTCCACCGCGTTGCGACCGATCGCACGGGCATGACGCGACAGCGCCGGCAGATCGTTGGCATCCGCCGTGTCGACCGTGTCGACAAAGTCCTGCATGGCCGTGGTGAGCACGGACGGCAGCAGGGCCGCGGGCAGATGGAGGACGGCGAAGCGCTGTGCGAGTTCCAGGTTCATCTCCACCGTTGAAGCGGCCATCATCGCCAACTGGGTTCGCCCGGCCAGCACACGCCAGGTGTGCGGCGGCGGGAAGCGGGTGCACAGGCAGCCGACCGACAGCAGGCTGTTCGCGCCCCACGTGTCGAAGGCGGCTGGCTCGAGGCCGCCGAGCATTGCGAGTTCGGCGAGCGAGAACTGATTCTCTATCGAAGCGCGTTCATTTTGCAGCACCCAGCGCAGCGTTCGTAGCCGCCAGCCGTCGAGCGCCACCTCGTTCTGCAGTGTGTCGAACTCAGCAGGAGCGCCGCCCAGCGCCCTGACTCTGGCGCGACCCCGCCCGATCGCGTCGACGATGCGGTCGCGGTCGATATCGCCGAGTGCGCGCGGATCCAGCAGGGCCACGTTCACGGCGAAGGCCTCGCGCTCGATCGACTGCAGTCGCGGTGGGTTCGCCAGGCTGTCCATGCTCATCCGGCGCAGGGAGAGCGGCGCCAGGGCGATGTCGAGCCCGACCAGCGACCCGGCGACGTGCCACGGCACGCCGGGCTGGAAGTCCTGCCGCGGCAAGGCCCACGGTCCACGCGACCGGTTCTCGCCGTCGCGCCGGCCGAAGCCGAAGTCATGGCGGAGCGAGACGTTGGCGCCGAGCAGCGCGGGACCGTCGGGATCGCCCAGGTGGATGGCGTAGACGAGGGAGAGCAGCGCCTGCCCGAGCGCGATGTCGCCGAGTGGCAGCAGCACGTCGCCGGCACGATTCGCGCGGTGCAGGTCGTTGTCGCGCACCGCACGCTCGAGTTCCTCGGCGGTTCGCATGAGCCACTCGCGACCGTCCCTGGGCAGCGGCACACCGGCGGCCATCCCGGTGGCGGGAGGACGTGCGAGAAGCCCACCCGCGGTGGACATGAGCTGGCGCGCCTCGCTGGCCACCTCGCGCGCGGACGCGGGCGTGGCCACCTGCATCGCCTTCCGCGCGAGCCCGACGACCGCGAATGCCGTGTCGAGATCGGGTCCACCTTGCCGGCTCTGGATCGCCTCGATGCGGCGGCGCTCGGCGCCGGCCAGATCGATGCGGTAGCGCTCGCCCTCCCAGTCGACGACGGGGTCTCCTGGAGTCGGACCACCAGCCACGCCCGCAACGGTCCGTGCCTGCCAACTCTCGCCAGTCGGGAGGTGCGCGGACAGCGCCGACTGATACCAGTCCGCCAGCGCACCCCGAAAGTCGCCGTCCTGAAGCGGCAGCGCAAACAGCGATCGCATCAGCGCCTCGGCTGCGCGCGCATCGAGCAACCCGGTCCGCGTCATGCGGGCCACCACCGCGAACGCTCCCTGCACCTGCGCCAGTGTCCAGAAGCGATCGGCGCCGCCGGCGCCGGCAAGTCGCGCCTGGTGAAGCCCCGCAGCGTAGACATCCGGGCTGGTGATGCCCATCCGCTCGAGTCCCAGCAGCAGCATCCGCCTCGTCGCCATCTCGTGAAGCACCGACGCCGACGGCTCGAACTCCGCCGCGGCGCGCGAGCCGAAGACGCGCTGCCCGAATGCCAGTTGGTCGAGGCGATCGCCCCGGGCGTACATGTCGCCACTGGTCGCTCGCAGCAGCCACGCGGCATCGAAGCGGGTGTGCGCGGCCGCCGCGATGTCGCCGGGCGCGACCGCCGACGGATCGGCATCGAACACCGCCGCCCAGAAGCGGCGATCGGCGGGTGGTGCCGGTGCGCCGTCCACACCCGTTCGGATGCGCAGGAGCAGCAGGGCGAGATCGTTCATCGGGCGCCCGAACGGCAGCTCCTCCACGTGCCACTCCCGAAACGATGTGCGCGACTCGGCCAGCAGCGCCTGGAACCGCCGGGCGCGGAGCGACGGGTCGGCGATCCACAGCCCGAGCGCGAAGGCGCGCGCCTCTGGCGACGCGGTGGCCAGCACGTCGAACACATAGGCTGCTCTGGCCTCGGGTTCGAGCAACAGGGCGCGAACGAACGCCTCGGGGTCCTGGGTCGGCGCGGAAACGGCAAGCTCCCACAGCGCCCGTGCCGGCTCACCGCCCGGCACCACGAGCTCGCCGTCGCGGATGCGGATGCTGCCGGCAAATGCCGCGAATGCGCCTGGCGCGCGCTCGGAGATGAACGTCAGCAGCGCCGGGTGCGACGCGTAGAACGCCAGCGTGTCGTCGTCGGCGCCGAGCAAGCCACGGCAGAGGAGCGCGGCACGCCGGTCGGCCAGGATCGACGCCAGCAGTTGCTCGGTCGTCACTGGGCGCTTGAAGATCGCACGGCTCCAGATGTCGGGTGTCAGTGGCACGTCGACCAGCAGCGGCGCCGCGAGCGGCGGCTCGGTGGGTACCAGGTCGAGCGCCACCAGCCGGTTCGCCGGCGGGGCGTACACACGTCGGATGATTTCGGCGGTAAAGCGGGCGCGCTCACGTCGCACATCGAGTTCGACGCGCGACGCCAGCGCGGACACCGATGGCAACACCGGGACGCGCGTAGTCGACGGCTCGGCTGCGGAGAGGTGCAGCTGGAATGCCGCTACAATCGTCGAGCACCACCACAGCGCACGCCGCATCAGGCAAAGCCCCAAAAGAGCGAAGTATATACATGGCATCGCCGAACTACACCGCGAAAGACATCACGGTCCTCGAAGGGCTGGAGCCCGTCCGCAAGCGTCCCGGCATGTACATCGGCGGTGTTGGCAGCTCCGGGTTGCATCACCTCGTCTGGGAAGTGCTGGACAACGCGATCGATGAGGCCATGAACGGCTACGCGTCGAACGTCGGCGTGACACTGCACGAGAACGGCTCCTCCATCACCATCGAGGACGACGGCCGCGGCATTCCGGTGGACATGCACCCGCAGACGAAGAAGAGCGCCCTCGAAGTGATCTTCACGGTGCTGCATGCGGGCGGAAAATTCGAGCAGGGCAATTACAAGACGGCGGGCGGCCTCCACGGCGTGGGCGCCAGCGTCGTCAACGCGCTGTCGAAGGAGCTGGTCGCGTCGGTGAAGCGCGACGGCACGCTGTGGGAGATGCGGTTTCGCCAGGGACGCCCCGACGGTCCGCTGAAGAAGGTCGGCCCGGCGCGCGGCACCGGCACCACGGTGTTCTTTCATCCCGACGCCACCATTTTCCCGAAGGTCGAATTCGACCCGGCCATCATCCGCGAGCGCCTCGAGATTGCCAGTTACATCCACAAGGGGCTGAAGGTCAGCTTCGAGGATGAGACGACGAAGACCCGCAGTGTCTTCGAACATGCCGAAGGGCTGGTCGATTACCTGCGGAAGGTGGTTAGTGAACGCACCCAGAAGCCGGTGCACGAAGCGATGTTCACCATCGCCAAAGACGACGGCCTGCGCCTCGAGCTGGCGATGCAGTGGACCGAGGCCACCGACGAGCACATCCGCTCGTACGTCAACGGCATCCCCACCGGCTCCGGCGGCACCCACGAGAACGGCCTGCGCGCCGGCATCGGCAAGGCGGTCCGCAACTTCATCGACACGCACAACCTGTCGCCCAAGGGCGTAACGCTCACCGCGGAGGACATTCGCGAAGGGCTCACCGGCATCCTCAGCATCTTCATCGGCGAGCCGCAGTTCCAGGGGCAGACGAAGGACCGCCTGAACAATGCCGAGGTGCTCTCAGCCGTAGACGGCGTGGTCCGGCCGGCGCTCGAGCACTGGCTGAATCACAACATCAGCGTGGCCGAGTCGATCGTGGCGCGCATCATCCTCGCTGCACGTGCACGTGAGGCGAGCCGGGCCGCACAGCAGGAAGTGTCGCGCAAGAGCGCCACCTCGTCGCGCCTGAACCTGCCCGGCAAGCTGAGCGACTGCACCAACTCGTCGGCCGACAACAGCGAGCTGTTCATCGTCGAGGGCGACTCGGCCGGCGGCTCCGCAAAGCAGGGCCGCGACCGTGCGCGCCAGGCCATCCTGCCGCTTCGCGGCAAGGTGTTGAACACCGAGAGCGCCTCGCTCGCAAAGGTGCTCGAGAACAAGGAACTGTCGGATCTGGTGACGGCGCTCGGTTGCGGACTGGGCAAGAACTTCGAGCTCGACAAGCTCCGCTACGGCAAGGTCATCATCCTTGCGGACGCCGATTCTGACGGCAACCACATTGCCACGCTGCTGCTGACGTTCATCTACCGGCACCTGCAGCAGCTCATGTCGGCGGGCAAGGTCTACCTCGCGCAGCCGCCGCTCTACCGCATCGATATCGGCAAGGAGACGCACTGGGCGCTCGACGATGCGGCGAAGGCGCAGATCCTGAAGGCGCACGCGAAGACCAGCAGCCGCTCGACTCCCGAGATCACGCGCTTCAAGGGTCTGGGCGAGATGAATCCGAAGGTGCTGTGGGAAACGACGCTGAATCCGCGCACGCGCCGCTTGCTGCGGGTCGAGGTGACGGACCAGATCATGACCGACCGGGTCATGAACGAATTGATGGGCAAGGACGCGTCGGCGCGCTTCCGCTTCATCATGGACCGGGCGGAAGAAGCAGAGGAGCTCGACGTATAGTCGTTGGTCGTTGGTCGTTGGTCGTTGGTCACAGGTCGTTGGTCGACCAATGACTAATGACTAATGACTAGCGTCCGCAGGCCCGTGACCAGCCGGCCGATGCCTTCCTGCACGGTCGCCTTCTGCAGCGCTCCGAACGCCACGCGAAAATAGCAGCCATCGGTCATGCCGAACGCATCACCCGGGATGACTGCCACCTTGTGCTCGCGAATCAGCCGCTCGGCCAGAGCCAGCGGCGCCTGGCTTGTCTCCACCTTCAGCAGCGCGTAGAACGCACCGTCGGCTGCCGGCACGCGGGCGAGCGGCCTGAGCGCGTTCAGCTCCGAGAACACGATGTCGCGGACCGAGGCCAATTCGCGCACGTACGGGTCGGCATAGGCCCGCCCGACGCGCAGCGCGGCGTCGGCGCCGACCTGCGCCGCCATGGTCGGATTGATGAGGATCGTGTCCTGACTCTTCATCATGGCGGAGGCGAGCGCTGCCGGATAGACGACGTAGCCGATGCGCCAGCCCGCAAAGCCGTACGCCTTCGACAGCGAGAACATCGAAATCGTGTGTGCCGCCGCGCCCGGGAACGACCCCGGGGACGTGTGCGGCACGCCGTAAGTGAAGTACTCGTACGGCTCGTCGGAGAGGTGATAGAGGCCGCGTTCGGCACAGAGCGTGTTCACCGCTTGCAGCGAGTCGGCGTTGAGCACCGCGCCGCTCGGGTTGTTCGGAGAGATGGTGACGACCGCGCGGGTGCGCGGCGTGAGGGCCGCTGCGATAGCGTCGACGCGCAACTGATAGCGCTCGTCGGTCGGCACGCGCACAACGCGGCACCCCGCCATCTCGACTGCCATCTCGTGGTTGAAGTAGAACGGACCTGGAAGGATGACCTCGTCGCCGGGCGCCGTGACGGCCAGGACCGCGTGCATGAAGGCCATGTTGGCGCCGGCCGTCACCATGACGCGGCTCCCCTGGGCGACGTCGATACCGTTGTCGGCCCGCAGCTTGGCGGCAATCGCTTCCAGGAGCGGCGCGTAGCCAGAGCCGTCGCCGTAGCCGTGCAGAAGGCGGTTCGACTCCGGCGAACCGAGCGCGTCGCGCACCGCGTCGACCGCCGCCTGCGGCGGTCCGTAGTGCACCACACCCTGGCCAAGGGAGATGGTGCCGGGTGTCTCGCGAATCATCGCGCCAATCACCGGGATGATGGGCGCCTGCACCCCGTCCATGCGCGTGGTCGCGCGCCCACGGTCCTCTGCACGTTCTGGCATGGTTGCTCCCGTCCGACCCACGACCAACGATCCACAACCAACGCCCAACGACCATTTGCGACTTGCGACCGGAGTCGGGCGACTACTATTCTTCCCCAATGCCCGCCGGCCGTGCCGCCCGGTTCACCGTCTGCCTGGTTGCCCTGCTGGCCGCCGTAATACTGCTGCGTACGCCAGGTCGCCTGCTGGCCGCTGCCGGTGTGCCGACGCCGGAGCAGTTTATCGGGTTCAAGGTCGGCGCCGACAACAAGCTCGCCCGCTGGGATCGCATCGTCGAGTACATGAAAGCCGTGGCGGCTTCGTCCGACCGCGTGCGCCTGCGGGAACTGGGCAAGACCACCAGCGGCAACGCCTTCGTGATGCTCGAGATCGCGTCGCCGGAGACGCTGAAGAATCTCGACCGCTACAAGCAGTACGAGAAGAAGCTCTACTTCCAGAACGGCGCGCCGACGCCGCGCGAGCGCGACGAGATCTTCCGGCAGGGCAAGGTGGTGGTGATGGTGGGCGCGAGCGTCCATGCCACGGAAGTCGGCCCCACCCAGGCGGCGCTCGAACTGGTGCACCATCTGGCCACCGACGACTCCGCTGCCACGAAGAACATCCTCGACAACGTCATCCTGCTGCTCGTCCCGAGCCTGAATCCGGATGGTCAGGTCCTCGTCACCGACTGGTTCAACATGAACCTCGGTACCCCGTACGAGGCGAGTCCGCTGCCGGTGCTCTACCACCCGTACATCGGGCACGACAACAACCGCGACATGTACATGATCACCCAGAAGGAGAGTCAGTACGTGGCGCAGGTGGCCTGGCACGACTGGTTGCCGGCGGTGTGGCTCGACCAGCACCAGATGGGCGCTGGCGGCCCGCGCATCTTCGTCATGCCGGCCACCGACCCGATCAACCCCAACGTCCATCCGCTGATCTACCGGTGGAACGCCATCATGGGGCAGTCGCAGGCGGCCGCGCTCGAAGCGGCCGGCAAGGACGGCATCATCTACAACTCGACCTACACCAACTTCTGGCAGGGCGCGATGGCGTGGGCCGGCTGGTGGCACAACCAGATCGGCCTGCTGACGGAGATCGCGAGCGTTCGCATCGCGTCCCCGACGGATCAGATCAAGACCGCACCTCGCAGCGGCGGCCCCGGCGACTTCGTGCGCGAGGCCGCGATGGACGCCATCGTTCCCGGGATGGCCACACTCGGCGCACCGGCCGACACGACCCCTCGCACCGAGTATCCGCGGCCGTGGCTCGGCGGACGCTGGACGCTGCGCGACATCGTCGACTACCAGTTCATCTCGACGCTGGCGCTACTGGACACCGCCGCCGACCGCCGCGAAACCGTGCTCCGCCAGATCTACGAAGTCAACCGGCAGACGGTGGAAGACGGGCGCACCGGCGTGGTGAAGTCCATCCTGATTCCACTCGACCTGCAGCAGGATGCGCGCGAAGCGATGCACCTGGCGGAGCGACTGATGATGGGCGGCGTCGAGGTCTACAGGGCAGAGGCGGCGTTCGACGTCGACGACACGCCGTACTCGGCGGGTACGCTGGTCGTGCCGATGACCCAGGTCTTCGCGCGCTACGCGAAGGACCTGCTGGAGAAGCAGACCTATCCCGAGGTGCGGCGC
>JBKJMH010000221.1:0-3404 GCA_046596625.1 Vicinamibacterales bacterium | reverse complement strand
CGCTGCAGAACCGGCGCCTCGTAGGCGTCGTCGAGGTTCCCCTCAGTGAGGAATCGCCGGGTGTCGGCCGCGATGACATTCGACAGCAGCAGCAATGACACCAGGTTCGGAATCGCCATCAGCGCGTTCGCGACATCCGAGAAATCCCACACGAAGTTCAGCGTGAACACCGATCCGGCGTAGACCGCCATCACCCAGGCGATGCGGTACGGCAGGATCAGCCTTTTGCCCCAGAGATACTCGGCGGCGCGCTCGCCGTAGTACGACCAGCCGAGGATGGTCGAGAAGACGAACGTCAGCAGCCCGAGGGTCAGCACTGCCGGCCCGAACGTCGGCATGGCCTGATGGAACGCCGCACTGGTCAGCTCGGCACCCTTGAGCGTACCAAGCGTGTCCGGCGCCCGCATGATGCTGGTGACGATCACGAGGCCCGACAGCGCGCAGATGACGACGGTGTCCCAGAACGTGCCGGTGGCCGAGACCAGCGCCTGACGCACGGGGTTTCGCGACTGCGCCGCCGCAGCCACGATGGGCGCCGAGCCCAGGCCCGATTCGTTCGAGAAGAGTCCGCGCGCCACGCCGAAGCGCGCCGCCATCGTCACCGAGGCGCCGATGAAGCCGCCGCCGGCGGCCGAGGGCGAGAAGGCGCTGCTGACAATCAGCTTCAACGCCGGCCAGATGAACTCGGAGCTCGACACCAGGATGGTGACGCAACCGGCGATGTAGGCGATAGCCATGAACGGCACGAGGATTTCGCACACCTTCGCGATCGACTGGAGGCCGCCGAGGATCACAGCCGCGGTGATCACCATCAGGACGACGCCGGTGAGCTGCGTGCTGATGCCGAAGTTGCTCGCCGCCATCGTCGAGATCGAGTTCGCCTGCACCATGTTGCCGATGCCGAACGAGGCGATGACGGTGAACAGGGCGAACAGCATCCCCAGCCACTTCATGTTGAGGCCGTTCTCGAGCGCGTACATCGGTCCGCCCAGCATCGTGCCGTCAGCGGTGCGCACGCGGTAGCGCACGGCAAGCAGCGCCTCGCTGTACTTGGTCGCCGTACCGAGCACGCCGGTCAGCCACATCCAGAGCACCGCGCCAGGGCCGCCGAGGCTCACGGCCGTCGCCACACCGACGATGTTGCCGGTGCCGATGGTGGCCGCGAGGGCGGTGGTGAGCGCCGCGAACGGGCTGACGTCGCCTTCAGCGCCCTGCTCCTTCGTCACCGACAGCTTGATCGCGGTCCAGAGGTGACGCTGCATGAAGCCGGTGCGGACGGTGAGAAAGATGTGCGTGCCGAACAAGAGGACCAGCAGCGGCGGCCCCCAGAGAAAACCGTCGAGGGTGGTGATCCAGCCGTGAACGACGTCGATCATCGAATCTCCAAAGGCAGATGGACAACCGCGCTCAGGTGACGGTGCCGGGTGAACCCTGAGTCTTGCACAACGACGCGTGTTCGGGTGGGTTGGCTTGACGGGAATTCCCGAAGTCGGGAGACTACGTGGACACACACGCATGCAGACCACCTGTCCCCGCTGCGGGGCAACCATGGACCGGGTTCCCCGATCGCTCGCGGGCAAAGCGCTGTTCCGCAGAGTTCAGCTGTGCAAGACGTGCGGGTTCAGGCTGCGAGAGTGGCGGGTGCCGTTCGAGGCATCCCTCACGTTCATGCTGTCGCGCTATTCGCGCTGCATCCAGTGCGGTAGTTACAAGGTGCGGCGGCTGAACGGGCGCGACCAGATCGACCGCGTCTCGGCCCATCCGCTTTCGATGCTGATCGGGTTGACGATGGCGCCGCTGTATCACTGCAACCCGTGCCGGTTGCAGTATCACGACTGGCGTGCGGTCCACCCCTCGGTGCGGACCGAACCTAAGAGCAGCACGTAGCCGCGCACCTTCAGGTGCGCCCTCGTCTAGGCGCGGCCGGCGAACTCGCGCGTTTCGGTGTGCACCTTCACCTTTTCGCCTTCCTTGATGAAGAGCGGCACCCGAATCTGCAGGCCGGTCTCGAGGGTGGCGCTCTTGGTGACGCTGCCGCTGGCCGTGTCGCCGCGAACACCTGGCTCGGTGTCGGTCACCGTCAACTCCACGTGTGGCGGGAACTGCAGGCCGATCGGGTTGCCGTTGTACTTCAGCACCTGCACCATCACGTTGTCGACCAGCAGCAGGCGGTCTTCACCCAGCGTCTCGCCACGCAGCGTCAGCGTCTCGAACGACTCCTGGTCCATGAAATGGTAGCCGTCGGCGTCCGCATACAGGAACGAGGCGGTCACCTGCACCAGATCGGGCTCGGCGAACTTGTCGCCCGCCTTGAATGTGCGGTCGAAGACCGCGCGGGTAATCAGGTTACGCATCTTCAGGCGGACCAGCGTCTGTCCGCCGCGAGCGGTCGGGCGCGACACCTCCACCTCGATGCAGTGGAACGGTGCGTCCTCGTACTCGAAGAACATCTTGCGCTTGATATCGATCGCTTCAATCAGAGAGGCCATGCTGGGGGTTCATTGTAGTCGCAAGTCACGAGTCGCCGGTCGCCAGTCGCCCGGGCCGCAGGTCGTGCGCTATCCTGTAAGGATGCTCCAGCGAACCGACGACCTCCGGATTACCGAGACCCGGCCGCTCATTCCGGCGGCCATCCTGCTCGAAGAAATCCCGGTCAGCGAATCCGCCTCGAACGTCGTATCCGACACCCGCCGCGCCGTGTCGCAGGTGATTGCCGGCGTCGACCCGCGCCTGGTCGTGATTGCCGGACCGTGCTCGATTCACGACACCAAAGCTGCGCTCGAGTATGCGAAAAGGCTGAAGGTTCTCGCCGACCGCTACGCCGGCCATCTCATCGTGCTGATGCGCAGCTACTTCGAGAAGCCGCGCACGTCGGTCGGCTGGAAGGGCCTGATCAACGACCCCGATCTCGACGAGAGCTTCCACATCAACAGGGGGCTGCGCCTGGCGCGCACGCTGCTCCTCGACGTCAACGACATGGGACTGCCGACGGCGTCGGAGTTCCTCGACGTCCAGATTCCGCAGCACATCGCCGATCTCACGTCGTGGGTCGCCATTGGCGCCCGCACCACCGAGAGCCAGGTTCACCGCGAGCTGGCGTCGGGACTGTCGATGCCGGTGGGCTTCAAGAACGGCACTGACGGCAACGTGCAGGTGGCGGTGGACGCGGCGATGGCCGCCAAGTCACCGCACTGGTTCCCCTCCGTCACGAAGCAGGGCGTGTCCGCGATCTTCCACACGACGGGCAACGAGGCGTGCCACGTCATCCTGCGCGGCGGCTCGCGCACGGGCCCGAACTACGAACCGTCGCACGTGGCGGAAGCCTGTACGCGCCTCGCCAAGCACACGCTGCCGCGGACGGTGATGATCGACTGCTCGCACGGCAACAGCCACAAGGACCATAC
>JBKJMH010000160.1:0-3568 GCA_046596625.1 Vicinamibacterales bacterium | reverse complement strand
CGCGCCGTAACCCAGGCTGGGCGGAATGACGAGCCGGCGCTGACCTCCGACCTTCATCCCGGGGATACCCTGATTCCAGCCGGCAATCACCTGTCCGCCAAGGACGAACGAAAACGGTGCGCCGCGGTCGAGCGAGCTGTCGAACTTGGTGCCTTTGTTGTCGACAGCTGAGGCCTTGTACAACCAGCCGGTGTAGTGGACGCTGAGGGAACGCCCCGTCGTCGCCTCCGCGCCCGTACCAACGACGAGGTCGGTCGACTGCAGCGTCGTGATCGAACTCAAACCCGTGTCGGGGGTGGCGGTGTTGCTCGGCGCGACATCGTTGCCGCCGCACGCGCTGAAGGTGGCGAGCAGGACGAACATGCTTGCAATGGACAGGAACTGTTTCATAGTCGTTCTTTCGATTCTACTAGAAGCACCAGCTTGCCAATGTGCTGGCTCGCTTCCATCGCCCGGTGTGCGTCGGCCGCCTGCGCCAGTGGGAACGTGGCGTGGAGCACCACGCGCACGGCGCCCGACTCGACCAGCGGCCAGACGTGCTCGAGTACCGCCGCTGCGATCCGCCCTTTCTCTTCCACTGAGCGCGCCCGCAGTGTCGAGCCGGTGAGGGTGAGCCGGCGCTGCAGGATGGGAATGGTGCTGATCGTCGAACGAGAGCCGCCGAGCTGCGCGATCTGCACGAGGCGGCCGTCCATCCCCAGCAGGTCGATATTCCGCTGCAGGTAGTCGCCGCCGACCATGTCGAGCACGACGTCGACGCCACGGTCGCCGGTCAACGCCTTCAGCTCGACGACGAAGTCCTGCTCCCGGTAGTTGACGGAGCGTTCCGCGCCGAGTGCCTCGCACGCCCTGCACTTCTCGTCGCTGCCGGCTGTGGCGAAGACGCGTGCGCCGCGTGCCTTCGCAAGCTGGATAGCCGCGGTACCGATGCCGCTCGAGCCACCGTGAATCAGCACCGACTCACCCGCCTTCAGCTGCCCGCGCTCGAATACGTTGCTCCACACCGTGAACATCACTTCGGGCAGCGCGGCGGCGTGCGTCAAGTCGAGTCCGGCTGGCACCGGCAGGCACTGCGGCGCCGGCGCGGCGCAGTACTCTGCATAGCCGCCACCGGCCACAAGGGCGCAGACGCGGTCGCCCACCGACCAGCCCGTCACCGCGCTGCCGACCGCTGCCACGGTGCCTGCGACCTCCAGACCCGGAATGTCGGTGACGCCTTGCGGCGGGGCGTAGCGTCCCTGCCGCTGCATCACGTCCGGCCGGTTCACGCCTGCGGCAGCCACCTTGATGAGGAGGTCGCTCGGCCCAGGCTGCGGTCGCGGCCGCTCGACAGGGACGAGTACCTCAGGTGGTCCGGGTTCGCGAATGGCGATTGCAATCATTTGGTCATTGGTCATTGGTCGCTGGTCAATTGGGCGATGGGCGATAGGCGATGGGCACATTCAGTCTGGACCGAAGGCCGCCTCGGTCGTGGCGCGTTCGAGCACGAGGCGCGCGAGCGCGATGCCGACACCGAGTCCGATGATGAAGGCGCCGGCCACGGAACGCGAACGGGCGGCCGACACGCCGATGCCGAGGAGCCCCGCCGCCGTCACGAGGTCGATCGTCGCGAGCGGCAGACGCGAGCGAGCCAGTTCCCGCAGGAACGTGGCGCGGTCGTGGGTGCGTTCGGCAAACAGCAGGTGGCCGCGCAGCATCCCCCCAGCGGTGCCGAGCATGGCGAGCACGACGAACACCGCGTCCGCCGGACCGCGCTGCCACTCCTTCACGAACCAGCCCGCGACAATCGCCGCGGCGTAGAGGACGAAGAGACTGGCCATATGCGTACGCCACCACGCGGCTGCGCCGCCGCGCGATACAGGCGGTCGGCGGGCATCGAGCGCCATGACCACGTCGGCCGCCGAAGCGTACCGCTCGGACGGTGGCTTGCGCAGGCACCGCTCGACCACGTCCACCAGCGTCTGCGGCAGGTCAGCGCGGCGCGTCGCCAGCGGTCGCGCGTCGCCCTCGAGCACGCGGGCACTCATCGCCAGCGGCGTCGGCGCTTCGAACGGATGTGCGCCGGTGGCGTACTCGTAGATGACCACACCGAACGCGAACAGGTCGGTGCGCGCGTCAGTGCTGAGCCCGTTCAGTTGCTCGGGCGCCATGTAGGCCGGCGTGCCGATGAGGGTCCCCGGTGTGGTCACCCTCGCTGTCTCCAGCGCCCCGGCGGCAATCGCGTCGACGAGCGCCAGGCCGAAGTCGAGAATCTTCAGCGTGCCGCTGGCCGAGCGGATGATGTTCTCGGGTTTGAGGTCACGATGGGTGATGCCGCGCGCGTGCGCCGCGGCGAGTGCCTCCGCCAGCTCGCGCGCCGTGCGCATGACCGTCTCGCGGTCGGGGCGCTCGTCCTGAGCAATCTCCTCACGGAGCAGCCGGCCATCGACGTACTCGCTGGCGATCACGACTTCGTCGCCCACCTCCTCGAGCGCGTAGACGGTGCAGATGCCAGGGTGACTCAGCAAGGCGGCCGCACGTGCTTCGCGGCGCAGCCGCTCGCGTTGCGCCGGGTCGCGCACGAGGTGCGGCGCGAGCACCTTGAGAGCCACGTCTCGGCCGAGACGGGTGTCGGTCGCCAGATAGACGTGCCCCATGCCACCGCGCCCCAGCGGCTTGCGGACGACATAGGCGCCGATGGCAGTACCCGGCTCGAACCGTTCATCATCGTCGGCCAGGAGGTCTGAGGCAGCATCGAGTACCGGGGCGGCGAGGAAGGCGCCGGCCCGCGAGTGATGCCGCAGCAACGAGCGCACCTCGGCGACGATATCGGACGATTCGGCGTGGGTGTGCAGCCAGACGTCGGCGTCCCGCAACGGCAGGTCGATGCACTGCTCGAAGAGGTCGCGCACGCGGCGCCACTCGTCGGGCGTCACCGCTGGCCTCCATCGAGTTCGCGAAACAGCCAGGCGCGGGCCAGCGCGAAGCGGCGCTTCAACGTCGCCGGCGACATCCCGAGCGTCCGGGCCGCGTCCTCGACGCTCAGGCCGACAAAGTAGCGCAGTTCGATGATGCGGGCCTGCTCGGGGTCGAGCGCCTCCAGCCGTTCGAGGGCTTCGTCGAGGGCCGGCAGCATGCTGTCCTGCTCATGGGCACGGATCAGCGAGTCGGAGAGCGATACCCGGTCGAGCCCGGCCCAGCGCTTCTGCGCGCCGCGGGCGCGGGCGCGGTCGACGAGGACCTGGCGCATCGAGCGCGCGGCAATGCCGATGAAGTGATTGCGGTCGGTGAAGGCGGCGCTGCTGCCCGCGAGGCGGAGGTAGGCCTCGTGCACGAGCGCGGTCGCCTGCAGCGTGAAGCCGACGCGTTCGCGGCGCATGTACGCGGCGGCAATCCGGCGCAGTTCGTTGTAGACGGCTGTCGCCTGTTCGTCGCCGTCGGGCCGAAAGGCTCGCTGGTCGGTCACGGTTCGGGGACAATTGTAGTCAGGTGTTGCGGAAATGGTGATTGTGCTCATGGGTGAGGCCGGGCTCCAGACGACGGCGGTGGGGGCGCGACTCGCGGAGCGCGTGCGATGGAACGTCATCGA
>JBKJMH010000224.1:0-4116 GCA_046596625.1 Vicinamibacterales bacterium | reverse complement strand
CAACGGACCGGCCATCGACGCGTGGCTCGACACGCCAGGCGGCATCGTCGTCACCGCGAGTGGCGACGTGCTGTTCGCCGACTCGAACAACCATGTCGTGCGCCGCATCGACCCGCGTAACAACATCAGCACGATCATCGGCAACTACGCTGCTGGCGCCGGCTTCTCGGGCGACTTCGGTCCGGCGAGCCTGGCCCAGCTCGACACACCCGACGGCGTCGCCATCGCCCCCGACGGTGACATCGTCATTGCCGACTCGCGCAACGCGCGGGTTCGCCGCGTCGACAAGCAAACGCAGACGATTATCACCATCGCCGGCACCGGTCGCAGCGGCTACAGCGATGACGACGTGCCCGCGCTCGAGGCGCCGCTGAACAACCCGAGCGGCGTCGCGGTGGCCAGCAATGGCGACATCTACATTGCCGACACACTGAACTACCGCATCCGCATGATCGACCACAGCACGGGCTTCATCCACACCATCGCCGGCACCGGCGAGGCCGGCGGCGACGACTTCAACGTCGGCGACGGCGGCGCCGCAGTCGAGGGTCGCCTGAACATGCCGAGCGACGTGGCACTGGCGCCGAACGGCGACATCTACATCGCCGACATGCACCACCAGCGTGTGCGCAAGGTCGACGCAAAGACGCGCCTCATCACCACCGTGGCCGGCAATGGCCGCTGGGGCAACACGGGTGACGGCGGTCCCGCCACGGCAGCAACGCTGGCCGGACCGGCCGGCATCGCGGTGGTCGCCGACCCCGCCGGCAAGCTGACGCTGTTCATTGCCGACTACTACAACGGCCGGGTACGCGCGGTCGGACCTGACGGCATCATCCGTGAGGTAAGCGAAGACCGTTCGGCGTTCGACGCGCCGACCCGCGTCGCCTACGCGCCAGCCAGCGGCTGGTTGTACGTCACCGACTCGCTGAAGGATCGTCTGGTCGTGCTGAACATTGCGAAGGTTGCGCCAACGCTGGCCCCGGCTCCTCCGCTGCGGCCTCGAACAAGCCCGCCGCGACCGTTGACGCCAGGCACCCCAGCGACGACGCCGGCGCGCTCACCCGCGGCGCAAGGGCCGGTGCCAGCACAGACAACGGCTACGCCGTCGACGTCGTCGGATACCACCGTACCGCCGGTGACGCCATGAGCGACTCTCAGGTCGACGACACCGGCACGCTGCTGCCGTGGACGCTGTCGTTCATGCGCCCTTACCGTGGGCGCGTGATTGGCGTCGGCCTGCTCATGCTGCT
Source organism: Vicinamibacterales bacterium (assembly GCA_046596625.1). Lineage (GTDB taxonomy): Bacteria > Acidobacteriota > Vicinamibacteria > Vicinamibacterales > CAVVIG01 > CAVVIG01. Next base: position 2,863 of record JBKJMH010000224.1, on the reverse strand, counting down.
GCAGGTGGGCCTAGGTGCGCTCGAGCCGTGGCCGCTGAAGATCGTCATCGACTACGTTCTGGGCCAGCACGATCTGCCCGAGCCGCTCAAGGGCTGGGCGGGCGGGCTCACCGGCGGCAGCCCGGTCGGCCTGCTCGTGCTCTTCGTGATGTCCGGCGTGGTGCTGCAGCTCATTCATCAGGTGGCCTCGGCCATCGGCGTCCGGTTGCAGACCGGCACTGGTCAGCGCATGGTCTACGACCTGCGCTACCGTCTGCTCGAACACCTGCAGTCGCTCGGACTGCAGCACCACATCACCACCAGCACCGGCGACGCGGTGTACCGCGTCGACGTCGACAGCTACGCGATCGAGAACCTCGCGATGAGCGGTATCTTCCCGCTGGCAAGTTCGGTCATCACGCTCGTCGTGATGTTCACCATCCTGCTGAATCTCGACCTGTCGGTGGCGCTGCTCTCGCTCTCGGTCATCCCGTTCCTGTTCATCGCGCTGCGCTACTACGCGACGTCGCTCTCGTCGCAGGAAGAGCGCGTGAAGGAGCTGGAGTCGGGGCTCATCTCCCGGCTCTACGAGATCTTCTCGTCGATCCGTCTGGTCAAGAGCTTCGCGCGCGAATCGCTCGAGAGCCGGCGCTACGCCGAGGCTGGCGCGAAGACGATGCGGGCGCGGATCGACGTGACGTGGAAACAGGGACTATTCGGGCTGATGGTGGCCACCACCACCATCCTCGGCACCGCCCTGGTCCTCATCGTCGGCGGCATGCACGTGATGCGGGGCCAGATGACGGTTGGCAGCCTCATTGTCGTCATCAGCTATCTCAGCGCGGTCTACGGGCCGCTGTCGTCCATCGCCTTCACCACGGGGCAACTGCAGGCCGCCATCGCCGGCGCGCGGCGCGTGCGCGCGATGCTGGCACTCGAACCCGAGACCACCGATGCCCCTGGCGCCATCGATGCGGACGCGGTGAAGGGGCATGTGGTCTTCGAACAGGTCAGCTTCAAGTACCCGGACGGCACCGACGTGCTGCACGACATCGCGTTCGAGGCGCTGCCCGGGCAGATGATTGCCGTGGTCGGCCTGACCGGGGCCGGCAAGACCACGCTGGCCAGCCTCATCCCGCGCTTCTACAACCCGACGTCGGGCCGCATCCTCGTCGATGGTGTCGACGTCCGGCAGTACCGGCTCCGGTCGCTTCGCGAGAAGATCGCCATCGTGCCGCAGGACGCCGTCCTCTTCTCTGGCACCATTGCCGACAACCTGCGCTACGGCAAGCTCGATGCGACGCCGGACGAGATCGAGGCCGCGGCGAAAGCGGCGCACGCGCACGACTTCGTGTCGCGCCTGCCGAAGGGCTACGACACACCGGTGGCCGAGGCCGGCGGCGGCCTGTCCGGTGGCGAACGCCAGCGCCTGAGCGTGGCGCGCGCGGTCTTGAAAGACGCGCCAATCCTCATCCTCGACGAACCGACGTCGTCACTCGATGCCATCTCCGAGGAGATCGTCTTCGCGGCGTTGAAGCGGCTGCGGGCCGGACGAACGACCATCGTCATCGCGCATCGCCTCTCGACGGTGCGCGACGCCGACGCGATTCTCGTCCTCGATGGCGGGCGCATTTCGGCCTTCGGCAAGCACGACGCGCTGCTCACCAGCAGCCAGCTCTATCGGCGCATGTGTGCACGGCTCTCCGTGGGCAAGTCGCTCGACGAGTCGGAGACGGTGGACGAGCTGATCCAGGCGAGCGAGCGGCCGTGAAGATCCTGTTCGCGGGCATCATCGCGCGCTATCCGTTTGGCGGCGTCACCTGGTGCTCGCTGATGTACCTGCTCGGCTTGCGCTCGCTGGGGCACGAGGTCTTCTACATCGAGGATACGGGCGAGGTGGTGTACGACCCGATTCTCGACACACGCTCGCTCGATCCGTCCTACGGCACGAACTACATCCACCAGGCGCTCGAGCCGTTCGGGCTCGCCGAGCGCTGGTCGTTCGTGAACTACGACGGCACCTACCACGGCCAGGATGCGGACACCGTGCGGCGCTTCTGCGCCGACGCCGACCTCTACATCAACCTGTCGGGCGGCTGCTGGTTCTGGCGCGACGAGTACGCGGCGATTCCGCGCCGCGCGTTCATCGACTCGGATCCGGCGTTCACGCAGCTGTCGATCGCGCAGACGAAGGACTCGTGGTACGTCGACTTCTTCAGGCGTTTCGACCACCTCTTCACCTTCGGTGCGAACATCGGCACACCGGCCTGCGACGTGCCGGTGGGCGACTTCACCTGGCACAAGACCTGGCAACCGGTGACGTTGGACGACTGGACGCATACGCACGACGCCATCGATCGCTTCTCCACCGTGATGACGTGGAAGATCGAGAGCTTCGCCGACGTCGGCGGCAACAAGGATCTGGAGTTCGTGAAGTACATCGACCTGCCGTCGCGCACGGCGCAGCACTTCGAGCTGGCCGTCAACGGCCCGCAGTCGCTGTTGCGCGCGCACGGCTGGGCGACGGTCGATGCGATGGGCATCTCGCGCAACCTCTGGGACTACCGCGAGTTCATCCAGCGCTCGAAGGCAGAGTTCGGCGTCGCCAAGCACACCTACGTCGCCACACGCTCCGCGTGGTTCAGCGATCGCACCCAGTGCTACCTGGCCGCGGGGCGCCCGGCGCTGGTGCAGGACACGGGCTGGTCGGCGCACCTGGAGTCCGGCGTGGGTCTGCTCGGCTTCTCCACTCCCGAGGAAGCGTTGGCGGGCGTCGACCGCATCAACAGCGACTATGCGGGACATGCCCGCCGTGCCCGCGAGATTGCCGCGGAGTACTTCGCGGCCGACCGCGTGCTGTCGACACTGCTCGAGATATGCAGCC
>JBKJMH010000106.1:0-8052 GCA_046596625.1 Vicinamibacterales bacterium | reverse complement strand
CAGCGCCACCTTCGACGCGTCGCGCTGCCGGTGGAACATCGACTCGCCAGCGAAGAAGCGCCCGATGCGGATGCCGTACAACCCGCCGGCCAATGCACCCTCGCGGTCGAACACCTCGACGCTGTGCGCCCAACCCATCGCATGCAGCGTCTCATAGGCCTCGATGAATTCGTCGGTGATCCAACCGTGTTCGCGCGACGGATCGCCGCAGCCCCGTACGACCGCGTCGAAGCAGGTGTCGACGCGCACCTCGAACCGTTTGGCGCTCTGGCGAAGCGACTTCGTGACGCGCACGCCATCCAGCGGGACGATGCCGCGTGGATCGGGCGACCACCAGCCGAGCACGTCGTCGACATCAGGCACGGGCATCGGGAAGAGACCTCGGCGGTAGGCCTCGATCAGCGTTGACGGCTCGAGGTCGGCGCCGCCGGCCACCAGGTCCTGCTCGGGCCACTCGGACGGCGCTGCGAAGCGCCAGTGGCTGTGGCCAACCGGTTGGGGAGGTGTGTTCCAAGTCACGCGCGTGTGCAGGGTTCGAGCAGGCCCGTCCATCTTAACGTGGCACGATGCGATACGCTGATGCGCGTGACGTCCGCACCCCTCCGCGTGGCCGTTGTTGGCGCCGGCCTGATGGGCCGGTGGCACGCGCACGCGGCCCAACGCCTCGGTGCGCACGTCCGCGTCGTCGTCGACCCCGACCACGCCGCCGCCGCTGCGCTGGCCACGCGCCATCGCGGGTGCCGCGCCGTGCCGGATCTCGCATCGGTGCTGCACGAGGTCGATGTCGTCCATGTTTGCACACCGGGCGACACGCACCTGGCCCTGGCTGCCGAGGCACTGGCGGGCGCACGACACACCCTGGTGGAGAAGCCGCTGACCGCAACCGCGGCCGACACCACGGCGCTGTTCGATCTCGCGGCCCTCCACCATGTGCAACTGTGCCCGGTGCACCAATTCCCGTTTCAGGAGGGCGTGCGCCGCGTGCTGCGCGAGCGTGACACGCTCGGTTCGCTTCGCCACATCGATCTTCGGATCTGCTCGGCCGGCGCCGATGGAGCCGACGATGTACGGCGGCAACGCATCGCCGAGGAGGTGCTCGTGCACCCTTTCTCGCTTATCGAACGGTTCTTTCCAGGCTCGATCGGTTCAGTGAAATGGCAGGTGCGCAGCCCGCTGCCCGGGGAACTGCAGGTCACAGGTGTCATTGCCGACGCCACCGTATCGATCGTGGTCTCGATGCGCGGGCGCCCGCCCGTCAATCGCATGGAACTGGTCGGCGAACGCGGCACCGCACATCTCGATCTCTTCCACGGCTTCAGGACGATCGCGCACGGGCTGGCTACGCCGACCGGCAAGCTCGCGCGGCCCTTCACCAGTGCAGTTGCCGTCAGCACCGCCGCCGCCATGAACCTCGTCCGCCGTACGACCCAGGGCGAGGTGGCGTATCCGGGTCTGCGCGCGCTCATCAATGCGTTCTACCGTGCCGCCGCCGGACACGCGCCGCCGCCGATTTCGCGCGACGAAGCGATTGTCCTTGCGCGGGCGTGCGAACACGTGGCCCGCATCTGCGCTGAGCGGTAGCCCTACCCGCACGGGTGGTGCGCCAGATGCTACGCTTAGACCATGGCGGGCAAGCCCGGCGATCAGGACCAGACAGACGGAGCCGTCAAGGAACGGGTTCACGAACAGACCAAGGAGCCGACGCTCTATAACGTTGTGCTGCTCAACGACGATTACACGCCGATGCAGTTCGTCGTGGACGTGCTCGAGGGCCTGTTCAAGAAGACCCCGTCGGAGGCGTATCGAGTGATGATGCAGGTGCACCTCGAGGGGCGCGGCGTCGCCGGCGTCTATCCGTGGGAAGTTGCCGAAACGAAGGTCGATTCGCTGACCACGCTCGCGCGCGTCGCAGGCCATCCCCTGCAGGCGACGATAGAGGACGCCTGAACCATGTTTTCACCTGCGCTCGAAGTCATCCTGAACATCGCGTTCCGCGAGGCCATCTCACGCGGTCACGCCTACCTGACGCTGGAACACCTGCTCTACGCCCTGGCGCACGACCCGGACGGCGAGCGGATCCTCGCGGCCTGCGGCGTCGACCTGCCGCAACTGCGTCGCGACCTCGACCAGTACCTCGACGAGTCGATCGAGAAGCAGAAGCGTGGCAGCGCGAAAGATCCGGAGCAGACGGTGGCGTTCCGCCGCGTGCTCCAGACCGCCATCCTGCACGTGCAGAGCGCGCAGCGCGACGAGGCCAACGCCGGCGACATCCTCGCCGCCATGCTGCAGCAGCCGAAGACCTACGCCGCGCAGCTGCTTGGCGAGCACGATGTCACGCGGCTCGACATCCTCAACTTCATCTCGCACGGCATCACAAAGCTGCCGCAAGGCCCGGCGGGCGCTGCGGGCGCCGGCGACGGCACGGAGGCGCACGGCGAGGAGTCCACCTCCACCGCCACCAATCCGTTGAGCGCCTACTGCGTCAACCTCACGGACCGGGCGCGTCAGGGACAGCTCGACCCGCTCATCGGCCGCGCGGCGGAGCTGCAGCGCACCATCGAGGTGCTGTGCCGACGCCGCAAGAACAACCCGGTGTTCGTCGGCGACCCCGGCGTCGGGAAGACGGCGCTCGCCGAAGGTCTTGCTTCGCGCCTGCTGCACGATGACGTGCAGGGCGCACTGGCTGGAGCCGAGGTCTTCTCGCTCGACACCGGTGCCCTGCTGGCCGGCACGCGGTTCCGCGGCGACTTCGAGGAGCGCTTCAAGGCGGTCATCGCAGCACTGGCCGCGCGTCCCAAGCCCATTCTCTTCATCGACGAGATGCACTCCACCGTCGGCGCCGGCGCTGTCTCTGGCGGCACGATGGACCTCGCGACCCTGCTCAAGCCGCTGCTCACGCAAGGCACCCTTCGCGTCATTGGCTCGACGACGCACGAGGAGTACAAGCACATCGAGAAGGACCGCGCGCTCGCCCGCCGGCTGCAGAAGATCGCCGTCGAAGAGCCGTCGATCCAGGAGACGATCAGCATCCTCTCGGGTCTGCGCGGCCGGTACGAGGAGCATCACGGCGTTCGCTACACCGATGCGGCGCTCGAGGCGGCGGCGCGGCTGGCCTCCAGGCACCTGCGCGACTACAAGCTGCCCGACAGCGCCATCGACCTCATGGACGAGGCCGGGTCGGTAACCCGCCTGCAGACTCTTGCGGCCGCGGCCGAGGCGAAGAGCAAGGCTGACGCGGAGCGCCCGGGAGAAGGCAACGGCCACGCAGAGGCAGTGGCTCCGGCGGCAGTCTCCGCCGTCAGCCGGTCCGAGTCCGAAGCTCCCGCCGCTGAACGCCCTGTGGTCGATGCCCGGGATATCGAACGCGTGGCGGCGAGGGTGGCTCGCATTCCCGACCGTCAGGCCACCGCGTCCGATCGCGATCGGCTGCGCACCCTCGAGGAGTCGCTGCGCCGCGTGGTGTTCGGCCAGGACGAGGCGGTGCATCTGGTGGCGCAGGCCATCAAGCGGTCGCGCGCTGGCCTTGGCCAGCCCGATCGGCCGGCCGGTTGCTTCCTGTTCACCGGTCCCACAGGCGTCGGCAAGACCGAGCTCGCCAAGCAGCTCGCGCTGCAACTGGGCAACGAGTTCATCCGCTTCGACATGAGCGAGTACATGGAGAAGCACGCGGTGGCGCGGCTCATCGGCGCGCCTCCCGGCTACGTCGGCTTCGAGCAGGGCGGCCTGCTCGTCGACGCCGTACGCCAGCACCCCTACAGCGTCGTCCTGCTCGACGAAATCGAGAAGGCGCATCCGGATATCTACAACGTGCTGCTCCAGGTGATGGACCACGCCACGCTGACGGACAACACCGGACGCAAGGCCGACTTCCGCAACTGCGTGGTCATCCTCACCTCTAACGCGGGGTCGCGCGAGATGAGCGCGGCATCGATCGGCTTCGCCGACACGATGGCCGGTCTCGACGAGGAGTCTCGCGGCAAGGCATCGGCAGGCAAGGCGAAGAGCGCACTGGAAAAAGTCTTCAGCCCCGAGTTCCGGAATCGTCTCGACTCGATCGTCATGTTCAAGGCGCTTGCGCCGGACGCGATGGAGACGATCGTCGAGAAGTTCATCCTGCAGCTCGAAAGCCAGCTCACCGAACGCAAGGTGGCGATCACGCTGACGCCGGCCGCTCGCACGTGGCTGGCCAAGGCCGGGTACGACCGTCTGTTTGGCGCCAGGCCGCTGGCACGGGTCATCCAGAAGGAGGTGCGCGACGTGCTCACCGACCAACTGCTGTTCGGCGCGCTCGAACATGGCGGCACCGTCACCATCGACGAAGTCCGGAACGTCCTGACATTCGCCTACGAGCCGCGGACGCTGACGCCGCCGCCTGAAACCTTGCCGGCGGCGTAGTCACAAGTCACAAGTCACAAGTTACCAGTCGTTGGTCGTTGGTCGTTGGTCGCGGTAGGGGCCGCGGCCGAAGGCTCACGCGGGTGCACGGACGTTCGCGGTTGAGCTGACCCTGAGCGGCTCGCCCCACTTTTCCTGCCACTCGTCCCTCTGGCGGGTGTAACTTCCTTGGTCATGCACAAGTCACTCGTGGCATCGCTCTTTCTCTCCGGTACGCTGGTGTTCGCAGCCACCGGACACGCGCAGGGCGGCGCCTTCGCCGCGCGCCGCTCGCAGACGTTCGCGGGCTCCGCCGCACAGCCGCTCGCCTCGGCGTCGCAAAGCGGCCTCGCCTCGCAGCTGTCGGCATTCCTCGCCCAGCGCGGCATCTTTGTCCCGGCCAACTCCATCGTCGTTGGCTCGTCGTCGCGCTCAACCAACGGTCAGCTGGTGTATCGCCTGACGCAGCAGGTGGGCGGGCTTCAGGTGTACGGCGTGTCGGCGAAGGCGGCTACCAGCACAAACGGCGACCTGGTATTCCTGACGCAGAACTTCGCGGCCGTCGCGAGCACGCCGCAGGGTGCGACGGGAAACGAGGCGCAGGCGCTGCGCGCTGCGCTGAACGGGCTCTACCCTGGACGGGGGATTGCCATTGGTGCCGCCCGGCGTGAGGCCAACAGCGTCGTGTTCGAGAAGACGCCGTTCTTCCACACGTCGCCGCGCGTCACCCACGTGCTGTTCCAGGATGAAGACGGCTCGCTGCAGCGCGGTCTGCTGGTGGTGACGTGGAGCAACGAAGGCAACCTGCTGCACGAGTCACTCGTCGGCGGCGGTGGCAACGTGCTCGACGTCGTGTCGCGCACGGCAACCGATGCCTACAACGTGTTCGTGGAAGACCCGCTCAAGGGCGCGCAGACGACGGTCAACGGGCCCGGCGCAGGCAACACGCAGTCGCCCTCCGGCTGGCTGGCCGGCTCGCAGGCCACCACGCACATCGTCGGCAACAACACTGATACCTACCTGGACACCGATAACAACAACGCTGCGGACACAGGCGGAACGGCCGTCACCAGCAGCGCGTTCACGACCGCCGTCGACCTGGCAGCCGCGCCGAGCACCACAGGCAACAAGGCGGTGGCCGTGCAGAACCTGTTCTACCTGACCAACGTGATGCACGACGACCTCTACCGCTACGGCTTCAACGAGGCGAACGGCAACTTCCAGACGAACAACTTCGGTATGGGCGGCTCGGGCAAAGACCCGGTTCTGGCAGAAGCACAGGACGGCGGCGGCACGGACAACGCGAACTTCGCGACACCGAACGACGGCTCAGCCCCGCGCATGCAGATGTACCTGTGGACCGGCAACGGCCCGACGCACGAAGTCGAGGTCGGGGCGAACACCTACGGCGCCGCGGGTGCCGACTTCGGTGCCGCGCTCACCACCACGGGCAAGACCGGGCCGCTTGCGCTGATGGTGCCGGCAGACGGCTGCGCCGCGGCTACGGTGAGCCTGACCGGCACGATTGCCATCATCGACCGCGGCGCCTGCAACTTCGACGTCAAGGTAAAGAACGCACAGTCGGCCGGAGCCATCGGGGCGATTATCGCCAACAACACGGGCACGGACGATTACTTCACGATGGGCGCGGGCACCGCCAAGCGCGTCACGATCTCCGCGGTCATGGTCGGGAAGAACTCTGGCGCGGCGCTGAAGCTCCTGACTGGGCAGCCAGCGACGGAAAGGCTGAAGGCGACGCAGCCCCTGCAGCTCGATGGCAGCGTCGACTCAGACATCGTCTACCACGAGTACGGGCACGGCTTGACGTGGCGCATGATCGGCAGCATGAGCGGCGTCCTTGCGGGCGCGGTCGGTGAAGGGGCCAGCGACGTGAACGCGTTCCTCCTGAATGGCGATGACGTCATCGGCGAGTACGCGTATTCCAACCCGGCCGGCATCCGCCGGGCGCCCTACACGAACTACCCGAATACCTACAGCGACGTCGGAAACGGGAACGGCACATACGAAGTCCACAACGACGGCGAGATCTACGCCGCGGCGATGTGGCGCCTCAAGGAATTATGGGAAGGCCATCGCAGTCGACGGCCGTTGGAAACCCTACGCGGGTACTGGGTGGACGGCATGAACTTCACGCCTGCAGCCCCGGCGTTCGAAGACATGCGCGACGGCATGCTGCAAGCGATCCCGGACGCGAACACCGACGAGGAATGCCTGGTGTGGCGCGCCTTCGCCAAGTTCGGTATCGGCGTCGGAGCCGACGGCTCGGTGTCGCGCCGCGGCACGGCGACGATCGTCGAAAGCTTCGCTGTTCCGGCCGGCTGCCCGGCCCCCTAACGCGACCTCACTGAAACAGACCAAAAGGCGCCGTCTCCGCAAGGGGGCGGCGCCTTTTCTCATGTCCGGCGCACCTGAAGGTGCGCGGCTACGTCCATCGAGCGGCGCTGCCCGCCAGCCCTGCCAGCCCCGCCAGCCCCGCCTGCCCTATTCCCCCTCGTCCTTCTGGTGCGCCGCGTTCCGGAACGCCAGGCTTCGCACCGGACGCCCCCATGACGCGCGCAGCGCCTTCGCAACCTCCGGCTCGGTCTCGTCCAGGCTCGCGGCAAGCGCCTCGAGCTTTCGCGACATGCGGGCGATGCGCGCCGCATACCGCTCATCGTCGCCGTTCCGCTTGATGGTTTCGCGCAGCAGCGCCGACTTTTCCACGAACTCCACGAGGGCATCGGTCCAGGAAGGCATGAATCCGAGAGTACCACCTCCGCCGACGAGGCTCATGGTAGAGTCGCCGCCATGATGAACCGAGCCCTGACGGCCGCGTTGTTCCTCGGCGTGACGGCAACCCCGGCCCTGGCCCAGGCCCCCGCCCCGCGAGCGGCATCGGCACCGGCGGTCGTGGTCAGCGCCGAACTGGTCGACAGCACGCTGAAGCAGTCGATTGCCAACAACACCCTCGACAAGAAGATGGCGGAAACGCCGACGCGCGGCGGCATCGTGCGCATCGGCATCGTGCACCGGACCAAGCCGGAACCGCGCGCGCTCCTGCACAACGAACTGACCGAGATCTACCAGGTCATCACGGGATCGGGGCTGCTGTTCACTGGCGGCACACCCCAGGCGCCGACGCCGGTGTCCGATCCGCCGAACCTTGGACCGACACCGAGCTTCTACGTGAACCAGGACGGCGGCGTCACCCAGAAAGTGAAGGCGGGCGACCTCGTGATCATTCCGGCCGGCCTCCCCCACCGCTTCAGCGAACTCGACGGCCCGATCGAGTACGTCATCTACCGCTTCGAAGCGGTGCCGGTGAAGTAGCCGTCAGTGCTTTCGGGCGAGGTCGTAGACGATCTCGTACGAGAAGCGGACGAAGCGATAGATCTCGGTCTCGAGAATCCGCTCTTGATCGCTGTGCGCCGCGAAGCCCTTGGCTGCGTCCTCGAGGTCGGCGGCCGGTCCGATACCGAAGCACTGCATCCCCTTGTTACGGACCTGCGCCATGTCGGTGGCGCCGGTGCCCATCATCGGGATGGCCACGGTGTCGTAGTTGCGGGCGACCGCCGACTGCACCACCTTGAACGCCTCGGAGTCGAGCTTCGCTGGCGGCGGCACCGGGCGCGACGTGTTCGACGTGTAGCGCGCCGTCACCGCCGGGTTGTTGATCAC
>JBKJMH010000047.1:0-34440 GCA_046596625.1 Vicinamibacterales bacterium | reverse complement strand
CCCCGGCAACTACACCGTCGAGTCCGAGGAAGCCGTGGCCTTTGGGGGCAGCGGCTACGAATGGGTGCGGACCCTGGACGTGACGACGGGTGCGGACGTGGTGCTCGACCTGAACGGCGGCAACGCCGACGCGGCACCGTTGTCCGCCAGCGCCGCGGCATCAGCAGCCTCGGCACCGCCGGAGAGCAGCCCGGCGCTGCTGCTGCCGCAGTGGCAGGACAGCATCGTGGCCGTGTGGACGCCGACCTCGCGCTCGTCAGGCTTCATCGTCGACACCTCGGGCCTGGTGCTGACCAACCAGCGCGCGGTTGCCGGCGCCACGCTCGTCGAGGTGCAGTTGTCGCCTGGCCTGAAGGTGGCCGCCCGCGTGGTCACCGCCGACGCGACGCGCGACGTTGCGGTGCTCCAGATCAACGCCGAGGTGGCGTCGACGCTGAAGCCGGTGCCGATGGGTTGCGCCGACGCCGGGACGGTGCTCCTTGCGGAACGGCGGAAGGTGATTGCCCTCGGCGCGCCGCTTCGCGGCCCGAGGGACCTCTCAATCGGCGAGGTGCTTCCGGGCGCTCCGGGTGTCGTGCTGGCCGATGTCCGGTTGGGACGCGGCAGCCTCGGCGGACCGGTGTTCGGTTCGGCCGGGACTCTCGTCGGCCTGTCGTCGACCGTCGAGGATCAGGACGAGCGCCGCCGGCGCGACGCGCGCATCGTGCCTGTGCGCGTGGCGTGCGACACGCTCGAGGCCGCGCGTCAGGCGCCCTTCGCGGACGCACCGTCCGGGGCTCGTCTTCCGGTGGAACCGGCGCGTTCGTTCCCGACTGCTGCGCTCGACGCAACGTCGCCAGGTGCGGGCACCATCGCGCCCTACACGCTGACCGCAGCCGACTTCGACGTGGCCTTTATCACGCCAGCGGTGCTGCGTCACGCCCAGCGTCTGGCGGCATCCGGACGGACGACCTCGCAGAGCCTGCAGATGCAGGGCAACCCGGTCGATCTCACCGACTTCGGCGCGTGGACCGACTACTTCGCCGACCTGCCGGCCGTGCTCGTCGTTCGCGTCACACCGCGCTTCGAAGAGGGGTGGTGGACGAAGGTGGCGCGCGGCGCCGCCTACACGCAGGGTGTGGCGCTGCCGCCGATCAAGCGCTTCAAACCGGGCTTCGCCGGCCTCCGCCTGTTCTGTGGCGACACGGCGGTGACGCCCATCCACCCGTTCACGCTCGAGCAGCGCGTATCGGACACGGACGGCGTCCGTGAAGGACTCTACGTCTTCGACCCGAGTGCGCTCGGCCCTCAGTGCGCGCCGGCCACGCTCCGCCTCTCGTCCGAGAAGACGCCAGACAATGAAGACACGAAGACGATCGACCGCCGTATCCTCCAGCGCATCTGGGACGACTTTGCTCCGCACCGGGCGCTGGCCGCTGACGCCACGTCCGTCGCCAGGTAGGCCTGAGTCTCAATCGAACTTGATGGCGCTGAGGCGACCGTCGCTCTCGAGGTAACACGACTTGACATCGGCCACGTCGTCAATGCTTTGCTCACGCAACTGCTCCTCCAGGTCTTCTCGCCTCATCAGTTCCGATCGCAAATTGCGATGCTGAATCCGCCCGTCCTTCACCAGCAGCAATGGCGGTGGATGAAGCAGCCAATGCATGACTCGTGACCGATAGGCGCACCAATCCAGGGCATAGTTCCAGGCGATGATTGTCGCGACCAATATCAGCCCTTCGGTGAGTGACTTGTATTCCCCGGCCATGCCGTTTTGTGCGGCATCGGCAATCAGCACGACCACCAACACATCGGCCGTGGCGAGAGATCCCGCATCGCGCCGGAAGATCCGGAACGCCGCGACAATCAACAAATACATCAAGGAGCCCCTCACCACGAGTTCAACAAGACTCCCGGAGGGAACAAAGATATCGTGCCAGTTGACCGACCACAGACTCGCCATGAGTAGCCTCATATATGCAGAGATTTCGCCAGGTCCGCGTCGCGGCGAGTAGTGCCTACTTCGGCGTGTTCCAGCGGGCGGCAATCCAGGCCGCTGCGCGCCGCAGCGCCGGGATGTACGCGCCCATGTCGAAGTGCGTCGGGGTATCCAGCGGCTCGAACACCACCGGGCGGCCCAGCCGTTCGAGCGCGAGGGCGTTGCGGGCCGCGGGTTCGAACGGCACGACCTGATCGCGGCGGCTGTGGATGATGTAGGTCGGTACACGCCCGAGCACGTCCGGTGGATCGTCGCCGGTGCTGGCTGCCATCGCAATGGCGGCGGTGAACAGCTCGGGGTGCCGTGACGACAGGAACCAGGTGCCGCGGCCGCCCATGCTGAAGCCGACGACAAGGACGCGCGCGCGGTCGACGGTGTACTCGCGCAAGATCCGGTCGAGGAGCGCCATGACGGCGCGCTCCGACGTGTCGTCAATCCAGGCGTTGGTCGGGCAGTCCGGCGCCACGATGATCGCGCCGAGGCCCGCGAGGGCTGGTACGACCATCGCCCGCGCGTAGGCGCTGCCGTAGTAGACCATCCGTTCGCCGCCAGGATGCAGGGCGAGCACCAGGGGGCGTAGCTGGCCAGGGACATAGCCGTCCGGCAGCGACAGCCCGTAGAGCAGCTCGCCGCCGTCAGCGAGCGGCATCTTCAGGTTACGCAGGTCGGCGGCACCGGCAACGCTCGCCAGCAGACACAGGCAGAACGCGGCGAGGCGGGTGCGCATGCCGGCAAATTGTAGCGCGGCCGGCGCGCCGCGTCAGGTGGTCGGCTGGTTGCGGATGACGGCGCTCGGGGTCAGGCTCGTCTCGTGATGCTCGATGAGGGTGCGGCACTGCGCATCGGCGTCGGCCATGAAGCGGAGCAGGTCGTCGCGGAGCTTGAGGATCCCGGCGTGGTCGGCTTCTAGCACCGCCTGCGCCTCGTAGCGCTGGGCCGCGAACTCCTGGCGTTCCTGATCGAGGGCAGCGCTAGCGGCGTCCAGTGCCTGCTGATGCTGCCAGGCCGCGCTGTCCCGTTCCTGCGCCCATACCCACCGTTCGTTGGCCAGCGCGTTGGTGGCGTCGACCAGCTGTGCCTGCAACGACTGGGTGTCTGCGAGCGTGCCGCGCTCCGCCTCGAGCCGCTGCCGCTCGAGCGCCCACTCGGCCCGTTCCGTGGCGAGCGTGGCGGTGTCGGCCTGAGCCTGCTGCTGCGCGGCATCGGCGTGCGCGGCAGCTTCCCTGGCGTGTGTCTCGAAGGTCTCGCGTTGTGCTCTCCAGAGCTCGCGCTGTCCGCGCAGCGACTCGATCTCGCCCAGAGCATCGGCGAGGGCGGCGGCTGACTGCTCCTCGAGGTCAAGGTTCCTCTCGGGCAGCGCGGCGACGCGCTCCTGAACCGTGGCCAGCGCCACGACGGTGTCGCCATTCCGGAACGGGACCGCGCGGGTGCGCACGGCGAGTGCGAACCCGCCTTCGCGCAGGACGATATGGTCGAAGTCGGCCGCGTCACCCTGGCAGACGCGGCGGATGAACGCACTGGCCTCGTGCCGGCTCTCGTCGGGAAGGAGGGAGGAAAACGGACGCCCCACCACTTGATCGCGCGCGGCGCCGAGCAGCGTCAGTCCAGCCTGGTTCATGGCGGTGATGATGCCGTCCGGGCTGATGACGCTGGTGACCGCCGGCTGGAATTCCAGGATGGTGCGCAAGCGATCCTGGCTCTGGCGGTTCGTGCGGAACAGGGACACGAGATCGTGGCGGGCCCGCAACTGTCCGATGGCCGGCAGCACCTGCAGCAGGTAGTCGGTCGTCTTCACCACGCAGTCGCACACGACGAAGCGTCCAGCCTGAATCGCAAGCTCTTCGCCGCCGGGACTGGCCAGGAGCAGGACGGGGGTGTCCAGCCGCGCGGCCTGCAGATGTCCGATCACGGCCGATACGTCGACACCGTTCTGTGCCGCATCGAGCACGAGGAGATCCGCCGAGCCCGATTGCAGCCTGGCAACCATGATCGTGGCGTCGCCTGGGATGACCCGTACATGCGGCGCCCACCGTGCGAAGTGGGCGACGGCATCCGTGGCGTCGCCAATCCAGAGAAGACCGACCGGTTCGTGACTGTGTGTGGGGAGCTGATCCGGCATCCGCTGTGTTGCTTCTTTTCGGTTCGGCACGTCCGTTTCTTGAGTACCTTTAATGGCGATATTCGAGACTGAGTGTGCGTATCTAGGACACGAGCGTCGCCTCGCCCAGCTGCCTTGGACCATGGCCGATTGCCGGTTGAGTTCTCGAAGTGTCAGAAGGCGTGAGGTTTACTGGTCCATGCGTGTGCGTTCCGGCGGAACGGTACCGCCGTTGCGATACACGAGACATGCTTCCGTCAGGCGATCAGCACACCAAGCCAGCCAGCAGCGCCTTCATCCCGCACCACGACCGCCGCACCCACCCGCGGCTGGCGCCGCACGAGGTGCCCTGGATCCGCGAGGTAAAGCCGACCACCGGCGACACCGCGCGGCTGCTCAACATTTCACGCACGGGTGTGTTGCTCGAGACGACGGCGCGCCTGCAGCCCGGCCGGCGCAGCACCATCGTCATCATCGACGCCGACGACAAGAAGGAGCGTGCGGACGGACAGGTTATTCGCACGGAATTGGTCTCGATTGGGCCGAAGGGCGAACTCATCTACCGCACCGCGATGGCGTTCACGCATGAACTCGACCTGCGCCTGCCGGAGGCGGCGCCGGAGGCCGTGCAGGAGACCGTCGCGCATGCGTACGCGCACCCCGAGCTCGAGGGTCCACTGCAGGGTCTGTGGGCAACGACCGCTGGAGCGTCGCGGGTCTCGGTCTCGCACCTCACTCCGGTGAGCTGCTATGCACAACCGACCTCGAACGTCCGGCTCGACGAGTGGGTGTCGGTGACGGTCTGTTTCTCGCCGGTCCGCTCCTTGACACTGGCCGGCAAGGTGGCCGCTGTCGAGCCGCACGGCTGCCTGCTGCGATTCGAGAACCTGTCGTCGGAGGCGCGGCGGGCGCTGCGCGTCGAGATTCGCGAGGGCAGCACCGCGTATGGGCAGGCGACGGCGTTGCCGGCGTTCCCGGGCGAGGCGCTCCTGGACACTGCTGTCGACGGTCCGGCCATCGAGTGTCACGCTCAGGTGGGCGCGCTGCACGCCAATCAGTGGTGATCGGGCCAGACCGAAGTCGAGTCAGCCATGCGTTTTCGTGTGCGCGGAGGCATTGACGGCGCTATAGTGGCGGCGAGTCGGTCACTTCCAGGAGGCGCGAGATGCATGCTCCACGCGTTCGCCACCACGACGACATCGTCCGCCGGATTCAAGGTGAGTTTCTCGAGATGCCGGGGTTGCGGCTCACGGAGCCCCAGGCCCGACGCCTCTGGGCACTCGAACCCTCCCTCTGCAGCGCTGTTCTGGCCGAGCTGATCGACGACGGCTTCCTGCTGCGCACGCGTGAAGGCGCGTTCGTGCGTGTGGATGTCGGCCGGCCGATCAAGGCCGATCGCAATGCTGCCGTCCGGCGCAAACACCCCGCCGCATAGTCCGTCTGTTACGACCGATCGAGGCTGAAGGTGCGCTCGAGAGCGTCGCACGCGGTGTGCGCGCCGCCTTCGCTCCGTACAATCGCGGCGACGCGTGCGGCGGCCCCGGCATACACAGGCTCGTCGAGCAGGGCACGCAGCGCTCGCGCCGCCCGCGCACCGGTGTATCTCGAGGCGTAGATCTTCCGGGCCATGCCGAGGTGCGTCGCGCGCCAGGCGTTGTCGGGTTGGTCGTGTGAATAGGGCACGGCCAGCATCGGCCGTCCGCTTCTCAGGCTCTGGGCAAGGGTGCCAATGCCGCACTGCTGTACTACCGCCGCCGCGTGCGGGAACAGCAGCGAATGCGGCGCACGCTCCAGCGCAAGCACGCGTCCGCTGCCGGGTGCCGCCTCAGACGCCAGGTCGGCCTGTAAGTCCGTGGCGCGTGGTCCGGCGAGCAGCACCGCGCGCACGCCGAGACGGTGGGCAGCATCCAGGCTCTCTTTCCAGAACTCCTTCGCGACCATCACGACCGACGACCCGAGGGTGAACACCACCGGCGGCGGGCCACTGGCCAGGAATCGTTCGAGTTCGGGAGACAGCGTCGTGCCGTGCGGAGCGTCGTGGAAGATGTGCCCGGTCACCACGACGTTGGCCGGCCAGTCTGGCTGCGGCTCGCCAAGGACCCGCGAGTAGAGCGCAAGGACCAGGCGCGGCGCGTGCTGACCTTCGAAGATCGGGTTCGCGCCGCGTTCGAGCCCGAGACGTTCTCGGAAGCGGAACACCGGTTCTGCCCACGTCGCGGTTTCCCGCCTCGCCACCGCCACAATGAAGCGGCCCGGCCAGGTGCCGAACCGCTGCAGCTCCTTCACCCACGGCGCCGGAGGCACGGCAGGAAAGTCGTAGGCCGAGAACATCGAGGTCGGCGCCAGGACGACGCTCGCCCACGGCAGCCGCCGCTTCGCGGCCACGATCGGCGTGGCGAACGTTATCGGGTGGCTCACCAGCAGGTCAGCGCCCTCGGCAGCCGCATCGATGTCTTCGTACATCGCCTCGATCCCCGGGAAGAGAACCTGCTCGAGCAAGTACTGGCTCCCACGGGTGGGATGCATGATGCGTTCGATCAGCGCAATGTCCGACGGGTCACCTGCGGGGCGAATGGCGCGAAAGCCGAAGCCGCAGCTTTCGATGAGCGGCTGGTAATAGGCGAGTGTGGCGATGGTGACGTGGTGTCCGCGCACCAGAAGTTCGAGCCCGAGTCCGATGAAGGGGTCGACATCGCCGTGCGAGCCCCAACAGGTCAGGACGACGTGGGCCATCCGCTACGTTCGCTGCCAGAGTCGGTAGCCGCCGCGGAACGCCTGTGCGCTGGCGCCGGCACGGACGCCCGCCGGCCACTCCTCGACCAGCTTGGCGTTCCCGCCCCCCACCACAACGTTGTCGACCTCGAAGGCCGCCTTCAGCCGGCTGATAACGTCGAGCACATGCTTGCGCCACCGCTTCTTGCCCAGCCGCTTGAGGCCGCGCTGCCCGACGTAGTCCTCGTAGGTGCGCCCCTTCTTGTAGGGAAGGTGGCCGAGTTCCAGCGGTTCCAGCACGTCGTCGATGATGAGTGCCGAGCCAAGGCCCGTGCCGAGACCGAGGAACAGCATGCGCCCGCCCTGATAGCTGCCGAGGGCCTGCATCGCCGCGTCGTTCATCACCTTCACCGGCTTGCCGAACGCCCGTTGGAAGTTGAAGCCGACCCAACCGCCGCCGAGGTTGCGCGGCTCGCTCACCGCGCGGCCGTGCACGACCGGACCCGGAAAACCGACCGAGACGGCGTCGTACTGCCACGCCGTCGCCGCGGTTTTCACGGCGTTCACCATGGCAGTTGCGGTGAGGTCTGGACCCGACGGCAGACGGATGGGAGTTCGGCGTCCCGTCGCCAGGAGCTTGATATGGGTGCCGCCGACGTCGATCACCAGAATGCGCATGGCCACGTAGTGTAGCAGCGGGAGCCGACCGCAACGTGGCGGCCGGCCGGGTGTGATGTCAACGCTCGGTCCGCTCTACTGGGCGGGCCGCTTCGGGTAGTAGACCGCGTCGACGGGCAGCGGATCGACCAGATAGTCCTTGTCCTTGAATGGGAACGACGGCCGCGGTTGTGACGTGATGAATGCAGCTACGTTCTGGGCGTCTTCATCGGTCATATTGCCCGGGTCGAGGTACGGCATCGTGTACCGGATGATGCCGGCGAGGGTGTAGACGCGCGAGGCACCCGCACCGTCGTTCCACGACCCCGGTCCCCACAGCGGCCCCGGCCGCTTGTCGCCCACAGACACGCCTTGACCCTCGGGACCGTGACACGACGTGCAGCGCTCCTGGTAGATCGACTCGCCCTTCACCCTGTCGAGCCGCTCGATCGGAATCAGTGACGCCGCGGCAATCACGTTCTGGCCTCGCCACGACGGGCTCTTGCCGATCGGGTGGTCCCTCGAAATCCAGTTCAGATACGCGGCAAGCGCGAGCACCTCGCGTGAGGTCGGCGTCGGCAACGAGTCGGGCGTGAGTCCGACGACATTCCCGTCCGCATCGCGCTCGAGTGTGCCGGTGGCGTTCTCGCTGCGCAGGAAGCAGTCGACGATGCGATCGTTAAGGCTGATGAGGCGCCCCGCCCGGCGGTTGTACTCGGGGAACACACCGGAGATTGCCACGAGCGGCATGGCACGTTCGCGCTGTCCCCCGTTCAGGTGACAGTTGTTGCACGACACCTCGCCGGGGACGAAGCGCTTAGCCTCCGTCGGGGTGTTGGTGAACAGGCGGTACCCGAACTGAACCTCCTTCGAGAGCTTCGACGTGTCGAGACTCGTGTCGGTCAGCGGGTTCTGCGGATAGTCCCACGCGGTGACCATCGTCATCGTCGCGGGGATGAGGGGTCCGGTGAGCTGGTAGCGTAGTTTCGGGACGCCGCCGCTGGCAACTGACTCGGACGGCGCCGTGTTGCAGGCAGCCGTGAGCAGCAGCAGGGCGCAGGCTAGGAGACGCTGGCGTCTATGCATGGACGAATGACCGGTGGCCGGGGTAGTGTAGCGGTACTTTGGCGGAGATTGGTCAGCAAAGCGAGGGCACGGATATGAGTCAGGACAACTTGCGTACAACTCTGGAACGGCGGTCGTTCCTGTCGCGCCTCGTCGCCGGCACAGGCGCCTTCGGCGTGGCCTTCGGCGGCGTATCCGTCGCGCAGGCACAGTCATCGCCGGCGGCCAGCAGCGGGTTCACGCCTGCCCGGCATGCAGAGGACGACTGGTTCGACCAGACCGGCACGGCGAAGCACCGGTTCTTCTTCGACAACACCACCGTGGGCGGCTTCGGCGAGGCGCTGTTCTTCGCGCGCAACTACTTTGTTGCCAGCGCCAGTGGCTACCAGTTGACCGACGCCGACGTGGCGCAGGTCATCTGCATGCGGCACGAGTCGGCGTCCTTCGCGTTCACCGATGCGATGTGGGCGAAGTACGGCGCGGCGCTCTCCGAGCGTGCCAGCAAATTCGTCGACCCGAAGACGAAGGCTGTGCCGACCACCAACCTCTACCTCGTCGGCGGCTACGACGGCGCGCTCAAGAACGGCAACGTGACGATCGACCAGATGGCCAAGCGCGGCGTACGCTTCGCGGTGTGCGGTCTGGCGACGCGTGTGGCGGCGCAGCTCGCAGCGCAGAAGAGCGGCGGCAACGTCGACGCCATCTTCAAGGAGTTGACCGAGAACCTGGTACCAGGCGGGCGGATGGTGCCGGCGGGTATCGTTGCAGTAAACAGGGCGCAGGAACGCGGCTACTCGGTCGCGTACGTCGCCTGAGATCTATACGGGAGCAGCAGATGCGAACACAAATTCTTGGCGCCGCGCTGATCGCGCTCAGCTTGTCGGGCAGTCTCCTTGCGCAGTCCGTGACCAAGCCGACCGTGACCGGCGTGACCAACTTCGCGAAGCTCGAATCGACCATTGCGTGCGCCGGTGCCACGAACGCCAGCGGCGTGGCAGAGGTGAAGAAGCTCGGATATCAGACGATCATCAACCTGCGACAGGCCAGTGAGCCTGGCGCGGACGTCGACGCCGAGGCTGCGGCGGCCAAGGTGGCCGGCGTGAAGTATGTGCACCTGCCGGTGAACGGTGCGTCGCCCGACCCGGCGATGGTCGATCAGTTCATCGCGGCGGTCGGCGAGCCGGCGAACCAGCCGGTGTTCGTGCACTGCGCCAGCGGCAATCGCGCGGCGGCGTTCTGGATGATCAAGCGGCTGGTCGTGGACGGATGGGACGCGGATCGGGCCTCCACCGAGGCAACGGCGCTCGGCCTGACCAGCCCGGCGCTCAAGACATTCGCATTGGACTACGCATCGACCCACAAGCGGTGAACCAGGCGCGCGCCTGCTCGACGTCGGCGTGAACGAGTTGCTGGGCGGCTGGCTGCAACGCCACCGTCACGTTCGCGCCGGCGACGCGCAGGAGCGCGGCGACCTCCGCGCTCTCCTCCGGTGTCACGACCGGGTCGTACTCGCCGTTGGAGAGCAGCACCGGCGTCGCCGGTAGCCTCGGCATCTTCCGCGGCATGCCCGGCGCCGGACCCCTGAACAGCACCGCCCCCGCCAGGGTGTCTGGCCACGCCAGCATCAGTGTTGACGCGATGTTGGCCCCATCGGCCAGCCCCACCGCCACCACTTCCCGCGAATCGAACTTGTAAAGCGCCGCGGCCGCCGCGACGAACGCGGCGAGCTGCGCCGCGCGACGCTGCAGGTCGCCGAGGTCGCAGGGGCCCTCGATGAAGCGCCGGAAGAAGCGCCAGCAGCCCTGATCGTCGACCTGGCCGCGCGGACTGAGAATGCCCGCGGTGGGTTGCAGGGTCTGGGCGAGGGGCAGGAGCTCGTGCTCGTCGCCGGCCGGGCTGTGCAGCAGGAGCAACGTCCGCCGGTCCGCCCCGGGGGCAGGCTGGTAGAGGTGCGAGAAGTAGCGCGCCGACACGGGAGCGATTATCCCGCGAGTCGGAAGGCGGGGCGCGACATCCGCGCGCCCCAGCCTTCTTTTGGTGCAGACAGCCCGGCGCTAATGCATCGTGGCTTCTGATCCGCCGGAGTGGACGTAGGCTTCCTCGCCGTGCACCGCCACGTCAAGACCGATCTGCTCTTCCTCGTCGTTGGCGCGCAGGGTCAACACGGTGCCAACCAGCTTGAGGAGGATGAAGCTCATGACGCCGCTGAAGACCATCGCCACCAGCACCGCGATCGCCTGCGTCAGCAGTTGTCCGGGGTTGCCGAACAGCAGGCCATCGGCCACGCCGTTCATCGCTTTCTGGGCAAACACGCCGGTGAGCAGCGCGCCGACCGTGCCGCCAACGCCGTGTGCGGCGACGACGTCGAGCGAATCGTCGAGGCCGGTCTTCGCGCGCCAGAGAATGGCGAAGTAGCTGGGAAACGCGGCGATGGCACCGAGCGCGATGGCGCTCATCGGCCCGACGAAACCGGCCGCTGGCGTGATGGCAACGAGGCCCACGACGATGGCCGTCGCCGCGCCGACCGCCGTCGTCTTCTGCAGGCGCACCATATCGAGGATGGCCCACACCACCAGTGTGCCGGCCGGAGCCAGCATCGTGGTTGTGAAGGCGAGCGCCGCGATGCCGTTGGCGGCAAGGGCGCTGCCGGCGTTGAAGCCGAACCACCCGAACCACAGGAGGCCCGTGCCGAGCAGCGTGAACGGCACGTTGTGCGGCGCCAGCGCCACCTTCTTGTAGTCACGGCGCGGTCCGATGACGAAGGCAGCCACGAGTGCCGCCGCCGCGGCGTTCACGTGAACGACTGTGCCGCCAGCGAAGTCGAGCGCGCCCATGTCGGCGAGGAAGCCGCCGCCCCACACCCAGTGGGCCATCGGCGTGTAGACGAAGAGCGCCCAGAGCGTGATGAACGCGACGTAGGCGGGGAAGCGCATGCGCTCGACAATCGCGCCGGAGATGAGCGCCGCGGTGATGATGCAGAACGTGCCCTGGTAGGACATGAACAGCAGGTGGGGGATGGTGCCTTTGGCCTCGAGTCCGACGCCGCGCAGGAAGGCCATCGACGCGTCGCCGAGGAAGTTGCTGCCTTCCGAGAATGCGAGGGAGTAGCCAATCACGGCCCAGAGGACGCCGACGAACCCGAGCGAGATGAAACTCATCATCATCGTGTTCAGGGCATTCTTGGAGCGAACGAGGCCGCCATAGAAGAACGCCAGTGCGGGCGTCATCAACAGCACCAGGGCCGTCGAGACCAACATCCAACTCGTATCAGCTGCATTCATCGTGTCACCTCGGAACGACGCACGACGTTCACGTGCGCCTGTTTGATCGGTTTGTGCAGTCCGCCGGACGCGAACCATCCGACCAGCACGTCGCAAGCGCAGGGCCACGCCTGAGCCGCATGCAGGCCGGGTGTAAATAGCTGACATCTAAAGATTTAATAGCGACAAGCCTGTTGTGTTTCGGCGGACAAATTCGTCCTGATCGCAAGAATCGACAACATTCACGTAGCTTTAGGGCTTCCGACGCAGGCGACTTTCAGCCGCGCGACGTCGAGGGCGGAGCCGATCGGAGCCGAGAGATGCGAGGCTGACGTCCCGACGCGGACAGCTCTGTCCGTCGGCGGCCCTGGCGGACACGGTTGTCCTCTCCCTCAGTCCCGGAGGCGAGCGCCGTTACTACGAGAATGTGCTGATTGCGTCATGAATCGACAATAGTGTCGACCTTCAGCTGGCAGTTGGATCACGCCACGGGCGGCCGGAATTGCTGGCCAGACGGACACTTGTGGTCGGTGTCGCAAATTGCAGCATGCTGGCTCCGCGCTTGCAGCTCAGCCTGTTACCGCCCGCCGCGGTTTTCATTTCGGCGACTCATGGCGCGTATTCAGGAGGTAGATGTGACGAATCGACGCAGTGGAATGATCTCGAAGCTGGTTACCGGCATGGCGCTCGGCGCGTGTGTGGTCGTGGCGCAGCCCGCGGCCGCCCAGTCGACGATCTTCAACATTCCGAGCACGGACACCGTGTCTCCCGGCAAGTTCTATTTCGAGTTCGACTATCTTGCGCAGTTGCCGAAGCCGGATGCTGGCCAGTTCCAGACCTTTGCGCCGCGCGTGGTGGTCGGCGTGACCCCGCAACTCGAAGTAGGTGTGAACGTCGCATTCACAAAGATCTCGGACGGTGGCGGCACCTACAACATCGTCCAGCCGAACGCCAAGTACAAGTTCTTTGTCGATGACGACCAGGGCCTGGCGGCGGCGGCGGGCATCATCGGTTACCTGCCGAACGAAGACGGCGACAAGTTCGGGCAGGTCTACGGCAACGTCAGCAAGAAGCTGAAAAGCGGCACGAGACTCACGGGCGGCGTCTACGCGGCGCTCTCCTGCGATGCCTGCGACGGTGGAGCCAACAAGGCTGGCGCGATCCTCGGGCTCGAACAGCCCATCACTCCGACGGTGAGCTTCGTGGCCGACTGGTTGAGCGGCAAGAACTTCTGGGGTTACTTCACGCCCGGCGTTTCGATCGCGCTGCCGCACAGCGCCCTGCTGAACATCGGCTACAGCATCGGCAACAACGAACTGATGGGGGACGGAGATTCGGAGTACAGGAACAACGCGCTGTTCGTCTACTACGGCATCACTTTCCCGTAAGCCCCGCACGTCGCCCGGTTCCCACGGCGGGTATGCCGTCGGCGGGAACCGGCGCGACCTCCACACTCACAATTCTTGACGCTGCCGCCGGTTTCGCTCGATGATGCCCGCAGAGGTGACGAACGTGAAACTTCGACAACGCGCGGCGCGGCACGCGCTGGTCTGTGCGTCGGCGCTCCTGCTGTGGCTTGTCCCGGCCGTGGTATCGGCGCAGGGCACGGCGAGTGATCCGAACATCGGAAGGCTGACCTTCACTGGCGGCGTCGATGTGCCAACGGTCTACGTATTTCGCGGAATCCTCCAGGAAGCCGATCCGCGGATCACCCTATGGCCCTACGGAGACATCGGCCTGAGACTGTCGTCGGGTGAGGGCGCCGTCAAAAGCGTCAACGTCAACGTCGGCGTGTGGAACAGCTTGCAGACCGGTTCGTCCGGCAGCGATGGCTTCACCGAGCATCTCCACTACGAAGAAGACTTCTACTCGACGCTCTCCTTCGGTCTTGCCAAGGGCATCACGGCGGGGCTCACCTACACGGCGTATACGAGCCCGAACCAGATGTTCAATACGGTCAAGGAGGTGAGCGTCAAGGTGGCGCAGTCCGGCCGGATCAATCCGTATGGCCTGATCGCCTTCGAAGTGGGTGACTCCGGGGCAGACAGCGGTGAGAACGCGGGCACGTATCTCGAACTGGGAGTGGCGCCGGCGCTTCCGATGGGGCGGCTCACGCTCAGTGTGCCGGTGAAACTCGGCATGAGCCTGGGCAACTACTACGAACTCGACGGCGTGGACCATGCGTTCGGCTATCTCGACATCGGCGCCCTGATCACCATCCCGCTCACCGGACCCACCAGCGGGTTCGGGTCCTGGAACATCCACGGCGGCGTGAACGTGTTGACGTTGGGCGACACCACGAAGGCCTTGAACTCGGGCGACACGAACAAGGTCGTCGGTCTCATCGGCGTCGGCGTGACATATTGACGCACGGCTCATGGCCGCCTTTTTCCACTGCGCGTCTTCGGCCGGCTGGCCCCTACAAATATGTTGAGGTGAAATTGGATCCCGACAACGTTGTGGCCGAGTCGGGTTGCGGCTTCATCCCAGGGCTCGGCAGTTTACTTAGGAAATCCGTGGGTTTGCCGTTCGTGGTCAGGGGCGTCGGTACGGAGACGGATTTGCTCTTGTCCTCGACAACATGACGCCACCGGCGTCTGCGTTACGATACGAATGGCAAGCCCGCGCCGGGACGCCGCTCGGGAGCTGCCCGACAGACGTCGATGTCCTCTGAATCAAACATCGCCCCGACCGACCCGCGCCACGGTGCGCGCGCCAGCCGCACCGCCCGGCTCGATGCCGCGCGCCGCGAACTGGCCGACGCTTCCGGGCGTGGCGAGGGCGGACGTCATGCCATGCGGCAGTACTCGCACCGCATGGATGCCCTGATTCAGCAGCTCTACGCCGATGCCGGTTCCCTCACGCAGTCGGTGGCGGTGTTCGCACTCGGCGGCTACGGCCGTCGCGAACTCTGCCTGCACTCTGATGTCGACCTGCTGATCCTCTTCGCCGGTGTCATCGGCCGCGACGACGAGCGCTTCCTGCACGCCTTCCTGAACCCCCTCTGGGATGTGGGCCTGACTATCGGCCATCACGTTCGTGAAGTGGCGGAGGGCGCGGGGCTCGAGTCTGACAACTCCGAGTTCCTCCTGGCGCTTACCGATGCCAGGCCGGTCGTGGGCGACGCCACCCTGCTCGACCAGTTCCTCGGTGCAGCGGACGTGGCACGTACGAATGCGCGCACGCTCGAGGCGTTGAAGGGTCTGATTGCCGAGCGGCACTCGAAGTACAACGACACCCTCTACCAGCTCGAGCCCGACGTGAAGGAAGCCCCCGGTGGCCTGCGCGACCTGTTCGGCGCCCAGACCATCGCCAAGCTCACCGATCCGCTGCTGCTGTCGAATGGCGGCTCCGGCGCGCGCTCGCTCGAGGATGCCGAGGAGTTCCTGCTGCGGGTGCGTTCGGTGCTGCACCTCGAGGCCGGCCGCCATCACAACATCCTCAGTCATGAAGTGCAGGAGCGCGTGGCCGAACGGCTCGGCTATGCCGGCAGCACACCGAGCCAGCGCGTCGAACGCTTCATGGGCGACTACTTCCGCCATGCGAAGGCCATCGACCGCTCGCTGCGCTTCGCGCTGAAGGCGGCACCCGCGCCGATTGGCACCAACCTCGTGCGCGGCGCCGACGGTATCCGCTTCATCGATACCCGGGAAGCGGCCGAGCGCCCGGAGACCTGGCTCGGGCTGTTCCAGGCGGCGCTCGACGGCGGCTGCGCCGTCTCCGACGATGCGTTGACCTGCGTCGGACAGAACGCGGGACGCTTCGCATCCGAAGCGTTCTTCCCTGGCAAGCGGCACCGCGACGCGCTGCTGCAGTTCCTGAAGCCGCGCCCGGGTCTCTATGCGCGCCTGTCGGAGATGCACGACTGCGGCGTGCTCGGGCAGATGTTCCCCGAGTTCAAGGCGATCAGCTGCCGTGTCGTGCGCGACTTCTACCACAAGTACACGGTGGACGAGCACACGCTGCTGACCATCCGCAATCTCGAGCGGCTGGTCGGGAATCCGGTTCGCGATCGCGAACGCTTCGGCCGCCTGCTCGGCGAACTGCAGGAGCCGGAACTGCTGGTGCTCTCGCTGCTCTATCACGACGTGGGCAAGTGGACCGAAGAGGACCACACGATCGAGAGCGCCCGCATGGCGCACCAGATGTTCGAGCGCCTCGACCTCGATCCGCACCAGCGGTCCGAAGTCGATTTCCTGGTTCGCCAGCACATCAAGATGTCGCTCGTCGCGTTTCGCCGCGACACCGAGGACCCGGAGATTGTCCGGCAGTTCGCGCAGTTCGTCGGTACTGAGGAACGGCTCAAGACGCTGTGCCTCATGACGCTCGCGGACGTCGAAGCGGTCAGCCGCGAGACACTGACGCCGTGGAAGGAAGAGCTGCTGTGGCGGCTCTACGTCGATACCTACAACCACCTCACGCTCACTTACGGCGACGAAGTGATCGGTCGCGAGCAGTCGCTACACTCGACGCTGCTGGATCGTCGCCCCGACGACGTGTCGGTGGACGAGGTCGCGGCGTTCCTCGAAGGGTTGCCTCGCCGCTACCTGCAGTTGTTCTCGGTGGAGGCGGTCTACCAGCACGTCCGGTTGTCGCGCGACCTCGCGCCCGACGCGATCAAGGTCTGGATGACCCGCGTCGACTCCGGCTGGGAACTGACAGTGCTGACGCACGACCGCCCGTTCCTGTTCTCGAATATCGCCGGTGTCCTGTCCTCACACGGCATGGACATCCTGCGCGGCTTCGCCTTTACGAAGCCAACCGGACTCATCGTCGACATGTTCCACTTCACCGACGAAGAGCGTTTCCTGGAACTCAATGCGGAGGGGGAAGGGGAACTTGTGAGGACGCTCACCGACGTCGTGCTGGGGCGCGCGGATGTCGCCGCCCGGTTGCGCGGACGGGAGCAGGGAGCGTTCCGGCGCAAGCTGCCGGGGTTCGCTCCCGTAGTGCACTGCGACAACGAGTCGTCGCGGCGCTACACGATCGTGGAAATCGTGGCCGAGGACGCCATGGGGCTGCTCTACCGCGTGAGCCGCGCCATGTCGGAATCAGGGTGTGATGTGGATCTCGTGCTGATTGGCACCGAGGGACGCCGGGCGATCGACGTCTTTCACCTCACCCGTGCCGGCGCCAAACTGACGTCGGCCCAGCAAGCCGACATCACCGGTAACCTGCAACGCGTTCTGGAGGGACGCTCATGAAACTGATCAAAGCGATTGTTCGACCCAACAAGGTAGATGACGTCAAAGCGGCACTCGAAAAGCTGCAAATCTCCGGCATGACCGTGACCGAAGTGCGTGGTCACGGCAAGCAGAAGGGGCACACGGCGATCTATCGCGGCCAGGAATACAACGTCAGCCTGCTGCCGAAGATGGAGGTCGAAGTAGTGGTGCCGGACTCGATGGCCGACGATGCCATCAAGGCGATCATCGAATCGGCCCGCACCGGCGAGATCGGCGACGGCCGTGTATTCGTGATTCCGGTGCTCGAGAGCTACAAGATCCGCACCGGCGAGCGCGAAGCGTAATCGTTCCGAAGCTGGAAGTTCGACGGCAGGACGTCAGCACCCGCACGTTGCAAGGCTGACCGGGGCAGAAGTTCGGAGGCTCGATGGCTTTCTCCGACTTCTGACTTTGACGGTCAGAGGGCGCCGCCGATGTGGCGGTGGTCGGAGCGTGTCGGGGCGGCGTGCTGGCGGCGGGTTCCGGCTTCGGAAGGCTCAGTGGGTGGCCGGCGGCGTGAGGTCCTTCACGATGAAGAGCTTTTCGCCGGGCTTCATCAGGCCCAGTTCGCCGCGGGCCAGTTCCTCAATCGCGGCGGGGTCGTTCAACAGCCGCGCCTTCTGCTCGCGCAACCGCTCATTCTCCGCCTTCTGCTCCTCGAGCGCGGCCGTCGTCGCTTCGTACTGTTCGCGCGCCTGGAGCATCGCGAGCAGCCCACGATCGCCGACGATGGCATCGACGATCACTGCCAGCGACAGACACACCACCGCCCACCGGGCAATCCGCTTGCCTGGCGAGGGTCGACGGCCAGGCGCACGCCGCTTCAGCGTGGCCGGTCTGTCTGGAGTGGGCACCTGCCAAGAACAGTACAACAACCCGCGCGCGCGTACAACTGCGAATCTCCGGTATCGACGAGGTGGTGTGACACAATGTCGTCTTTATGCCGATCGTCGACTTCATCCTCCACAGTGACAGGCATCTGCTCGAGTTCGTCGGGACCTACGGCGTCTGGGTCTACGGCCTGCTGTTCCTGATCGTCTTCGCCGAAACCGGGTTCGTCGTCACGCCATTCCTGCCAGGCGACTCGCTGCTGTTTGCCACCGGCGCGCTCTGTGCGGCCGGCGCCATGAACGCCGCGATCTGCTTCGCCTTGCTGGCGTTCGCGGCGTTTGCCGGCAACGCGGTGAACTATGCGGTGGGGCGGTACATCGGTCCACGCATCTTCAACGCGCCGGACCACCCGGGCGTCTGGCACACGCTGCTGAATCGCGACTACCTGCAGCGCGGACATGCGTTCTTCGAGCAGTACGGCGGGAAGGCAGTCATCCTCGGCCGTTTCGTGCCGATCGTGCGAACGTTCGTCCCGTTCGTGGCAGGGGCGGCGCAGATGGCGCCGGCCTCCTTCGGCTTCTACAACCTGGTGGGTGCGGTCGGCTGGGTCGGCATCTGCCTCGGCGCCGGCCTGCTGTTCGGCAACGTGCCGATCGTGAAGGACAACTTCTCGCTCGTCACGATCGGGATCGTCGGCGTGTCGTTGCTGCCGGCCGTGGTCGAACTGATTCGCCACCGGCGGAGACCGTAGAGGAGTTTGTACGTAGCTGCCGACTTTCAGGTCGGCCAGGCAAGGCGCACCTGAAGGTGCGCGGCTATGTTTCCATCCGGGGCTACACCAACTGGAGCGCCTGGGTCAGGTCGTCCTGCAGGTCGTCGAGGTCTTCGAGGCCCGCCGAGATGCGGACCAGGCCGTCGGTGATGCCGAGCGCGGTGCGGTGCTCGACCGGCACCGAGGCATGCGTCATCGTGGCCGGGTGGGAGATGAGCGATTCGACGCCGCCCAGGCTCTCGGCCAGTGCCAGCAGGCGGACGCTCTTGAGCAGCGTCGCGGCGGCCTCGGGTGACCCGAGGTCGAAGGACAGCATCCCGCCGAATCCCTTCATCTGCCGCGCGGCCAGCGCATGCTGCGGGTGCGAGGCCAGCCCTGGATAGTAGACCTTGTCTACCTTTGGCTGTGCCTCGAGGAACCGCGCCAGCGCCAGGCCGGTGGCGCAGTGCTGTGCCATCCGCAGCGGCAGCGTCTTCGTGCCGCGCAGCACCAGCCACGAATCGAACGGGCTGAGAATCGCACCCGCCGCGTTCTGGTAGAAGCGCAGCCACTCGACGTCTTCGTCGCGCGTGGCGATGACGACGCCTCCGATGCTGTCGCTGTGACCGTTCAGGTACTTCGTCGTGCTGTGCGTGACGAGGTCGGCACCGAAGGTGATGGGCTGCTGGATGACCGGGCTGGCGAAGGTGTTGTCCACCACGAAGCGCGCGCCGTGGGCATGGGCCAGTTCAGCCGCCTTGGCCAGGTCGGTGATGCGCATCACCGGGTTGCTCGGCGTTTCGACGAACAGCATCTTCGTCGCGGGTGTGAACGCCCGCGCCGTCGAGTCGAGGTCGCCGGTGTCGACATAGGTGAACGACAGCTGATACCGCGTCAGTACCTTGTCGAACAGGCGGAAGGTACCGCCGTAGACGTTGTCCGACACAATGACGTGGTCGCCGCTCGTCAGCATCGAGGCAATTGCGTTGATGGCCGCCATGCCGGAGGCAAACGCGAACGCGGCCGCGCCACCCTCGATGGCCGCAAGGTTGCCTTCGAGCGCCGCCCGCGTCGGGTTCTGGGTGCGGGCATACTCGTAGCCCTTGTGCTTGCCCAACTCCTCCTGCACGTAGGTGGAGGTCTGGAAGATCGGCGTGATGATGGCGCCGGTCGACGGGTCGGGCTCCTGTCCGGCGTGGAGACAGACGGTTGAGAAGCGGGCGGTATCAGGGAGTTTCACAGCGATCTCACCTTACATGGTCTAATATCGCCAAGTCCACGCCCCTATGAAGCACGCGCTGCTCCGCACGCTGCCCGGACGCGCGATTCTGATCGGCGCCGCGGTCAAGCTGGTCGTCTTTGTGCTCGCGCTGGTGCGCCAGCCGCCGGGTGTCCTTCGCCTGCTCGACACGGCTGCGTCCGTCGCGCTGGTCGCTGGCGGTGCGTACTTCCTGGCCAGGGGCATGGCGCTGGCACAGAGCCGTCTGCTGTGGCGGGTTCGCCGAAAGCTGATCATCTCGTACATCTTCATCGGCTTCGTGCCGGTGATCCTCATCGTTGCCTTCTTCCTGCTCGGCGGGCTGCTGCTGTTCTCGAACTTCAGCTCGTACCTGCTGCAGACGCGTCTGCAATCGCTGACCGGGCAGGCGCGGGCCATCGCGTCGACCACGGCGGTCGAGATTCAGCGCGCGGGCGGCCGCGGCGTCGCCTCGATTGCCGCCCGTCGTCAGGCGGCAGCCGCGACGCAATTCCCGGGCGCCTCGATTGTGGTGGTGCCCATGGAACGGCCGTGCGAGACCACCGACGTACCGCAGGTGCCTGCCGAGGGGCCACATCCGACCATGACAGCCGGACCGTGGACCCATGTCGAGCCGCCGCGCCAGTTGCCGACGTGGGTGAATTGCAGCGGCTTCCAGGGTCTGCTGGCCTACGCCAATCTCGACGAGCCGATCCCGGCGCGGGCCGGCTCGGAGCTGGTGGTGAACGGTCAGACTGTCGGGCGCGACGTCGACCTCGTCGCACGCGCCATTGTCATGCCCGACAACCCGGCGCCGACCTACGCCGTCATCGTCGACCTGCTGGTGAACGATCCGGTTCGTAACGAACTGCGGACCGAGACCGGGGTTGAACTGGCGACGGTGCGGACGATGCGCGAGAGCGCGCCGATCCTGCGGGCGAAGCGGCCGGTGGCGGTGCACGCCGTCGACGCCTCGATGACGTCGCTGCCGGGCGTGTCCGCGAGCTTCCCAGAGGTGGTGGACTGGGCCACGGGCGAGACGCGCAGCGGCACGGTCGTCGCGCGCATGCAGCTCAGTATCGCCGAGATGTACGCGCGCATGGCCGCGGCGCAGGGCGCGATCGGGCAGGGCCTGCTCATCGTGCTGCTGGCTATCGGCGTGCTGTTCCTGATCATCGAGGCGATCGCGCTGACCGCGGGCCTGGCGCTGGCGCGATCCATCACCGGATCGGTGCACGAACTGTTCACCGGTACGGAGCGCGTCAGGCTCGGCGACTTCGGCTACAAGATCGCCATCCGCGCCCGCGACCAGCTTGGCGAACTGGCGTCGTCGTTCAACTCGATGACGGCCAGCATCGAAGACCTCCTGCGTGTCGAACGCGAGAAGAAGCGGCTGGAGAACGAACTGCAGATCGCGCACGACATCCAGATGTCGCTGCTGCCGCAGGGGCCGCTCGGCTTTCCGGGCATCTCGGTGACCAGCGTCTGCGTGCCGGCGCGAGAAGTGGGCGGCGACTACTTCGACATCCTGCCGCTCGACGACCACCGCGTCGGTGTGCTCATCGCCGATGTGTCCGGCAAGGGAACCTCGGCTGCGCTCTACATGGCGGAGATGAAGGGCTTGATGCTCTCGCTCAGCCGCAATCACTCGTCGCCGCGGGAACTGCTCTGCACCGCGAACCAGATCATTGCCGACCACCTGAACTCGCGCAGCTTCATCACGATGATCTACGCCATCATCGACACGCGGGCGCGCACCCTGACGTATGCCCGCGCTGGTCACACGCCGCTCCTGTCTTGCCCGGGGCCGAACTCACCGACGCCAGGGCTGCGGCTGCTGGCACCCGACGGGATGGTGCTCGGCCTGAACCTCGGCGACCACGCGATCTTCGACCGCCTGCTCGTCGAGCAGACGATCCCGATTCACGAGGGCGACCTGTTCCTGCTCTACACGGACGGGATCAGCGAGGCGATGGATGCCGCCGACGACTGCTTCGGCGAGGAGCGGCTCAGCACGATCGTGGAAGAGCACTCGCACCTGCCGTCCGACCAGCTGCGCGAGCGCATCCTGCGCGAGATTGCGGCGTTCGTCGGCGATGCGCCGCAGCACGACGACATGACGATGATTCTGCTGCGCATCGACGCCGCCGACGCGGCGTTGCCACAGCCTGGCGAGCTGGTCGACATGGCGCGCACGTGAGCGACTTCGTCACCATCTTCGCAAGCCGCTCTGCCATCGAGGCCGACGTGGTGCGTGGGCTGCTGGAGGCCAACGGCGTCATGCCGATTGTCTCGACGGCCATCCCGCGGTCGGTCTTTCCGTTCACCGTCAGCGATCTCGGGGAGGTGCGCCTCTCCGTCCACCCGGATGAAGCCGAGGAAGCGAGAACGATCATCGAAGGCCATCGCACCGAACTGCAGACCGGACAGGTGGTCCGCCTGCGTGACGAATTCGAGGGGTTGCAGCAGGTCATCGAGTATCGCTTCCGCGATCGCGGGCTGCTCGAGCACGCCATGACCCACACGTCGCGCGCGAACGAGGATGTGAGCGGCGGGGTGGTCGACAACGAGTCGCTCGAGTTCCTCGGCGACGCCGTGCTCGGCTTCGTGATCGCCGACCTGCTGTTCCGGGACTTTCCCGCCTTCAACGAAGGGCAGAAGTCGAAGGTGAAGGCGTCGCTGGTGTCGACCACGACGCTCGGCCGCCAGGCCGAACGTCTGTCGCTCGGCGACCACCTCCTGCTTGGCCGCGGCGAGGAGAAGACGGGCGGCCGACGGAAGCAGGCGCTGCTGGCTGACGGCTACGAAGCGCTGATCGCGGCCATCTATCTCGACGGCGGCATCGAGCAGGCGCACGCATTCATTGCGCGCGAGTTCGGTGCGTTGCTGGCCGAGGTGAAAGAGAGCGGCCTGTCCGGACAGGACTTCAAGTCGGCCCTGCAGGAACACCTGCAGGCGGCCGACCGGCCACTGCCGGAGTACAAGCTCACCGGCACGATGGGGCCGGACCACCGCAAGCAGTTCCAGGTGGCGGTGCTGGTCAACGGCGAGTTCCTCGCCGAGTCTGTCGGTCCGAGCAAGAAGGAAGCGGAGCAGGAAGCGGCGCGGTTAGCCCTGTCGAGACTGCGCAGAAGTTAGAACTCAGATCTCAGAATGCAGCACCGATTCTGAATTCTGAGTTCTGCATTCTGAGTTCCTCAGTCGATCTCGATGATGCCCCACGGCTTGCGATCCTCGTCGTTCGGCGCCGGCCCGGCCACGGCGAGCGCCAGCGCCGGCTCGGGCTGCGGCAATCGCGGCAGCGCGTAGCGGTGCACTTCGCGCGCGAGTTCCTCGTCGGTCGGAGGCACCGCCCGGCAATGCAGGCGCACCCAGACGCGCAGCAGCGGGTCGGCGAAGCTGTATCGCTTCTGGCGCGAGCTCACCAGGTCGACGTCTTCCAGCCACGAGAGATAGTCCTTCGTCGAACCCGGCGTACGCTGGAGCCGCTGTGAAATCTCGGTCAGCGTCAGCCCTTCCTCGTCCGCGAGGATCTCGAGGATGGCCTTCAGCGCGCCGTAGCCGCGGGCCCGGTGCAGGCGCAGTTCGTAGCAGAAGTTGCAGGCGTTCGCGAGGCGTCCGCCAGGTCCCATCAGTCCGGCAAGCGCGCTCACGGCGTCGTCTCCGCCCGGCGTGCCCGCCTCGCGGGTGTGGCGCAGTTCAGTGACGAGTGCCTCCACGTACGACGGCCGTCCGTCGGCAAGGGCGTGCACAGTGCGCGCGGTGAACTCCGCGTCGGCACCACTGGCCATGCCGAGCATGTCCCTGGTGTCCTCGACGGTGAACGACGGCACATGAATCACCTCGAAGCGCGCCGGGCGGTCGCGCAGCAGGCGAAGCGCCCGCGCCGTGTAGCGGCTCGAGAGCACAAAGCGGTTGCCGCTCTCGACCAGGCCATCGGCGAAGTCGAACAGCACCCGCCGCAGGCCGGGGAAGCTCTCGAATGTGCGCAGCTCGAGAAATTCATCCAGCAGGAACGTCACCGGTTCATTTCCGGCCGCCCGCGTCTTCGTGAAGAAGGCGAGCGCGGCGTCGAACGCCGGGCGTGCCCCGAGCGGATCGGCGCCGGACGCGAACGGCGACGCCGCGGTCAGCGCCTTCAGGAAGCGTTCAGGCGTCGTTGCCGTGTGCTCGATGTCGAGATACTGCGAGGTCGAGCGGCCGATGCGCTCGCGCAACTGGTGCAGCAGCGTCGTGCGGCCCGAGCCGCAGCCACCGAGCAGCACGGGTATGCGCGACGGTGTCGCGTCGAGGGCAGCAGCGATTCTGCGAGTGAGTGTGGAGCGGGGCGTCAACATGCGCGTGCTGGTAACTGGAAAGACTAGAACCTTAAAAAGGGGTGACGGATGTTGTCAATCGAAAATCAGAAATGTTTTTTTCTTGACGACAGACGCACGCGGCCTGTTCCGCCACCTCGGGAACGCACGCCGCACAGGGCGACGGTCGCATCGCCACGACGGCGGCGTTCGATCGCGATGATTGCAGGGTAGAATCGTAGTCCTGACTATGAATCTTGCAGTGCTTGGGGCCCAGTGGGGCGACGAAGGCAAAGGCAAAATCGTCGACCTGCTCACTCCCCGTTTCGATCTCGTCGCGCGGTACCAGGGCGGACACAACGCAGGCCATACCGTCTACGTCAACGGCACCAAATTCGTCCTTCGCTTGATCCCTTCCGGGATCCTGCATCCCGGCGTCGCGTGCGTCATCGGCAACGGCGTGGTGGTCGATCCGACCGCGCTGTTCGCGGAGGTCGACGAGTTGGCCCGCAACGGCATCAGCGTCGAGGGGCGGCTCTTTGTCAGCGACAAGGCTCACCTCATTCTGCCGTATCACCGCGACCTCGACCTGCTGTCCGAGGCGCGCCGTGGCGAGCGGAAGATCGGCACGACATCGCGCGGCATCGGACCCGCGTACGAGGACAAGATTGCGCGCCGCGGCATCCGCGTCGGCGACCTGGCCGACCCGAAGGGGCTCGAGCAGAGCGTGCGCGACAACGTCAGCGCCCGCAACCGTCTGGTGCACGACACGACGATGGAGTGGGAGGGCGTGCTGGCGCAGATCACCGAGGTGGGCACGCGCCTCAGCCCGATGGTGCGCGACGTCTCGTTGATGCTGGCCGAGGCGTTCGCTGCCGGTAAGTCTGTGCTCTTCGAAGGCGCACAGGGCACCCTGCTCGACATCGACCACGGCACCTACCCCTATGTCACCTCGTCGAACGCCTCGATTGGCGGCGTCTGCACCGGCCTCGGTGTCGGACCGCGCGCCATCGGCGGCGTCATGGGCGTGGTAAAGGCCTACGCCACCCGGGTGGGCGAGGGGCCGATGCCCAGCGAACTGCACGACGAGATGGGGACACGGCTGCGCGACAGCGGTAACGAGTACGGTGCCGTCACCGGACGTCCGCGCCGCTGCGGCTGGTACGACGCG
The DNA here is from genome assembly GCA_046596625.1 of Vicinamibacterales bacterium. Taxonomy (GTDB): domain Bacteria; phylum Acidobacteriota; class Vicinamibacteria; order Vicinamibacterales; family CAVVIG01; genus CAVVIG01. The sequence continues at coordinate 9,157 of JBKJMH010000047.1, read as the reverse complement.
GTGGCTGTCCGCTACGGCGTCCGGATCAACGGCCTCGACGTCCTCGCGCTGACGAAGATGGATGTGCTCGACGGCCTCGACGACATCAAGATCTGCACGTCCTACCGCTGCGGCGATCGCACGCTCACCGAGTTCCCGTCCGATAGCGGGCTGCTGGCGGCGTGCGAGCCGGTGTACGAGTCGATTGCCGGGTGGAAGGAACCGACGAAGGGCGTTCGGCGCTTCGCGGACCTGCCCGAGAACGCGAAGCGGTACATCAAGCGGCTCGAAGAAGTCTCCGGCGTTCCGGCGGCCCTCGTGTCCACGGGTTCGGAACGCTACGACACCATCCTGCGCGACGACATCCTCGCCGCGCACCTGCCAGGCTTCAAACTCGACATCTGAGCTGGCCGCCGCCCTCCTCCCCGGGTCGCCTGATCCGGCGGGGGTGTCTCGAGGCGCAGCGTGCTGAATCAGGCGTGGGTGTGCCGGCGGATGTACGCGTCGATCGCCCTGACGTCTGGCTCGACGAAGTCCAGGCCTGCGCGGTAGCGCGGGCTCTGTCCTTTTGGGATCTCGAACGACGCCCACACCACCGTCGCACTGCACCGGATGCTGGTGTCGTCGTCGACGATGCCGACGCGGACGCGCTGGTTCGGCTTGAGGATGGTGGCGATGACGAGCTGCACGCCGAGCGTCGAGAGGTCGACGATGGTGCCTCGGTTGCCGTCAACAAGGATGTCGCGTGCGCCCTCGATGCGGAAGCGTGGGGCGCGTCGTGTACCGCGATAGTCCAGTTGCACCGGCGGCGCCTGCACCGGCGCGGCGGCCGCCGCAACCACCGCGACCTGGCTGCCATGCGGGCGCGGGGCGGTCTGTACGTGTGCCGGTGCGACGTCGGCGGAGCCATCGTGTGACAGCACCTGAATCTGCGTGTCGCCGAGTGAAGGGTCGGCCTTGATGCGGTTGATGAGCGCGGCACCGCGCGGCGTCGACGCGAATCGCTTCTCGAGGACCACGAGCCCTGGGCGCCTGGTCGTAATCGCCTCGAGGGCACGCAGTGCCTCGGCGTCGGTGAACGCCTGCAGGTCCCGGATGTTCGTCGCAAGGCGCGACTTCATCGCGGGCAGCAGATCGGTGGCTGCAATCAGGACAGCGTGATCGGTCACGGGCGCGTCAGAAGAGGCGGGCTTCCTGCAGCGGCCACCACCGCACCTTGACCTTGCCGACGATGTACTTCTTCGGCACTTGTCCCCAGTGGCGGCTGTCGGAGCTGTTGTTACGATGATCGCCCATCACGAAATAGTAGCCCTGCTGGATGACAGTCGGACCCCAGTCGTCATGGCTGCGGAACTCTTCGGGCACGTAGTCATCGTGCAGCGGGATGTCGTTCACGTAGACGTGGCCGTCGACGATGCGCACCACATCGCCTTCGCTGGCGATCACCCGCTTCACGAACATCTTGTCCGGATTGAGCGGGTAGTAGAGCATCACGATGTCGCCGGGTCGCGGGTCGCCGAGTTCGTAGACGAGCTTGTTCACGATCAGGCGGTCGTGGTCTTCCAGCGTCGGCGCCATGCTCAAGCCGTCGACGCGTGCGACCTGGAAACCAAACGTGACGATAAGGGTGGCGTAGACCGCGGCCGAGAACAGCGTCTGGACACCGGCTGATACTTCCGCGGCAGCGCGGCGCCAGAGGCTGGCGCGCACAACGGGTGTTGGCATGACGGTCGGAGTCACGGTGTGGGCGGGAACCGTGACAGCCTCGGTGGTACCCTCTGGGGACAACAGCGCGGTGTCGTCCTGTCCTGTGGCCATCGACGCCGCGCTCTCCACGGGGACAGGGATCGCATCCTCGACGGGCGGCACCGCAGCCGGCGGCGCGACGGCGTGCCCTGGGCTCGCAGGGAGGTCGTCTTGCTGGGCTTGGTGCAGGGGGGTGTCTTCCATGCGTGCGCCTCAGAATAGCACTAAGCGTGGCATCGCCGTTGCACACATCAGCTGTACGAAATGAGGAGAGACATGTTCAAGAAACTAGTGGTGATGAGCGGACTCGTACTGTCGGGGCTGGCCGGTGGGATGCTGCTGCAGGCGCAGGAACCATCGACGGTGGTGCTGAAGAGCGGTGAGCGGATCAGTTGTGAGCTGATCGACATGAACGGGTCAGGCTTCGCCGTCCGCGTCAATGGTCAGGACCGTAACATCGGTGTCGGCGACGTGGCCGCGGTGGAGTTTGCCGGCGGACCGATCCCGGCCGATGCGCAGAACCGGATCAATGCGGGCCAGTCGGTGGTGGTGATGAAGAACGGGCAGGTCCTCGAAGGCCGTCTGTCGGACGTGGGCGGCACGCGTCCGCTGCGTCTGACCATCGACACGCCGAGTGGCCAGCGCGATGTCAGTTCCAACGACGTGGCGCAGGTGCATCTGGGCCGCGGCGTGTCCGCGCAGGCGCCGGCGGTGGCGGCGGCGAGCGGACAGGCGCAGCAGGCGCCGGCTGCCGGTGCGCGCACCATCCAGGTGCCCGCCAACCAGCTCTGGACTGACACGGGCATCACGGTGCTGCGTAACGAGAGCCTGCAGTTCCAGTCGTCGGGCGACATCATGATTTCGCCGACGCAGAGTTCCGGACTGGGCGGAGCCCCGGTGCCGGCGGGCGGGCCGCTGCCGTTCGGCAGCGCCGGCCCGGGCGCGCTGATTGCGCGGGTGGGTAACGGCGCACCGTTCCTGCTATCGAACAATGGCGCGCCGGTGCCAATGCCGGCGGCCGGACGACTGATGCTCGGCGTCAACGACAACGACCACACGGATAACTCCGGCGCCTTCACGGTGTCGATCTCTCGACTCGGCGGCGGCAGCCGCCGCTAAGCGGTGCGTCGCGGCAGGGACCGGGAGTGTGATGCTCCCGTCCCCTGCTGCGCCGACACGCTCACCCCGCTCGCCTGCCTACGGCTCTTCCCGTTTTCCCTTCCCCCTGAAACGTCCCGATCCTGGCTGCCTCACCCCTGCGGTCCGACTCGTCGCGTCTGTCGTGAACCGCTGACGTCACCCGATTTGCTATCCCCCGTGTGTTCACGCCGTACGACCAACCTGTTCAACACGGAGGCATCGCGCAATGGCCGGTATCGACTCACTCGACAGCCTGTTTCGGGACGAACTGAAGGACATCTACGACGCGGAAAAGCAGATCACCAAGGCGCTGCCCAAGATGATCAAGAAGGCCGGCTCCGACGAGCTGCGCGCCGCGTTCGAGGAGCATCTGCAGCAGACCGAGCAGCACATCGAACGGCTCGAGGAGGTCTTCGAGCAGCTCGGCATGCCCGCCCGCGGCAAGAAGTGCATCGGAATGCAGAACCTGCTCAAGGAAGGCGCCGAAATGATGGCGGAGGCGGAAGACGAGGACACGCGCGACGCGCTGATGATTGCGGCGGCGCAGAAGGTCGAACACTACGAGATCGCCACCTACGGCACCCTCCGCGTGTGGGCCAACTTGCTCGGCCACGCCGACTCGGCCGCGCTGTTCGAAGAGACGCTGGATGAAGAGAAGGATACGGACCAGCGGCTGACGGCCATCGCCGAGAGCTTCGTCAACGAGGCTGCGGCCGATACCGAAGACGATGCAGGGGAGGAAGCGGCGGCTTCGGCGGCTGCCTCGCGCCGCATGCCCGCACGTGGCGTCGCTGGAGGCGCACGGCAGGCTGCGGCCGACCGCGGTGGTTCCGCGGTCAAGGGACGAGGCCGTAACCGCTAGCTAGGCACGATCGCGGCGAAACGGGCCGGGGACAGCCATTGCGGCTCCCGGCCCATCGCCAAACTAGCGCTTCAGTGCGTCGATGAAGTCCCGCGTGATACCAGGCAACTGCACACGGCCTTCGAGCAGAATCTGCTTCGCGGTGATGCCCTTGCCGTAGAGGTCGGCATTGTCGTCCTGGTCGTCACTGATGACGCCGCCAGACAGGTTGATGCCGGCGAAGACCCCCTGCGTGCGTGAGTACGAGAGGATCTCGGCGCTCAACTCCAGGTCAGTGGCGGCGCGCGCATCACGACCGACCGGTCCGGCCGCAATCGACGCCTCGGCCCCGAGCGACACGCGGTTCCGCAGCAGCTTCTCGACCCCCTTGTCGTTCATCACCAGCAGGACCAAGTCGACCGTCTGGGCACCGAACTGCAGCCCCCAGCTGCCCTTGCCGATCCGCATGAAGACCGGCGGACTCCACACACCATTGTTCCGGCAGCTCATCAAGCCCTTGCCGTACTCGCCGCCGAAGATGAACGCCGCTTTCTTCAGGCCCGGCACCACCAGTACGCACGACGCCTTTTCCCACAACTCGAGTGGCACGTCCTGATCGGGCGCGGCGTGCAGCTCGCGCAGGACGGTTGCGGCCTCTTCGAGGCGCTTGGTTTCGCTCGTCGAGAGCGAGGCGGATACCTGGGTCGTGGCGAGTGCGCCCAGCAGCAGGGCTGCCGTCAGTCGTCGCATAATGGTTCTCCTTGACAAGCTGTTGAAGCCTAGCACGCGGCCTAGGATCGCTCGTCCCAGACGCGCGTCAGGTTGACGATGACCTCGACCGCCTTCTCCATGTCCTGCACCGACACCCATTCGAGCCGCGAGTGGAAGTTGTGTTCCCCCGCGAAGATGTTCGGCGTCGGCAAGCCCATGAACGACAGGCGTGAGCCGTCGGTGCCGCCACGGATCGAGCGACGCCGCACCTCGAGACCGGCCCGGCGCACGGCTTCCTCGGCGCACGCGGCGATCTCCGGCAGCGTGTCGAGCACCTGCTTCATGTTGCGGTACTGCTCGACGACGGTGAACTCGACGCGCGAACCGGGATGGCGATGCGAGGCCTTCTGCGCCAGCGCCTCGAGCATGCGTTCCTTCTCTTCCAGCCCGGAGGTATCGAAGTCGCGCACGATGAGCTTCACCGTGGTCGTCTCGACTGACGCCTGCATCACGTTCGGGTGTACGAAGCCCTCCATCCCGTCAGTGGTTTCTGGCGACAGCGTGTGCTGCGGCAGGCTGTCGATGAACGTCGCCGCTACCTTGATGGCATTCACCATTGTCCCCTTGGCGTAGCCGGGGTGAGTGTTGAAGCCGTGGAAGGTGATGGTGACGCCGTCGGCCGAAAAGCTCTCGGTCTCGACCTCGCCGCGCAGGCCGCCGTCCATCGTGTAGGCGCACATCGCGCCGAACTTCTGCACATCGAAGTGCAGGGTCCCGTGCCCCACTTCCTCGTCAGGTGTGAAGCCGATACGCACGGCACCGTGCGGAATCTCGGGGTGCTGCATGAGGTACTCGGCAGCCGTGACGATTTCGGCAACGCCGGCCTTGTTGTCGGCACCCAGCAGTGTCGTGCCCGACGCCGTGACGATGTCGTGGCCGATCTGTTCGACGAGTGCGGGAATGTCGGTCGTGCGCAGCACCGCGTCTGGCGCGTCCGGCAGGACAATGTCGCGGCCGTCCCAGGCCCGATGCACGATCGGCTTCACTCCGTCGCCAGGCATCTCCGGCGACGTGTCCACGTGAGCGATGAAGCCGATGACCGGCACACCCGGCTTCGCGGTCGTTGCCGGGATGGTCGCCATCACGTAGCCCCACTCATCGATCGCCGCGTCCTTCAATCCGATGGCGCGCAGTTCTTCGACCAACGCACGCAGCAGCACGAGCTGCTTCTCGCTGCTGGGATACGTCGTGGAGTTGTCGTCGGCCTGGGTGTCGTAGTGGACGTAGCGGAGGAAGCGCTCGAGGACGGCAGACATAGGGACCATGCTACCCGAACGTCGCAACGATCGGCGCGTGGTCGCTGGTGCCGAACTCGCGCGAGACCGGGCAGGCCACCGCGCGGCTGCCGAGCGCCTGACTGGCCAGGATGTAGTCGATGCGCCAGCCGATGTTCCGCTCGCGCAGGTTGCGCCACGGCGCCCACCAGGTGAACAGGCCGTCGTTGTCCGGCTCCAGCGAACGGCCCACGTCGACGAGGCCCCGGCCGATAATCCGCTCGAGGATGACCCGCTCTTCCGGCAACTGGCCGATGGCGCGCGGCTTCCGTTCCTTTGGGTGCACGTCGATGTCGGCCCGCGCAATGTTCAGGTCGCCGCACAACACGGCCGTGCGGCCCGCCGCCTGGAGCGCATCGGCGTAGGTGTCCAGCGCGTCGAGGAAGCGGACCTTGGCAGGAAAGTCCTTGCCGCCGTTCGGCACGTAGATGGACGAGACGGTCAGCCCCGACGCCAGATCGGCCTGGACGATGCGATGCTCGAAGTCGAACGAGGGGTGGGAGAAGACTGGCCGCTCAGGCGAGAGCGCCTTGCTGACGTGGAGGCCGACGCCCGAGTAGCCCTTGCCACCGTGCCAGTAGCACCAGTAGCCCTCCATCTCGCAGAGTTCGGCAGGCACCTGGTCGGGGGTGGCCTTGATCTCCTGGAGACAGATGATGTCGGGCCGATCGCGCTCGACCCACTCGATCACCTGGGTGTGACGCGCGCGGATGCCGTTGACGTTCCAGGTGGCGATCTTCACGGGACAGCTACGGGAAATTCAGACTTCAGAAGTCAGAGTTCAGATTGGTGGGACGGCGAGGTGGAGCGACCGGAACGAGCTGACGCAGGCTCAGATTGCGACCGGAATCGGCGCGATTCCAATCTGCAATCTGAGTTCTGCACTCTGAAATTCAGGCGCTAGAACTTGGCGTGGGCGGCCTGACGCTCGGCGGCCGGAACGGCCATGATGTCGGCATGCGCGGCGATGTGGGCCTTCACCAGCGCCTCGGCCTTCGCGATCGAGTCGGCGTCGCCGATTCGGTAGATGGCGTTCGCTTCGATGAGGGCCTTCTGGTGCGACGGGGTAGCGTCGATGCTCTCGTAGATCGCGGCAACGGGGCACGCCGGCACGCAGGCGCCGCAGTCGATGCACTCTTCCGGATGGATGTAGAGCATCGTCGTCGTGGCGAACTCGGGCTCGTCCTTACGCGGATGAATGCAGTCGACAGGGCACACGTCAACGCAGGCGGAGTCCTTGGTCTCGATACACGGGTCGGTGATGATGAACGGCATGCTCGCGAATTCTCCGTCGGGGGTAACCGGGCGCCTGGTACGGAGACCGGTGGCCCGCAGCGGGGCCAGAACCTGCAAATTATACCCCGCGCTTCCGCTCGCCGACAACACATCGTGCCGCGGGCGTCTTCGGCGCGGCCCGTCGCCGCCGCCAGCGGTTTATACTCGCCACCATGGCTGACACTCCGGAACAGACCGAAAAGCGCCGCGGGCCCGAGCCTCCGGACCTCGCCGAAAGAGGGGGCAACAAGAACGGCGTGCCGCAGCGCTCGAACGATCGCCTGTTCATGCAGCTGCTGGTGTTCGGCACCTGCCGGGACGCGCGCCCGCTGGCGCATGCCCTCGAGGCCTCCGGCATCACCGGCGCGCTCTACGAGGATGTGAACGACCCCTTCGGCGTCGGGCTCCTCACCGTAACCCAGGACCCGAACGACTTCGTCGATCGCCTTCGGCGGTTGCTGAACGTCGAGCCGTTCGCGTCGCTCGAGCAGAAGCACGAGTACACGATGCTCGGCCGCACCTATTCCATCGGCTATGAGCCCGACCTCGAGGAGACGCTGCTGAAGCGCCCACGCCGAACCGTGCTGACGAAGGACTGGTGCTGGGCGGTGTGGTATCCGCTGCGCCGCAGCGGCAAGTTCGCCAACCTGCCCGAGCAGGAGCAGCGCGTCATTCTCTCCGAGCACGGCACCATCGGCATGGCGTTCGGAGCAGGCGACTACGCGCACGACATCCGGCTGGCGTGCCACGGGCTCGACAAGAACGACAACGACTTCGTGGTCGGCCTGATCGGACCCGAACTCTTCCCGCTGTCGGCCATCGTGCAGACGATGCGGAAGACGCAGCAGACGTCGCTGTATCTGGAACATCTCGGCCCGTTCTTCGTCGGCCGCGCCGTCTGGCAGAGCGCGCTCTAGCGCGAAAGATCGGCCGTCGGTGCAAACGCCGGCGGCCGCCGATGCCGCGTCGCCTGCTCGTAGGCATAGGCGAGCCTGACCAGCGTTGCCTCACTCCACGCCCGGCCGAAGAACGACATCCCCACCGGCAGGCCGTGATCGAATCCCATTGGTACCGTGATGTGCGGATAGCCGGCGACCGACGTCACGGTTGACGGACCCGGAATCGAGGCGGTGCCGCTGTCGCCGTTCACGAGATCGATGAGCCACGCCGGACCACCGGTCGGTGCGACGAGCGCATCAAGCCGCTGCTCGGTCATCACCGCGTCGATCCCCTCGGTGGCCGCGAGGCGCCGGTTCTTCGCCAGCGCCGCTGTGTATGCCGCATCGCTGAGCGGTCCCTTCGCGTTCGCCTGCTCCACCAGCTCCTGTCCGAAGTAGCGCAGTTCGGTCGAGGCGTGTGTCCGGTTGTAGGCGACGAGGTCTGTCAGGGTTCGCATCGGCGCGCCCGGTCCCCACCATTCGAAGAAGCGGGGGATGTCGGCGTTGAACTCGTAGAGCAGCACCTCGAACTCGCTGTCGTCGAACTGCCCGAGGGTTGGCATATTCGCAGGATCGACGATGACCGCGCCCTGCTTCCGCATCACCTCGATGGCGGCGTTCGCGAGGGCGTCGGTGGCGACGTGCGAGCCGAACAGACGGTTGCGGACGACGCCGATGCGCGCACCGCGCAGTCCGTTCGGGTCGAGCGACTGCGTGTAGTCCGCCTGGGTCCGTCCAGATACCGTGGTGGCAGTGTCGGCTGGGTCGGTGCCGGCGAGCACCGTGAGCAGCGCGGCGAGGTCGGCCACGCTGCGCGCCATCGGACCGGCGGTGTCCTGACTGTGTGCGATGGGGATGATGCCGGTACGACTCACCAGGCCCACCGTCGGCTTCATCCCGACGAGGCCGTTCACATTCGACGGCGACACAATGGAGCCATCGGTTTCGGTGCCGACGCCCACGGTCGCCAGGCTGGCGGCGATCGCCGCGCCGGTGCCCGAACTGGATCCGGACGGTGAGCGGTCGAGCGCGTAGGGATTCTTCGTCTGCCCGCCGCGTGCGCTCCAGCCGCTGGTCGAGCGCGACGAGCGGAAGTTGGCCCACTCGCTGAGGTTCGTCTTGCCGACGAGCACCGCTCCGGCGTCGCGCAGTCTGGTCACGATGAAGGCATCCCTCGGCGCGTGTGCCTCGGC
>JBKJMH010000020.1:0-8125 GCA_046596625.1 Vicinamibacterales bacterium | reverse complement strand
GGATGAAGTCGGTGATGGCCGGTGTGCTGTAGATCGCCTCGTCGAGCCGTCCGTCGATGCGCAGCGGCCCCGACAGCTTCACGGCCCGGACCGTGGCCTGCTTCGCGTCGTTCCGCGCGATGACGGCGGGTGCCACTGGCGCCGGCGGCTCCTGGGCGGAGACGAAGGGCGCCAGCAGCAGCACCACGGCCGTCGTCAGAATGGCAAATCTCACACACACCTCGTTGCGAAAAGAATCATCACGAAGAACACGAAGAGACACGCTTGGGTCCTGTTCCATCGTGGGCTTCGTGACCTTCGTGAGGCCGTCGCCTCAGAATCGCAACAGCCGCGTCGCCTTCACCACGAAGGCGCGGTTCTTCAAGTCCGGGTAGCCGGGCCTGGTCGTGTCGCGCTCGTCGGTGTAGACCACGAACAGCTCGCTCCCCGGCCGATACTCCCAGCGGAAGCGGACGTTGGAGCTGAGCACGTGGGTCGACGATGAGTACTGGCGCAAGCCGCTGACGAAGCGACGCGGCGAGAACCCATAGTCGGTGCGCGCCACGAGGACCGTGTTGGTGAAGGTGCCGGCCGGCAGCGAGACGTGGTTGACCGTCACCGTTGGTTCGAGCGACCAGTTCGACCGGATGGCAAAGCGCCCCGTACCGAAGCTCACCGCGTTCAGCGTGCCGTTGTAGAACTGTCCCGTCTGGTAGGTCAGCAGCCCCGACAGGCGTCGCTGCTGGCCGAAGCCATAGCTCGCGGTGACGTCCGCGAAGGTGTAGCCGCCGACCGGAATCGTCACGCCCGGCGCCACGGTGAAGGGGCGCGCCAGGAATTCGTAGCGGTTCGCCGCCACCACGGTAACCATGTCGCTGTTCTGCTGCTCGATGATGAAACGCCCGGTTGTGGCGCGCGTCTCGAGCGTCCCGGTCGTGTCGGTGACGAGGTACTCGTGCGAGCCCTCCGACGTGTACTTGCGGACGCGCCTGCTCGTCTTCGGCCGGGGACTGTAGCGGCCAGACACGTAGCTGCGGCGGAAGTTGCTGCGGTTCGTGAATCCGACGTCGGGGCTGTAGTTGGCGCCCACCACGAGGTAGTCGGCGCGCACGCCCCACTTGTCCGGCGCGTAGTCGAACTTCGCCTGGTAGCTCGTGTTGTGCGTGGTCCGTCCGTCGACGTCCGACTTCGCGACGTAGCCGCCCGTGCTCAGATCGTTGAAGAACGAGAACAGGCCATCCACGCCGTAGGCGAGGTTCGACGCCCCCGTCACCAGCCTCGACTTGTCGCGGTTGCTGATGATGCCGCCGATGCTGCTCCGGCGGAGGATGTTCCGCTTCACGCGCGCGACGGTGAAGTTGGTGGCCATGCTGGCGCCGACCGGCTCGTCACCGGTCTCCAGATTCAGCGCCCCGATCGTCCACTTGCCCACACGTCCGGTCACGCGGCCACCGGCGCGGATGGGCACGACGCGTCCCGAATCGAGACCGATGCGCCGGCTGTAGAAGAACGTTGGTGCGCCGGTCGTCGCGTCAGAGTTGCCGCCGCTGCCAAAACCGAGCCTGGCGCCGCTGCTGCCGCCACCGCGGCCGAAGTCGAAGATGCCGCGCCCCTCGAGGAAGAAGTCGCGCTTCTCGGGAAACTGCAGGCTGAAGCGCGTGAGGTTCAGCTGCTGCTCATCCACCTCCACCTGCGCGAAGTCGGTCCGCACGGTGATGTCGGCCGTCAGGTTCGACGTGATGCCGTACTTCAGGTCACCGCCGAGGCTGCTCGTGATGTCGTTGTTCAGCGGCGTCGTACGGACGCGGTCGGTCGTATCCGCGCCGATGACATACGGCTTGAGGTCGATGTTTGCACTCTGCGGCGGCAGATCGAGCCCGACAAGCGTCGCCGCACGCGACAGCCGGAATCCACTGTTCGAGCCACCGCCGGCGGCGGGCAGCGCCGTCAGGTGCGACCACTCGTTCTTCCGGCGAATCGAGCGGCGCAGCTGGATGCCCCACGTCTGGTTGGTGCCCGAGTTGTAGCGGAGCGACTTGAACGGAATCGCCATCTCGGTCGTCCAGCCGCCGTCGAAGCGGCCCGGGCGGACGTCCCACACCGGGTTCCAGTCGCCGTTCGGGTTGCCTTCGTCCGTGACGAGCTGGTCGGTGAAGCCGCCGAGCGCGTTCGTGTAGAAGTGGAAGCCGTTGCGGCGGTCGTGGAACGTGTCGAGCAGGACAGCGAACGTGTCGTTCTGGCGCATCTGGTTCGTGTCGCGGCGAATTTCATTCGCCACCCACTGCGACTCCGGGACCGACTCGTACAGCTTCGCGGAGATGTAGATGAACGTGTCGTCGAACGCGACCCAGGCTTCGGTCCGCTCGGACACCGGCTGGCCGTTGTTGGGTACGGTCTGGATGAAGCCGTCGATCGGCTCGTTCTCGCTGTAGAACGACTCGTCGAGCCGGCCATCGAGCTTCAGTGGCTCACGCAGCCTGATGGCGCGAACCACCACCTGGTCCCGCTCACGGATGACCGTCTTCGGCGCGACCGGCATCGGCAGATCGTCCTGACCGGCGCTGGCCTTGCCATTCGCGACGACCGCCCCACGCGGCTGCGCGGACGCCGCGCCCGCCGACACCACCATCGCGACCAGCGCGATGGCCCACACCCCGCAACACGTCATCATGTCTTGTGTCTCAGAACCGGAGCAGCCGGTTCACCTTGACGACGAACGCGCGGTTCTTCAAGTCCGGATATCCGGGCGCCGTCGTGTCGCGCTCGTCGGTGTAGACCACGAACAGCTCGCTGCCCGGGCGGTATTCCCAGCGGAAGCGCAGGTTGGTGCTGAACACGCTGCCGGTGGACGAGTACTGCACCAGCCCGCTGATGAACATGCGCGGGTTGAAGCCATAGTCGGTGCGGGCCCGCAGCAGCGTGGTGGTGAAGTCGCCGGCCGGCAGCGTCACGTCGTTGATCTGCAGGCTGGGCTCGAGCGACCACTGCTTCAGGATGGCGAAGCGCGCACCCGTCAGGCCATAGCCGGTAATGGTGCCGTTGTAGAACTCGCCGCGCTGCAGCGACAGGGTGCCATTGAGACGACGCTGCTGCCCGAGCTGGTATGACATGGTGATGTCGTTGAAAGCGTAGCCTCCCGCCGGGATACGCACACCAGGGGCGATGGCGAACGGTGCCAACAGCAGCTCGTAGTTCGTGCCGCCCTCGACGACGAACAGATCGCTGTTCTGGCGTTCGAGCGCGAAACGTCCCGTCTGGTTGCGGGTTTCGAGTTGGCCGGCGGCGTTCTCGATGTACTCCACGCTGGCCTGATAGGTGAACTGGCGCACGCCCTTGAAGTGCTGACGTGCGCGCGGGCTGAAGCGGGCCGACGCGTAGGTGCGATCGAAGCCGAAGCGGCGAACGAACCCGACCTCGGGGTTGTAGTTCGCGCCGACGTTCAGGAACTGCAACTGGGCGCCGTAACGGTCGGCGGCGTAGTCGAAGCGTCCCTGGTAGCTCTGGTTGTCGTCGTGCTTGCCTTCCACCGCTGAGCGCGAGTAGTAGCCACCCATGCTGACGTTCTGGAAGAACGAGAAGGAGCCATCAGCTCCGTAGGCGAAGTTCGACGCGCCGGACACCGTGTTCGACTCCGAACGGTTCGTCACCATCATGCCGATGCTGCTGCGGCGCAGAATGTCGCGCTTCACCCGCGCTACGGTGAAGTTGGTGGCCGGGGTCTTCGAGACCTCTTCCTCGCCGGTCTCGATGTTGAGCAGGCCAAGTGAGTACTTGCCCGCTTTGCCCGTCACACGGCCGCCGGCGCGCAGCGGCACGACGCGCCCGGCGTTGAGGCCGATGGCGCGGCTATAGAAGAGCGCTGGGGTCAGCGAGTTGCTGGCGCCAGAGGCGCCGTTCTGGCTGCTGGTCGGCCCGCCGCGACCGAAGTCGAAAATACCGCGCCCTTCGAGGAAGAAGTCGCGTTTCTCCGGGAACTGCAGGCTGAACCGCGTGAGGTTCAGTTGCTGCTCGTCCACCTCCACCTGCGCAAAGTCGGTGTTCACGGTGAGATCCGCCGTGAGGTTGGCGGTGATCCCGATCTTGGCGTCGAGGCCGGCGTTCGGCTCGAGGTCGTTCGAAACATTCTTCGCGACGTCGCTCGTTACCTTGGAGATCGCGTACGGCTTCACCTCGATGTTCTTGCCAGCCGGCGGCAGGTCAATCCCCACCATGGTCGCGGCCGCCGAGACACGGAAGATGCCGCTCGGTCCGCCCGACGAGGCTGGGACGGCAGTCAGGTGCGTCCACTCGTTCTTGCGGCGAATCGAGCGGCGCAGCTGGATGCCCCAGGTCTGGTTCGTCCCCGAGTTGTAGCGCAGCGACTTGAAGGGAATGGCGAGTTCCGCGGTCCAACCGCCCTCGAACCGGCCGGTGCGGACTTCCCACACCGGATTCCAGTCGACGTTCGGGTTCCCCTCGTCGGTGACGATCTGGTCTGCGAACCCGCCGATCGGGTTCACGTAGAAGTTGAAGCCGTTGCGCCGGTCGTGAAACGTGTCGAACAGCACACCGAACATGTCGTTCTGGCGCAGCTGCGCCGTGTCGCGGCGCATTTCATTCGCGGTCCACTGCTCTGGCGGCACATCCTCGTACATCCTGCCGGTGACGTAGATGTAGTTGTCGTCGAAGAGCACCCAGGCCTCGGTCTTCTCGGTGGAGGGCTGCCCTTCGGCGGGCACGGTCTGGATGAAGCCGGTGATCGCCGGCACCACGGCGTAGATCGCTTCGTCGAGCCGGCCGTCGACGCGCAGCGGCTGCGTCAGGCGGGTGGCACGCACGACCATGCGACCGTTGGCGCCGCGCGAGATGACCGCGGGAGGAACAGGAGGGGGTGGGTCGAGCTCAGCCGACGTGGGCGAACCGCCGACCGGAGCCGGACGCCGCTGGGCGACCGCGGGCGACACCACACAGACACAGGCGAGCAGGGCCATGCCCGCGCGCGCCAACCACTTGGAACCAGAAATCATGAAAAACCGAAGTCGGGATTGAAAGGAAGAACCCCTCCGAACGGACGGGCAAATGAAGTGTACCCGATTCGCCGGGCGCGGCGCGCGGAAGGAAGCGTAAGGAATGGCGCCTGCGCCCTACCTGAATTCAGAGAGGGTACGACAGCGTTCGCCCGAGCAGCGTCACCAGCAGCAGCACGATCGGCAGCAACACGGCGAACACCACGAGCGTGTAGCCCATGACGTCGCGCGCGCGAAGCTGGAACAGTCCGAGGATAGGCAGCATCCAGAACGGTTGCAGGAGGTTCGCGACCGCCTCCCCGAGGTCGTAGGCCGCCACCACCCAGCCGAGGTGCACGCGAAGGTCGTGCGCCGCCGCCATCACGTAGGGCGCCTCGATCACCCACTTCGAACCGCCCGACGGGACGAACACGCCGAGCACCGCCGAGTACACGGCGACGAGCGCCGGGAACGTGGTGGGCGTCGACACGCGGACGAAGAGCGTCGCCAGTTGTTCGTTGAGGTGCGTGGACGTGATCACCCCGGCGATGCCGGCATAGAAGGGGAACTGCAGGATGACGCCCCACACCGCCGGCGTGGCAGTCTGCACGGCGTGCATCAGGCGAGCGGGCGTGCCGTGCAGCAGGAAGCCGGCGAGCAGGAAGATCAGATTGAGGATGTTCAGGTTCAGTGCATTCAGCGGGTCGCCCGCACGCGCGAAGTACTGCACCAGGTACCACGCCCCGAGTCCGACGATGACCCACGTGAGCACGGGCGAGTGCTCGAGCCACGCACCGGGAGGGATCACCGCCGGACGCCGCGGCTCGGCGGTTTCCTCGGTGCCGAGCTCGATGCCGAGCATCCGTGCGGTCCTGGCGCGTGAGGCGGGCGGCGTGGCCAGCCACATCACACCGGTCACCACCACGAGCTCGACGACGACCGACAGCAGGCTCTGCCAGAGGAAGATGGTGTGCGTGAAGCCGATGATGCCGCCGGGCACCAGGCCGTCGTGCGCGACGATGTCGCGGATGGCCGGTTGCAGCGCACCGGGCGACGCCATCTGCAGGGCGGCCGATCCGCTCAGCCCCTGCGCCCAGATGCTCCCGAGTCCGAGAAAGCTCGCCGCCGCAAGCGCGCGGTAGTCGACCCCGTCGACACGACGGGCCACCTCGCGCGCCAGCACCGCGCTGAACACGAGGCTGAACCCCCAGTTGAACCACGCGCTCACCAGCGCGAAAGCGGTGACCAGCGCAACGGCGCCCTTCGGCGTCGTGGGCCAGGCGGCGACCACGCGAATGAGGCGGCGCATCGGTGGGGACGTTGCCAGCACGTGTCCCGTAATGATCACCAGGGCCATCTGGAGCGTGAACGGGATGAGATCCCAGAACCCGCGCCCCCAGGCGTCGACCACCTCACCGATCGTCGACGGCGTCATCGTCACGCCGGCGCCGACCACCACGACCGTCGCCAGCAACGCGAAGACGAACGCGTCCGGCACCCAGCGCTCGGTCCATGCGGTCAGCGCCAGCGCCAGGCGGGCGACGATGCCGGTGTCGTCCGGGCCGGGGGCTCCTGCGTCAAGTGTGTCGGCTGGCATATGTACCGTGCCGTGTCAGCGAGCACTCGGGCGCGCGGCGCGTCCCTCGTGAAGCGTCAGCTTCTGCACGCGCCAGTTGTTCATGTCGGCCACGTAGAGCGTGTCGTCGGTCGGGCACGCCAGGGCGTGGATCCAGTTGAACTGCTTCTCGTCGCGACCGGACATCCCCATCGTGCCGATGAGCGTTCCATCGAGCCTCATCTTGTAGATGCGCCCAGGCTCTGAGTCCGAGCTGTAGAGATACTGCGTCGGTCCGTTCGAGATACACAGCGTCCACGGCTGCGTCTCGTCAGGCGGGTTCGCCGGAAGATTGCCGAGCACCGGATGGTGCGTCTTGTCGTAGACGGCGTTCAGGACGATGAAGCGCGTGAAGTTGCCGTCGACATCGAACACCTGAATCCGACGGTTGTTGCGGTCGGCGACATAGACGTTGTCCTGCCGATCGACGGCGATGTTGTGCGGCGTGTTGAACTGGCCGGGGTTCTGGTCGCCGTGCGGGCCGCCCGAGCCGCGTGTGCCCCACGACTTTACCCACGCGCCCCCCTTCGTGAACTTCGCCACGCGGCCGTTGGTGTAGCCGTCACTGATGTACAGGTTGTCCTGTGAATCAAATCCGATGTCGGTCGGACCGCGGAAGTAGCCATCCTGGGTCGGTGGCGGCGGGGCACTTCCGCGCCCGGTGCGGAACCACGACTCCTCGGGGTCGTCCGGGCCCTCTGGCCGGCGCCCCAGGTTCATGGTGACGTAGCCCGCGGGGTTGAAGCGAACCGCCGCGTTGGTCCCCTTGTCGACGACCCACAGGTTGTCGTGGCGGTCGAAGCGGATCGCGTGGCCGTAGCCGAGGCCGTAGACGTTCCTGCCGATCTCGCGCACGAACCGGCCCGTCGCCAGGTTGAACTCGAGCAACTGCGTCGACGCGTTCCCGTAGAGCGGCCCGGCGGCCGGATTGCCCGGATGGTTCAACACGACGAGGTGGTTCTTCGAGTTGATGGCGACGCCGAGCACCTCGCCCAGGTTCATGTCTGGCGAGTACTTGAGGAAGTCGGTGGAGGCGTCGAACGGGATCTCGGGCACTGTCACCGGCGCGGGCGCCGGTTGGGGCGACGGCGCGGCAGGCGGCTGCTGCGCGACGACGCCGGAGCGTTGAACGACAAAGAGTGCGCCGACGAGCAGCGCGGGGAGCACGGAGAACCACACTCGTTTCACGGCCACCTCCTATAGCGACTTCGAAGCCGACCTGAAGGTCGGCAGCTACGTCACACCTGAGCTTCGAACATGTCGTAGCCGCGGACCTTCAGGTCCGCTTTTAGTCCACACCGTAGGCGAGCCTTTCTGGTCGGAGAAGTACGCGTTGTAGGCGTCGGGCGTGCCCGGTCGAGGGCCCACATTGACCGAACCGCGCACACCGCCGAGCGCGGTGTAGATCCACGCCACGCAGCCGCTCTTGGCGTCGAGCGAGTAGACGGTGCCGTTCTGGGTGCCGACAAACAATCGTCCGCCGACGATCGTCGGTTGCGCCCACGCGGAAGTCGCTTCCGGCAGGCCGAGCGCCCACTTCAACGTC
>JBKJMH010000085.1:0-2754 GCA_046596625.1 Vicinamibacterales bacterium | reverse complement strand
TGCGACTCGATTATGATCACGCGGTGATTCTAGCAATCCTCGACGACCTGATGTTCACATCGAAGATTCGATCCACCGCCCAGCACGCTGGCGTGACAATCGCCTTCGCACGCTCGTCGCAGGGCGCCCTCGACCAGATGCGGACCGAGGCGCCGTCGCTGGTCATCTTCGATCTCAACAACCCGCGCACCGACCCGATGGGCACGCTCGCCCAGATGAAGGCGGACGCGTCGCTCGCCTCGATCCCGACGCTGGGCTTCGTGTCGCATGTAGACACCGCCACCATCGAGGCGGCCCGCGCCGCAGGCATCGGCACGGTCGTCGCACGCTCGGCCTTCGCCATGAACCTCGCCGACATCCTACGCGGGACGTCGTAGCCGACGCGGGTGCTACGACACTCCGCTGAAGAGCGCCCAGGCGAGCGTCGCCAGCCCCAGCAGCACGACGAGGCCGGCGAGCAGTGCCCGGCCCGACCCACCGCGGCCATCGACGTCAGGCGACGGTTCCGCCGCAGGCATCGACGTGCGCGCGGCCACCACCAGCGCAAGGTCGCGCAGCACGGCCGCCACGGAGGCCATCGACTCGAACGCGTCGCCCGGACGCGGTGCCAGCAGGCGCTGCAGCACCGGTTGCACGTCGAGCGGCAGTTCAGGCAGGCGCAGTTCGGCGGGCCAGCCAGGCTGGAACGGACGCCCCACCAGCATCTCGAACAGGAGCGCCCCGACACCGCCGATGTCGTCACGCGACGCCGCGACGCCGGCGCTCGTCCACGGCACCAGTCCCACATCGAGCAGCTTCGCCGTGCCTTTGGGCGTCACGATCACCGCGGCGCTGGACAGCGCGCCGTGCCCCACTCCATGCTCCTGCGCCACGGCAAGACCGTCAGCAAGTTGCGCGGCCATATCGAGCGCTCGTTTGGGATGCAGCGGCGTGCCGTGCACCAGAGCCGACAGCCGTTGGCCGGGCACGAATTCCGACGCGATGAAGGCACCGTCCGCTCCGTCACCAACGGCATAGACCGCCGCAATCGAGGAATGCTCGACGGACGCCACGCGCTGCGCCGCCTGCAACACGTCGAGTAGCGCGCGCGCGTCGCCGGCGATCGACGGCGCGATCAGGCGCAACGCCGCCGTACGGCCAACCTCGAGATCGCGGGCACGATGGAGTTCGCCCAGCGTGCCATGACCGAGGCGCGCCTGCAATTCGAAGTGAGCCACGATGCGGGGCACGGTGATGCCGGGAATTATACTGGGCGCATCCCCGTGATCAGCCACACCGCCATTCTCCGCACCAACCGCAACTTCCGTCTGCTGTTCGTCGGACAGACCGTCTCGCAACTAGGCGACTGGTTCAACTCGGTGGCGGTCTTCGCGCTGCTGCTCGACCTGACCGGTTCGGCCACCGCCGTCGCCTGGATGATGATCGTCCAGTTCCTGCCCATGTCTATCGTCGGCCCGATCGCCGGCGTGGTGGTCGACCGCGTCGATCGCCGCAAGCTGATGGTCGCCACCGATATCCTGCGCGGCATCGTGGTGCTGGGGTTGCTCCTCGTGCGCACGCGCGAGCAGGTGTGGTTCGCCTACGTGGTGATGGCCACCGTCGTCACCGGCTCGGCGTTCTTCGAGCCGGCGCGCACCGCGACCATTCCGAACGTCACGAGCAAAGAGGAACTGATGCCGGCCAACGCGCTCTCGAGTGCGACGTGGGCGGCCATGCTCGCGATCGGTGCATCGGTTGGCGGCCTGGTCACGGCGTTTGCCGGGCGCGAGATCGCGTTCATCATCAACGGTGCCTCCTTCTTCGTCTCGGCCTGGTTCATCAGCCGGACCAGCTACGACTCGACGCCAGCGCCGAAACCGGCCCTGAAGGGTTGGCTCGCCCTCACCGGCATTCCCGACATGATGGAGGGATTGCGCTACGTGCGCCGAAGCACCCATGTGTCGGCCTTGATGTTCGTGAAGGCGGGATGGGGGCTTGCCGGGGGCGTGCTGCTGCTGCTCACCGTCTTCGGCCAGCGCGTCTTCCCCATTGCCGGCAGCACCGCGGCAGGCATTGGCATCCTCTACGGCGCCCGCGGCATCGGCGCCGGTCTCGGCCCCATCGCGCTGCGCTGGCTGATGGGCCAAACCCCCTCCACGATGCGCCGCTCAATTGGGCCGGCCTACTTCATCGTCGGCGGCTTCTACATGGCACTGGCCGCGGCGGGCACGCTGCCGCTCGCCGCGATCTGCGTGCTGCTCGCCCACTTCGGCGGCTCCATCCTGTGGGTGTTCAGCACGGTGCTGCTGCAGATGGAGGTGCCGGACGAGTTCCGCGGCCGCGTGTTCGCGGCGGAACTGGCGCTGGTCACGCTGACGTCCTCGATCTCGAGCTGGATGACCGGCTATGCGCTCGACGGCCTCGGCTGGTCGCCGCGCACGCTCGCGTTCGCGCTCGGTGCCGGGTTCGCGGTGCCCGGCCTGCTCTGGCTGATGATGAACGCGTGGTGGAAACCGGCGTCGCACCTCGAGGCGCCGGACCCGACGCACACGGGCGAAGAGGAAATGCTGGAAGGACGGATCGGGTGAGGCGAATCAGCGCTGGCCCTTGATGGTTTCCATCGCGTTCTGGACGAGCTGCTTGGCGTCATTCAACTGCTCGAGCACCAGGCGGATGTCCATCTTCGGCTGCCCGGGGTAGCGTTCGCTGCGGCAGTAGACGCCGTGCTGGCCGACGAGGGCCATCGAGTCGGTGAGCAGGTCGAGCGCCACGGCG
>JBKJMH010000401.1:0-12678 GCA_046596625.1 Vicinamibacterales bacterium | reverse complement strand
GGCTCGCTCTCCTCTTTCACGTAGGCCATATGCGGAAAGGCGCGTGCGAGCTCGACGATGAGGTCGACGCTGGGAAACAGGTCTTTGGCGCCGCCGCTCGTCTGCACAATCGCCGGGCGCATGGTCGCCCCGCCCAGCGCGCGGAAATACGTCCGGTAGTCGTCCATCGTCCGGCCGCTCGTCGGCGGCATGGCGATGACGGCATCGCTCCCCAGCGCATCGGCGCGTCTGGTGTAGTCGAGCATCTCGGCGGTGTCCTTGCCCTGCACGCCGAGGACGAGCGAGAGACGCGTGCCGAGCGCCGCCTTCGCGAGTACGTCCATACCGCGCAGGCGTTCCTCCCGCGTCAGCGTGGTCACGCCACTCGAGCCCTGCGGCCAGACCACCCCGGCACAGCCGCCACGGTCGACAAATGCCACCTCGCGCGCGAGGTCGTCCCAGTCGACCGCACCGGTGGCGGTGAACGGCGTGTTCAGGATGATGAAGACGCCGCGCATCGGCTTGGTGGCAGCAGCGGCGCCAACCGAAGCGACGCCGAGTCGTGGCAACAAGGCGGCGGCGCCGAGGGCCTGGAGCAGCGCACGACGCGACAGGGGTTCGACCATGCGGTGCCGGGCTACTTGACGGTGACCTTCATCAGGGCGTTGGTCCAGCAGCAGAGGTCGCCGCCGCCACCGTCGCCGGTCTGATCGTTCGCCTGCACGCGCAGCACGTACTCGCCCGGCGCCTTGAACGTCACCTCGGTCTTTGCCTCCATCACAGCGTTGATGTCGCCCTTGTTGAACAGACGAATCGGCGACTCGCTGAACGTGACGTTGGACGCCGCGCCGCGGTGCACCTTCCAGGTGACCGTGACATCGGGACGCGGGCCCGTTCCCCGGCCAAAATCGCCACGCGGCTGCCCGCTGGCGCGCGCGGCCGACACGTCGAAATTCGTAGCTGGCGCAGCGCCGCCGCCACGGCCCGCCGCGGGTTCAGCGCGGTTCGCGGGCGAGCGCAGGTTCGCCGGCAGGCCTTCTTCGGGGTCGTAGGTATTCGGCTTGTCCGACACCCACAGCGACAACGGCAGCGGCTGCCCCACGGTCGCCGCGCGCGTCTCCACGATCTTCTGCGGTGGCCCGACATTCTCGGGACCGTCCGCCGCGAAACGCAGCACCGGCGGCGTGTTGCCCGTCGCGGGGTTCTCGAAGAAATTCACCCAGTACGGCGCAGCCGTTCCGAGTTGCACGGACGATGTCTGGCCGTTGGCCACGATCGTCCACGTGTACCGCTTCGTGCCGAAGTCCTTCGGCACCGTGATGCCGAACACACCGTAGTGACGGCCCGGCTCGAAGTGCGTCGGCTGCCCCATGTCGGGACCGCCCGGTTCGATGCGGTTGTTCGGCCCAATCGGAATGTCGATCACCTGATCACGATTCCGGTTGTAGTACCCGACCTCGATGACGTTCTGACCGTCCTTGTGCGGTCCCCAGCCTTCGACCGCCGCGAAGACCGCTTCGCCACTGGAGGTCAGTGGTGCGCCGGGCAACTGTGGCGTCGGCGCCACCTGCTGCTGACCACGGCCAACGCCGACCCACGTGCCGGCGACGATCACCGTGGCCATGGCGGCTACGGCGGATCGATATGCGTGCATGGACGCTCTCCTGAACCTGAAAGAAAGGCGCCGCCCCGGACAGGGACGACGCCTGAAGTCGATTGCGGACGAGGGCGGAGCGGCGGGCGCGAGGCCCGCCTCGACCCGCTACTGCTGCTGTTGCTGCGTGGTGCCACGCTTGGCGCGGCGCGCGTCGAGTTCGGCCTTGTAGTCGGCGTCGCCCATGTAGGTGACGTTCACCCAGGCATGCGCCATCTCGTCGACCGTGCGGTCGCCGTAGCCCACCCAGACGTTCGGGTCGGGGTTGTTCTTGTTCGACGCGGTGTTGTCGTGCCACGCGACGACCTTGAGGATCGTGCCCTTGGGCAGAAGCGGCGCCGCATCGTCGGCATACATGTAGGTGTTCATCCACGCGAAGTCGAACCGGTTCACGTAGCTGAGCACCTGCACCTGACCGTTGGGCAGGATGGCCGAGAGTTCCATGGCCTTGCCGCGAAGGTGCATATGCGGCTGCATGCTCTCGATGCGACCGTTCTCACGCATCACGAAGAACCCTTCGGTCTGCTTGACGGTGTTTGGCGGAATGTCCACGCCGCCGGCATTGGTGGCACCCATCAGGTGCAGCACCTGACGGAACTTCGGCTCCTGCCCCTTCGGGTAGAAGTAGACGCCGAGTTCGACGATGTCGGTGATGTTCTCACCGCCGTTGGAGTAGTGGATGTCCCACACGATCTTCGAGCCGGGCAGCATGAGCTTGCCCGAGTTCGGCCGCATCATCTCGCCCTGCTTGCCAACCGCCCACTCCATGAACGTGCCGGCTTGCTGCGCGCCGTTCTGGTCCACGTCGTTGCGGGCCAGCGCGTCGGTCTCTTCCTGCTGCAGACGGGCAATGGCGTGGTGCGTGATCTTGCGCCCCTTCACCGTCGCGGGACGCATTTCGATGGCGCGCACCCAGCGTGGCTCGGTGATACCCGTCGCGACAACCGGCTTCCACCAGGTGTCGTTGGCGCCGGCCTTCTGCGTCCACGGCGTGGAGCGGAGGATCAGGTCGGGTTCCTTCTGGCCGAACTGCGCCGCGAAGTTCCAGCCCTGTTCATTCGGCCATGCCTTGGCCGCGGGCATGTCCTTGACGTCGCCCTTCGGGGCACCGCCGTCAACCCAGCGCGTGATCGTGTCGATCTGCGCGTCGGACAGCGAACGGTCATTCTTGAAGTCCTGGACACCGATGGTGCGGTCGATGTGCCACGGCGGCATCTGCCGCTGCTCGACGCGGCCGCGGATGGAACGCGCCCACGGACGGGCATCCTCGTAGCTGATGAGCGACATCGGCGCAATCGAATCAGGACGGTGACACGCTTCGCACTTCTCCTGGAAGATCGGTGCGATGTCTTTCGTGAAGGTGGGAACGGTGTCGGCCGCGCCGGCGACACTCGGCGTCATCAGGGAGGCCGTCGCGAACGCGGCTCCTAGAATACCGAGGGACGTACGTCTGATCATCTCGGACTCCTTATTGCCTCTTCCGCTGGAGGCTGCACTCAGGCCGGTAGATATTACACAGTTCTTACGTTCTGGTATCTATCAATTTCAGGAGATGCCCACAGGCCGGGGCCGGTCAGGCTCAGGCGGCGGTCAGCCTGCCCGGTTCACCTCGACGAAGCGGACGACGTTCCAGCTGGCGGCCAGGTATTTCTCGAAGTCGGTGAACGACAGCACCAGCGTTCGTGTGTTGATGTTCGGATGGAACGAAATGCGGGCGGCCGCCTTCAGGTCCTTGTCGAGGAACACGCGCACGTGGTGGTCGGTGTCGTGGATGAGGCCGAACGGCGACACGGAGCCCGGAGTCACGCCCAGATAGGTCATCAGGCGCTCGGCCGAGGCAAAGCTCAGCTTACCGTCGCCGATCTGGTCCGCCACCATCCGCAGGTCGGCGCGCTTGGCAACCGGCAGGATGACGAGATAGTGCCGCGTGCCCTTCTGGTTCCTCAGGAACAGGTTCTTGCAATGGACTGCATCGATCCCGTCCCAGTGTTCGAGCCCCTCGTCACCGGTGGCAATCGGCGGATGTTCGTGGCGGTCGAACGCGATGTCGAGTTGAGTCAGGCGCGCGTGGACAGGCTGCTCTTCGGCAAGAACCATTCGATGCATTCTAGCGGCCCCGGTGGCGGTGAGTCAGCGGACGAAGAAATACACGGTCATCGTCCACGCCACGACGATGACCACGCGCCGCACCGCGGGCCCGGCGACGCGGCGCGCCAACGAGGCGCCGGTATACCCGCCCGACACGCCTCCGACCACCATCACGAGGCCGGGAGCCCAGGCAATGGAGCCGCTGGCAATGAAGGCGGCCAGGGCGACGCCGTTGATGGCAATGGCGAGCATCGTCTTGAGGCCGTTCATCTCGTGCATGTCGGTCATGCCGGCCACGGCCATGGCCGCCAGCATCATGATGCCCATGCCGCCGCCGAAGTAGCCGCCATAGGTGGCAATCAGCAGTTGCAGCGGCACGGTCCAGAGCGGCACATGCACGCTGTGCGTGCCGCCCGTCCCACCGGTCGCCTGGACCTCGGCGTCGGGCGCCGCGCCCGCCTTCGGGCGGCGTGCCCACGCGGTGATCCGGCTCCCGAACGAGAACGTGGTCGTCGCGACGAGCATCAGCCACGGGAGGAGACGCACGAAGCTTTCGTCCGAGGTGCGCACCAGCAGCAGCCCGCCGAGCAACCCGCCCACAAGGCTGATCGCGCCAAGGCGCAGCAGCCACGCCCGCGAGCGTCCGATCTCGGCGCGGTACGCCAGCGCGCTGGCCAGCGAGGCGGGCCACATCGCAAGGGTGGATGTCGCGTTTGCCGACACCGGAGCGACACCGGTATACAGCAGAGCCGGGAGGGTGATGAACGATCCGCCGCCGGCCACCGCGTTGAGGGCACCGCCAACGAAGGCCGCCACGAACAGGAGCGCTGATGTCACGTCAACCCCATTGTCGTCTATCAGATGCGCTGCCGTCCGCAGCGCCTCCGGCAGCGGCATGCCGGTGCTGCCGCGGGTGGGCGTCGCCCCCTCGGCGGGTGCCTCCTCGGGGTGTGCCTGGTGCGTGCATGCGGCGGCATCGCGTTTGCGGCAGCCCGGCTCATGTTCTCATCCCTCCTCTCCGTCTTCTCCCAGGACCTGGCGATCGATCTCGGCACCGCCAACACCTGCGTCTATGCGCGCGGCCGCGGCATTGTCGTCAACGAACCGTCGATCGTCGCGTTGAATACGGTCACGGGCCGGATCGAAGCGGTGGGCACCGAAGCCAAGGAGATGCTCGGGCGCACACCGGGGAACATCACCGCCATCCGGCCGATGCGCGACGGCGTCATCGCCGACTTCGACGCCGCCGAGAAGATGCTCACCCACTTCATCCGCAAGGCCCATCGCCGCAGCACGTTCCTGCGACCGCGGGTCATCATCGGCGTGCCCTCGGAAATCACTCAGGTGGAACGGCGCGCCGTCCGCGACAGCGCGATGCGCGCCAAGGCCAGCGAAGTGCACCTGATCGAGGAATCGATGGCGGCGGCCATCGGCGCCGGCATGCCGATCACCGAAGCGGCCGGCAACATGGTGGTGGACATCGGCGGCGGCACGACCGATATCGCCGTCATCTCGCTCGCCGGCGTCGTCTACGGACGCTCGGTCCGCATCGCCGGCAACGAACTGGACGAGGCGATCATCCTGCACGCCAAGAAAGTGCATAACCTGCTCATCGGCGAACGCACGGCCGAACAGATCAAGATCAACCTCGGCTCCGCGACCGAACTCGAGACGCCGCTGACGATGGAGGTGAAGGGCCGTCACGTCTCCGAGGGGCGGCCGAAGACCATCCTGATGAACGACACCGAGATCAGGAAGGCGCTGGCCGACCCGGTGCGCGCCATCGTGCAGGCGGTTCACGACGCGCTCGAGCGCATACCGCCGGAGTTGTCGGCCGACATCTTCGACCGCGGCATCATGCTGACCGGCGGCGGCTCGCAGCTGAAACACCTCGACCGTCGCCTGCGCGAGGACACGGGCCTCCCGGTGCAGATGGCCGAAGACCCGCTCACGTCGGTCGTGCTCGGCGCGGGCAAGATGCTGTCCGACTTCCCACTGCTCCGGCGCATCTCCATCGACTGAGCAACGGGCAGGTCGGGCAGGTCGGGCCAGAACGCGTACGAGGATGGCGGCGGTACAATCGCCCATGCCCCGCAATGCGGAAGTCATCCGCCAGTGGACCATCCTCCGCGAGATCGAGCGCGCACGCGCGAGCGGCGTCACCATCGACGCCCTCGCCACGCTCTGCGACGTCACGACCCGCACCATCAGGCGAGACCTTCAGGCGCTGGAGGAAGCGGGCTTCCCGCTCTACGACGATCGATCGCATGACGACGGCCGCACGCGGTGGACGATCAACGGCACGGCGTTCAAGGGGCTCTTCGCAGGGCTGACGCTCTCGGAACTCTGCGCACTGTATTTCAGCCGCACCTTGCTCGAGTCGCTGGCCGGCACCCCGTTCCGCGATGAACTCGAGAGTGCCTTCGACAAGCTGGGAGCATCGCTGACGCCGCACATGCGTCAGTTCCTCGACCAGCTGCCGCGCGTCATCGCCTCGAAGCCCGACCCACTCCGACGCCTCGCCGACGTTGATGGACGGCAGCAGCAGATCATTGCGCGGGCGCTCGAGGCGACGCTGCATCAACGACAGGCGACCCTCACTTACTACTCGCGCTCGAGCGAGCGGACCAAGTCGTACCTCGTGCACCCGTATCGTCTGGCCTACGCACAGGGCGGTCTCTACCTGCTCGCGCACGTGCCCGAGTACAACCAGGTGCGCACCTTCGCGGTGGAGCGTATCGACGAGATCTCGCTGCTCGAGGAACGCTTCACGCCCGTGCAGGAGTTGCCCGATGAAGCGTTCCAGCACTCGCTGGGCGTGCACTCGGGGCCGCCCGCGGAGGTGACGATCGAGTTCGAGCGGGCCGTTGCGGATTACGTACGGGCGCGCGAGTGGCACCAGTCGCAGTCGTGGGCCGAGCACGAGGACGGCCGGCTGGTCCTGACGCTGCAGGTCTGCATCGACCAGGCGCTTCACAGCTGGATCCTCAGCTTCGGTCCGTTCGCCCGGGTGTTGACGCCAGAGCCGCTGGCGCGGGAGATTGCGTCCCAGATCGACCTGGCCCGCGCCCGCTATGCGGAGCCTGACGCCGGGGCACCGCCCAGCGCCTGAGCGGCGGTTACCGCGGCGGCAGCGTCGACCCGGTATCGAACACCACCATCCAGCGCCCGTCGCGCTGTTTCCGCCACACGGTGAGGTAGGACCCGTGGCGTTCAGCAACCACCCCGGCGGCGTTCTTCGACCGCGACGTCGAGGTGCCGACCGTGTAGCCGAGATCGCCCGCGCCAATCACCTCGCCGTGCGTCGGCATCCACGACAGCGTCGGCCCGTCAGGGGCGAAGAAATCGGCCCACTCCTCCAGGACGGCATCGCGCCCGTGAATTTCGCCGGGCGTACCGCCGTTGAAGGTGGTGGTCTCGGCGATGAACGAGAGGAAGCGCTCACGGTTTCTTGATGCGACCGCATCGGCGAAGTCGGCGTCGGCTTTCATGATCTGCTGCACGGCAGGGTCTGTGACTGGAGCCTGGGCATACAACGGCCTCGCCGGCCAGAGCAATCCGGCCAGCGCGGCGAAGACAGTGAGACGGCGCCAGATTGATGACCTGTCCATGGCTGGATTGTCCCACGCAGGCAGGCGCCGGGGCAGGCCACTCCGCGCCGCAACCGGGTGTTGGACGATAATTCTGTGACGAGTGCCGGGGGCGAAGGGCCCGCCGCGCGCGTCTGAGTCAGTTTGAGGTGACACGTTTGAGGATGATGGGACACGGCAGCGCAGAGCGCGCCAGGGGCTTGAAGCCGAAGCCTGAAGATGCCCCGGGTGGCAAGGAGAAGAAGAAGATCAGCCCCGGTGCCCTTCAGGACGCGCGCGCCCTCATCTGGCTGCACCGCAAGCGCCTCGGCCTCGGCCTCGGCCTGATGGTCATCAACCGGCTTGCCGGCCTCGTCCTTCCCACCACCTCGAAGTTCCTGATGGACAACGTGGTCCTGCGCAATGAATGGGACCTGCTGCCCAAGTTGGCCATGGCGGCCGCGGCTGCCACCCTGGTGGAGGCGGTCACCTCGTTCTCGCTGTCGCAGGTCCTCGGCGTCGCGGCGCAGCGCGCCATCACCGACATGCGCAAGGATGTCGAGGCGCACGTCATGCGCCTGCCGGTTCGCTACTTCGACTCGACGAAGACCGGCGTCCTCATCTCGCGCATCATGACGGACGCCGAAGGCATCCGAAACCTGGTCGGCACGGGCCTCGTGCAGTTGACCGGGTCGATCCTCACGGCCCTCCTGGCGCTGGTCGTCCTGCTGTATCTCAACTGGCAGCTGACGGCTGTCACCATGCTGGTGCTCGGCACCTTCGGCACCGGCATGGCGATGGCGTTCAAGCGCCTGCGCCCGCTCTTCCGCGAGCGCGGCCAAATCAACGCGGAAGTGACAGGCCGACTGGCCGAGTCGCTCGGCGGCGTCCGCATCGTGAAGGCCTACACGGCCGAGAAGCGCGAGGAACTGATCTTCGCCAAGGGTGCGCACCGCATCTTCCGGAACGTCGCCCAGTCGCTCACCGGCGTGTCCAGCGTCACCGCCTTCTCCACCGTGGTCCTCGGCCTGATCGGCATCTCGATGATGCTGGTCGGAGGCAACTCGATCCGCGCCGGGGAGATGACGATTGGCGACTTTGTCATGTACCTCACCTTCACCGCGCTCATCGCGGTGCCGGTGGTGCAGCTGGCCAACATCGGCACGCAGCTCACCGAGGCGTTTGCCGGCCTCGACCGCATCCGCGAAATCCGCCAGATGGCGACCGAAGACCAGGAGGATGCCGCGAGGGCTTCCCTGCCGTCCCTGCGCGGCGACCTCGCGTTCGACGACGTGAGCTTCGAATACAACGAGGGTGTGCCGGTGTTGAAGCACATCTCGTTCAGCGCGCCAGCCGGGTCCACGACGGCACTCGTCGGGTCGAGCGGCTCGGGCAAGAGCACGCTCATTTCGCTGGTGATGGCCTTCAACCGTCCGAACACCGGCCGCGTCATCGTCGACGGCCGCGACCTGGCGGACGTCAAGCTGCGCGACTTCCGCCAGTACCTGGGCGTGGTGCTGCAGGACAACTTCCTGTTCGACGGCAGCATCGCCGAGAACATCGCCTTCGCACGACCACATGCCTCGCGGGAGGACATCATCGCCGTCAGCCGCATCGCGCACTGCGACGAGTTCATCCAGGAATTCGACGAGGGCTACGACACCATCGTCGGCGAGCGCGGCGTGCGCCTGTCGGGCGGGCAGCGCCAGCGGGTCGCCATCGCCCGCGCCATCCTCGCGGATCCGCGCCTGCTCATCCTCGACGAAGCGACCTCGAGTCTGGACAGCGAGAGCGAGGCGCTGATTCAGGACGGCTTGCGTTCGCTGCGCCACGGTCGCACGACGTTCGTCATCGCCCATCGCCTGTCGACCATCCAGAGTGCCGACCAGATCCTGGTGCTCGAACACGGCGAGATCGTCGAGCGCGGTACGCACGACGAACTCCTCGACTTGAACGGCCGCTATCGGCAGCTCTACGACAAGCAGTATCGCTTCGAGAAGGACCGCTTCATCAACCCTGGCGAGGACTTCACGCCAGAGCCCGAGCCGGTCCTCACGAAGCCTGCGGGACGCAGTTCGGGTGCGCTGTAGCCTGTCCATGTTTTCAACCGGGTTGCGCGCCGGGCGACTCCCTTCTCGCGAGGTATTCGTGCGATCTCGTCTGCCGCTCGTCCTGACTCTCTCCGCCACGCTCGCGGTCGCGCACGCGGGTTCGGGGTTCGCGCAGACCCCGGCCCAGGCCTTGCCGCCGCCGTCCGCGAACGCTGCCGCCGCACCGGCGTGGCTCGACGGCTACCGTGAAACCGCCGCGCGGTTGGTTGGCGCGGCCATGGTCGACCAGTTCGCGTGGCGCCGCCTCGCCACACTGACCGACGGGATTGGCGCCCGCCTCAGCGGCTCGCCTGAACTGACACGGGCCATCGACTGGGCGCTGGCGGAGATGAAGCGTGACGGCCTCGAGAACGTGCACGCCGAGCCAGTGATGGTGCCGCACTGGGTGCGTGGCCGCGAGAGCCTGGCGATTGTCGAGCCCGCGCCCCATCAGGTCGTGATGCTCGGACTAGGCGACAGCGTCGGCACACCGCAGGGCGGCCTCCAGGCCGAGGCGATCGTCGTGCGCAGCTTCGACGAACTGGATGCGGCAGCCAGCCGCGTGAAGGGGCGCATCGTCGTGTTCAATGTGCCCTTCACCACCTACGATGCCACGCGTCCGTACCGAAGCGACGGACCGTCGCGGGCGGCACGGCACGGCGCCGTGGCCGCACTCGTTCGGGCGGTCGGCCCGGCCGGCCTGCGCCTGCCGCACACCGGCGGCCTGAACTACGCCGCGAACAGCCCGAAGATCCCGGCCGCCGCCATCACCAGCGAGGATGCCGACCGGTTGCAGCGCATGTCCGAGCGCGGCAACCGCATCGTGCTGAAGTTGCAGATGGAGGCGCATTTCGAGGCTGACGCGCCGTCGGCGAACGTCGTCGGCGAGATTCGCGGACGCGAGACGCCCGACGAAGTGGTCGTCATCGGCGGTCACATCGACAGCTGGGACGTCGGCGCCGGTGCCAGCGACGACGGTGGCGGCATCGTCGCGACCTGGGAGGCCCTGCGGCTGATCAAGTCGCTCGGGCTGCGGCCAAGGCGAACACTGCGCGTCGTCCTGTGGACCAACGAGGAGAACGGCGGCCGCGGCGGCCAGGCCTACCGCGACGCGCACCTGGCCGAACTGCCGAAGCACGTGATGATGCTCGAGGCCGACAGCGGCCTGTTCCGTCCCGTGTCGTTCGCGGTGACGGCCAACAACGCGGCGCGCGACACCGTGCAGGCCATTGCGTCGTTGCTGACGAACATCGAGGCCGACGTGGTCACGCCGGGCGGCGGCGGAACGGACATCGGACCGAGCGTCACGGCGGCGGCGATTCCGGCCCTGTCGTACGAGGGCACCGGCGACTACTTCCTGCTCCATCACACGCCGGCCGACACCGTCGACAAGATCGAGCCGGTCGATGTGTCGCGTGCGGCGGCAGCGATTGCGGTGATGAGCTACGTCATCGCCGACTTACCGCAGCGGCTTGGAACCAGTGCAGAATAGGACGCACATGCGCCGACGACACCTTCCCGTGAAAGCCCTGGCGGCACTCGGCCTC
The DNA here is from genome assembly GCA_046596625.1 of Vicinamibacterales bacterium. GTDB lineage: Bacteria > Acidobacteriota > Vicinamibacteria > Vicinamibacterales > CAVVIG01 > CAVVIG01. Next base: position 1,751 of record JBKJMH010000401.1, on the reverse strand, counting down.
ATCATGGTCGTCGCCTGTTCCAAGACCGACGCCCAGCAGACGACGCTGCCCAACCAGTCGGAGGTGGTGGCCACCGTCGGCACGACGAAGGTGACGCTGGCCGAAGTCGACACCCGCGCGCTTCAGGAGCCGGTGTCGTCGTTTGGCAGCGCGAAGCTGGTGCAGGCGCTCTACATGGCACGCCGCGCCACCATCGAAGAGATTGTCGCCAACCGGCTGCTCGACGACGAGGCGAAGGCGCGCGGCATCGATCGCCCGACGCTCGTCGAGCGCGAAATCGCCTCGAAGGCGCCGGCGCCCACCGACGCTGAAGTCGCTGCATGGTTCCAGGCCAACCCGACCCGCGTCAACGGCGCCACGCTCGACCAGGTGCGTGCGCCGATCAAGAACATGCTGATCGAACAGCGTATGGACGTCGCTCGCGCGGCGCTGGTCGATGCGCTGAAGGCGAAGACGACCATCACCATCAGCCTCGAGCCGCCACGCGTCGAAGTGACCGACGGCGGCCACGTGCCCAGGGGCAATGCCAAGGCGACCGTCGAGGTGATCGAGTTCTCCGACTTCCAGTGCCCGTTCTGCATGCGTGCGCACCCGACGGTGGAACAGGTGCTGAAGACCTACGGCGACAAGATCAAGTTCGTCTATCGCCACTATCCGCTGCAGAATCATCCGGCCGCGCGCCCCGCCGCGGAGGCGTCAGCGTGTGCCGAGGTGCAGGGCAAGTTCTGGGAGTATCACGACCGTCTGTTCGCGAATCCCACCAAGCTGAGTGACGCCGACCTCAAGGCGCACGCCGCAGCCCTTGGGCTGGATACGGCCAGGTTCAACACCTGCGTCGACAACCACCAGCAGAAGCCAGGCGTGGATGCGGACGTGGCCGCGGCCGAGGCTGTCGGCGTGACCGGCACACCGGCGTTCTTCATCAACGGCCGCTCCATCGAAGGCGCGCAGCCGTTCGAGTCGTTCAAGCGCGTCATCGACGAGGAACTCGCCAGGGCGAAGTAGCCGCTCGACCGTCTCGCCGAGAGTTACTGCCCGATGTAGGGCCAGAAGCTGAAGAGCGAGTAGGCGATGGCGCCGAACGACGCGACGAGGCAGACGACGGCGACGAGCATGTGATCGCCACGCTCGCGCGTCAACGGGTTGAAGAACACCGAGGTGACGTAGCCGCCGATGAAGCCGCCGGCGTGCGCGAAGTTGTCCACACCCGGCATCACCAGCCCATAGATGAACAGGATCAGCGCCCACTGCTTGGCCTGGCCGTGAATGAGGCTGCTGCCGCTCTTTTGGCCGTAGTGGAAGAGCGCCCCCAGCAACCCGAAAATGGACGCCGACGCTCCGACCGTCAGCGGCGCACCGCTGAGCGAGGTGAAGAGCAACGGAATCGGCGGCAGGTACTGCCCTGCCAATGAACTCAGCAGGAACCCGCACAGCCCCGACACGACGTAGATGATGACGGTGCGCGACGGCCCGACCACGTCGGCCGTGGATGGCCCGATGTTGCGCACCCACATCATGTTGAACACGATGTGCAGGAGGCTGCCGTGCAGCCAGGTGGCGCTGAGCACGGACCACCACGCACCGAGAGCGAAGACCGGCGTGGAGCCGCTGGCGCCGAAGGCCAGCAAGGTGTATCCGCCAGGTGCCAGAATGTTGAAGCCGCGCCCCATCACCACCAGCGACTGCCCCGACGCGATCAGCGAGAGGGCGTAGAGCACCGACGAGACGCCGATCACCAGCGGCACGAAGCC
>JBKJMH010000039.1:0-2869 GCA_046596625.1 Vicinamibacterales bacterium | reverse complement strand
TTACCAGCTGACCTTCGCGCCGAGGCGCGCGACGCGCGGCGGCACGATGGCGGTCGGGCGCAGGTACGACGAGCCCGACGCCCACGTGATGTTCTGCTCGGCGTTGGTGTTGAACATGTTGTAGACGTCGATGAACGGACCGACCTTCACCCCGCCCGGCAGCGACACCGGCTTTTCGATGCGGATGTCGGTGACCGCGATGTTGCGCTGACGGTTCGAGTCGAGCGGCTCGGCGGCAATGCGGACCGCGCCGTAGTTCAGCGTGGTCTGGAAGGTGCGGCCCCAGTTCTGGCCGGCCTGCAGGCGCAGCATCGGCGAGATCTTCAGACCGAGCGGCGCCATCCAGGTGCCGTTCAGTTTCACCGACCAGTCGGTGTACTTCACCTGGCCGTTGTCCTCGGTGTTGATCAGGTCCTGCGGCGTGATCACGAGCGCGTTCTGGCGGAAGCCGGTGCCGAAGAATGTCGCCGCCTGCGCAGCGCTCCAGGTCTTCGAGACCGACATCATCGCCGACCAGCCGTGGCTCATGCGCTTGGTGCCGGTCAGCTCGAACGTGGTGTAGGCGCTGTCCGCCCCCTCGACGTTGGTGTAGCTGTTGACGATGGGCAGTGCGAGCGCCGCCGCACTCAGGTTGAGGCCCTGATACGCACGGCCGTCATCGGTGTTGCCGACGATGCCGTCCGGACCCGGATCCTGAATGGTGACCGGCACGGTGTAGGCGCTGAACGGACGGTTGACGTTCGAGGCGACCGCCAGGTTCTTCTCGTTGCGGTAGACGACACCCGTGCGGACGCCGAAGTCGGAGATGACTTCACGTTCGATCCAGCCCGCGAACTCGATGGTGTATGGGTCCTTGAGGTTCGGGTCGATGACCTGCGTGGCGACGCCGCCGGCGGAACTGGTCAGTCGGCCTTCCTCACCGGGCTGATAGAGCTTGTCGCCGTTGGTGTCGGTCCACGCGTAGCGACGGAACCAGGTTTCGGGGTTCGGGTTGTTGTCAGAAGAAAGCTGCGCGCCCGGATTCCACCAGTACTTGCCGTAGTTTCCCTTCACCACCGTCTTGCCGTCGTCGGTCAGCGCGTAGGTGAAGCCCACGCGCGGCGCCGGCAGGTTCCAGTGGTTCAGATCGCTGACTGCCGGGAAGACAATCGGCGTCTTGGTGTAGGCGAACGGTTCGTGCGTCTGCTCGGGCAGGAAGTTGCGGTAGTAGTCGTAGCGCAGCCCCAGGTTGAGGGTTAGACGATTGTTGACCTTCCAGTTGTCCTGCAGGTAGGTGCCGATCACGTGGAGACCGTTCTCGGAGGCGGCCGGTTCGAAGAGCAGCACTTCTGACGGCACGCCGCTGCGCAGCACGTGGAGCACGTCGTTGTAGGAGCCGGCGAAGCGATACGCGGTTTGCGTTTCGTGGAAGTACTCGCCGCCCACCTTGAAGTTGTGGGTGCCGATCCAGCCGTTCTTCAGGTAGCTGAGCGAGCCGAGTACCTGGTTGCGCTTGATCTTGTAGTCGCGAGCACGAGCGCGGCCCGACACGATGTTCGTGTTGAGGTCCTCGTAGCTCGGAGCCTTACCTGAGGACGTGTCTTCCCAGTCGTAGCCGAACGCACCGGCGCGAACCTCGAAGAACGTCGAGGGCGTCAGGATCGAATTGAACTCCGTCTTCCAGAGCAGCGGCGCGTAATCCTGACGGAAGCTGTCGTCCGTCGCCAGGTGAATGGCCGTCGTCGCGTTCAGGAGCTGGCGGTCGAGGCGCGTCGGCTGCACCTTCGAGCTGGGCTGGTAATAGCCAATCAGCTTGTTGTTCTGCGACAGCTGGTAGGTGCCCTTCGCCGTGAAGTTACGCAGCTCGGTCTTGAAGACCTCGACCGGGTAGTTGGTGTAGCGGACGTTGGCGTCGAGCGCCCGTACCGACGCGTACCACCAGGCTTTGTCCTTCATCAGGAAGCCGCCGATGTCGGCGTTCTTGTCGCTGTAGCTCGAGAGCCGGTTGGTGTCGCGCGCTTCAAGGCCGCCGCCGCCCGTGACGCCAGCTTTCACCTGCGCCGCGTCGACGTTGTACGACTGGAGCCCTTGCCATTCCTTGTCGCCGTAGAACGAGCCGTGGTAGATGTTGCCGCCCGACTTCGAGATCAGCTGCGTGAACACGCCGGGGACCGGGCTCTCGGCGCTCGACGCACCGCTGCCGATCGAGACTTCCTCGAACGAGCCGTAGTCGACGTAGTTGCCGAAGGCGCCGGTGCCCTCGGTGGAGTTGATCCCTTCGACCATCGGTCGCACCTGGCCGGTGGTGCCGTAGACGAAGTAGGTGGTCTGGGTGCCGGCGGCACTGCCGCCGACGTCGATGCGCTGCATCTTCACGCCCGGAGCCTCCGAGAGGATGGCCCAGTAGTCGCGTGCGCTCGGCAGGTTCGCCAGCGTTTCCTTGTCGAAGGTGGTGGAGATGGAGGTCGACGTCGTGTCGACGACCGGCGAGGCGCCGGTGACCGTGACGTTCTCCTGCAGGGCCGCCATGCCCATGGTCACGTTGATCGTGGCGGTGAAGTTGGAGGCGAGGCGGACCGAGTCGCGCGTGATCGTCGAGAAGCCGGGCAGGTCGTAAGTGAGCTTGTACTCACCGGGAGGAATAGAGATGAAGCGATAGCTGCCGTCTTCCGTCGTCACCGTGGACTGCACGCCCATCATCGAGGTGCCGGACAGGTTCACGGTCACGCCCGGAAGCGTGCCGCCCGATGAATCGGACACGGAGCCGATCACGGTTGCGGTGGTGGCGCTGGTCGTCTGCGCCAACGCAGGAATCGCGGCGATGGCTATGAGCAGCAGGGCGCGTAACAGGTGGCGTCCCATCGAGTGGTCCTCTTTCTCCGCGGTGCAT
>JBKJMH010000260.1:0-3049 GCA_046596625.1 Vicinamibacterales bacterium | reverse complement strand
CCGTGTGGCAGACTCGGTGACTATGAAAACAGAACCGGTCTCGCTGTTCATCGACACGTGGCGTCAGATAACGAGCCGCCTGCCGTCCCCACGGTTCGTGGACGAGGACGGCGTCGCTTCGTGCTTCAGCGATGTGCCGAACCTGTTCTTCAACCTGTGGGTGCAGAGCCGCCCCGTGACCGCACGAGGCGAGTTTCGCGCGCTGCTCGAGACGTCGGCCCGACGAGCTGCAACATCGGCGAATCCGACCGGCGGCATCATCCGGGAGGACTGGGTTCCGGCCGGTTGGGAGGACATCGCCAGGGAGGCCGGTCTCGCGCCGATCATGCCGATGATCAGCATGGAGACAGACCGTCTGCTTGCGCCGCGTCGGCCGGCGGCTGACCTGACCATCCGGCGAGTCGTCGACGACAACGGCGCGCGCGACCTGGCGATGTTGAACGCGCGAGCTTACGGCATGCCGACGGACCAGTGGGAAGGTATTGCGGGGATGCACTTCTGGCCGTCATACTGCATCGCCCTCGTCGCGACGGCCCCGAGCAGCAAAGCAAGGGTTCCGCCGAAACCGTTATGCGCCATCCTGTGGTTGAAGGTCAGCGCACCATGGGCGTGACGCGCACGACGCTGCACGCGTCGATGATGGGCCACCCTGTCTATCAGGCCATGGGCTACGTCAGGTCCCCGTCTTATTCTCGTCGGCCCTCAATCATGACTCATACAGGAGTGAACCGCTCACCAGTGAGCCACATCGCCCTTCTTAGAACAGATGCGGCACGAACCGGCTGCGATTGTGCGTAATCAGGCCGGCCTCCTCGCGAATGCCGAGGCCTCGGCTGACCCCGTCGATCACCCAGCTGCCAATCACGGCGTAATTAATCGTCCCGTCGGGTCCGGGCGCGGCGGCGAGCGGCGCATGTGCCTGATAGACATAGCCTTCTTCACCATAGGTGCCGCCGCTCGTTGCGAGCGGCGCCCCGTGGGGCGCGCCGCTCTGGCCAACAACCGTAATCGAGATGTTCGCGCCCTCACGCCCCAAGAGCGGCTTTGCGACTACCGTCGCTCCAGGCTCGAACGCGCGCCTGTCCATGAAGGCCGGCAAAAGATTGGGATGACCGGGATACATTTCCCAGAGCACGGCAAGGATCGCCTTGTTGGCAGCGACCATCTTCCAGGCCGGCTCGATGACCGTGAGCTGTCGTTGCATCGTTGCGCGAATCAAATGAGCGCCGAACTCGTCCGCCAATAGCCAGTCGAACGGTACGATCTTGAAAAGAGTCGTGATTGGCGTGTCTTCGAGGTCGACGAAACGCCCGTCAGATGCCACATCGCCGGCGACCGGCGCGGACCAGCCGACATCAGAGACCGCGATGGTCTTGGCCGCAAGACCGGCCTCGAGCGCCGTATCGAGCACGTAGCGGAGCGTGCCTTCGTCCTCGGGGTGGGGCATCAGGCAGGTGAAATGTACCGGTGGCGATTCAAGATTGATGCGGCTGAGGCCGCCTTTCAGCTTGCCCCATGCGGCCACCAACCCTTCATGCAACGAATTGAACTGATCGCGATCAGGAAAGCGTTCCTCGAGCCAGGTCCACTGCACCACCGCCGCTTCGTAGAGGCCGGTCGGCGTCTCGGCGTTGTATTCGAGCATTTTGGGCTGGCCGTCGCCGACGCCTGCACCGCCAAATGCGAAATCAAACCGGCCATAGAGGCTTGGTTGATCGTCGTCCCGGCGCCGCCAGGAGTCCTCGATGAGGGCGATGGCGTCGGGCGTGAAGCCGAAACCCGGCAAGAGGCCGCGCGCGAGTGCCTGTCCCGTAGCCGCCACGCACATCTCGTGCAATTCCGTGGTCGCGGCTTCAAGGTGATCGACTTCGTCGACCGTCAGGCGCCAATACGCACTTTCGTCCCAATACCGGCCGACGGGGTCTTCAGGGGTTGGCGCCGAATGCCAATCGAACCCGAGCGCCTCGACTTTCGCCTGCCAATCGGGACGGGGCGAAACGGCGACACGCTCCACCTGTTATGAACCCCCGCCGGAGCGTGCGCTGGAGCCAAAGCCGCCGCGCGCGGTGCGCATCGCGATCCCGTTGGAGCCAAGCGACGTTGTGCCAGGCGCGACACGCCCGACGTTCTGGCCGTTGGCGTGGAGATAGCCATTGCGGTCGCCGTAGACCGGGCGCGCGGGAAAACCGCCGCCCATGCCGCCGCCGAGCATGCGGCCCATCATGAAGCCCATCATCATCGGCATGAACATGCTGCGAGAACCGCCGTCAGCGGTTCTGACCTCGGTGGTGTCGCACTGGGTGTAGCCCGCCGCTTCACATTCGGCCTGGGTGGCAAACTTCGGCGCCTGTTTGGCGTGTTCATCCTTCGCGGCCCGATACGCCTCGTTGCAGACACCGCTGTCCATGTCGCGCGCGCACGCCGCGCTATCGCCGTAGAGCGTCGAATTCTCGGCCCAGTCCCCGCCCTGCTGACCGCACGCGACAAGCGTCGTCGCGGTGGCCCCGGCCAACAACAAGCTCACGTATTTTGATTTGCGCATGTTCAGTCTTGCCTCTCACGTGCTCAGCGCGCCGGCGTTCAGAATTCCCATGGCGACAGAGAGAGCGCCCAGAAGGATGCCATAGGCCACGTTATCGGACTCGATCCCCTGTATCAACTTGGGCACCATCATCGAGACCACCAGCAACACCAAGAGCTGGCCGACGAGGCCAATCCCGCCCCACACCGCAAGTTCAAGGACTTCAAACGTGCTCGAAGCGGTGGAGTACAGCACGATCGCCATGCCGATGGCCGTTCCGCCGAAGCTGCACGCCGCCGCCCGATTGCCGCTGCGGATCAACCTGATCTCGTGGTGGGGCGTCACCATGAGGTAAGCGGTCAGAGCTACGGCGAGAAGCGCGACAACCGTGCCGAGAAACGCAATATAGAGTGGGAGTGCCGTCAGCATGTTCTCTCCTTTCCAGCATAGCTCGAAGAGACCACGGTTCCCTCCACGCCGAATTCCGCATGGAGCAACGCGGCGTGACCAAGGTCGAGGTACGAGCTG
>JBKJMH010000141.1:0-19737 GCA_046596625.1 Vicinamibacterales bacterium | reverse complement strand
CGACGTCAACACCAACGACCAGGTGATGGCGTGGATCATGGACACCTACAGCATGCACGTCGGCCACACGTCGACCGCGGTGGTCACGGGCAAGCCACTGGAACTGGGCGGCTCGCTCGGGCGCCGCGAGGCCACCGGCCGCGGCGTGATGATCTCGGCGCGCGAATCGGCGAAGCACCTCGGCCTCGATATCAGCACCGCCACCGTCGCGGTGCAGGGCTTCGGCAACGTTGGCTCGATCTCGGCGGAGCTGATCGCCCAACTCGGCTCCCGCATCGTCGCGGTGACCGACTGGAAAGGCGGGGTCTACAACGAGAAGGGGCTCGACCTCGCAAAACTGAACGACCATGTCCGGCAGCAGAAGACCGTCGCCGGCTTCCCCGGTGCGACGACGCTGACGAACGACGAGCTGTTCACGCTCGATGTCGACATCCTCGTGCCGGCGGCGCTCGAGAACCAGATCACCATGGCCAACGCGCCGGCGATCAAGGCGCGCGTCATTGTAGAGGGTGCCAACGGCCCGACCAGCCCGGATGCGCACAAGCACCTGCACGAGCGCGGCGTGTTCATCGTGCCGGACATCCTGGCCAACAGCGGCGGTGTGACCACCTCGTACTTCGAGTGGGTGCAGGACCGGCAGGGCTACTTCTGGACCGAGAAGGAAGTGAACGAACGGCTGGAAGCGAAGATGTGCGAGGCGTTCAACGCCGTGCTGCAGACGTCGCTGAAGTACCGCGTCGACCTGCGGACCGCTGCGTATATCGTAGCCATCAACCGCGTGGCCACAGTGACGCGCATGCGCGGGATGTACGCGTAGCCCTGCGGCTGCTGTCGTAGCCGCGCACCTTCAGGTGCGCCGTGTCACGGCCGACCTGACGGTCGGCAGCTACGACTCTCGAACACGCTTCGCGTCGCCCGTCAGTTCTTGAAGCGCCGCCAGTCGATGCCGTACTTGCGGACGCGGTAATTGAAGATACGCTCGGTGGTGCCGAGCAGGCGGGCCGCCTTGGCACGGTTGCCGCGCGCGCTCTTCAACGAATCGAGCAGCGCGTCCTTCTCGAAGGCCTCCATCGAATCGCGCAGTGTCGACGTCTGATTGGTGCCCGTCGCCTCTGCTGTCTGCAGCGTCGGCGGCAGGTGGTGCGCGTGCACCACCTGCGCGTCGCAGACGACGATGGCCCGTTCGATGACGTTGGCCAGTTCGCGGACGTTGCCCGGCCAGTGGTAGCTGGTGAGCATGTCGATCGCCGGCGTCGAGATGCGCTTCACCGACTTGCCATGCTCGCGCGAGAACTTCTCGAGGAAGTAATCGGCCAGCAGCAGGACGTCGGGCTTCCGCTCGCGGAGGGCCGGCGTGAAGATCGAGAACACGTTGAGGCGGTAGTAGAGATCCTCGCGGAACTCACCCGCCGCAATCGCCTTCTCGAGGTCCTTGTTCGTGGCCGCGATCAGCCGGATGTTGGCGCGGATGGTTTCGGTGCCGCCCAGGCGCTCGAACTCGCGCTCCTGCAGCACCCGCAGCAGCTTCACCTGGGTGGCGAGGTTCAGCTCGCCGATCTCGTCGAGGAACAGCGTGCCGCCCTCGGCCACCTCGAACCGCCCCTTCTTGGTGCCATGCGCGCCGGTGAAGGCGCCCTTCTCATAGCCGAACAGCTCGGACTCGATGAGATCCTGCGGCAGTGCCGCGCAGCTCACCTTGATGAACGGCTTCTTGGCGCGAGGCGAGTTGTAGTGGATGGCGTGGGCGATGAGCTCCTTGCCCGTGCCCGACTCGCCGCGCAGCAGCACGGTGGTGTTGGTGCGAGCTACCTGGGCGATCTGCTCGTAGACCTGCCGCATCGGGCTGCTCGTCCCGATGATGTTGCTGAAATCGTAGCGTTCCTTGAGTTCGTTGCGGAGGTGGGTGTTCTCGTCCACCAGCCGCTGCTTGTCGGCCCGAATGAGCCGGTGCACCCGCACAGCCTGGGCAATCATCGCCCCGACGACGCCGAGGAACTTCGACATGCGGTTGTAGTCGCGGTCGGCCTTGAAGCGCAGGTCGATGCTCACGGCACCGAGCGTCTTCTTGTCGAGCGTGATCGGCACCGCGATGTAGCTCAACTCCTGGTCGCGCAGTTCCGGCCGGTCCGAGAGGCGGTTGACGAACATCGGCTCGCGGGAGACGCGTGGCACGACCATCGGTTTGCCGCTCTGCACGACCTGCCCGATGATGCCTTCGCCCACCTTGAATCGCACGCGCTTGCCGGCGGAAATCGCGCCAGCCGAGGCTTCGAGTTCTACCTCTCCGGTGTTCTCGTTCTGGAGCACGACGGCGCCGCGCACCGAGCCGTGGTGGCGGACCAGAATCTCGAGCACGCGTGTCAGCCCTGCGTGAAGATCCAGCGTCGCCGAGAGCGCCTGGCTGGCTTCGAGCAGCGTCGAGAGCTTCCGTACTTCACCGGCATGCGCTTCATCCGGCTCCATCCACTGTGCGACCTGCGACGACATATGTGCCCACACTCCAGGGAAAGACCACGTGCGCTGTCTCCCATCACCTGAGCAAGGTGGATTCCATCTAGCGCCGGCGCGCCACCGGACGGAGTTGCACAAAAATGGCGTAAAACCTGCGATCGCCGTCACAGACGCACCCGACGTCTTCAGACAACTTCGTAGGGTTGACGTGGCTTACTGCACTAAATTGTCGTGGATGTCATTGGCGGCCGTTCAGCGAGGTCGACTGTGCCCGTTATCGATCGAGACGAGGAGGCGTTCGATGCGCATCGACCCCCGCCTCCCGGCCGGCAGACGAACAGGCGTGTGTACTGGCGTCGCAGGATCCGTACAAAACTGTGGCGCGACTACGGCGTCACCGCAAACTCCAGGCGTGTGACGACCGTCCCGCGCTCGCCCTGCGCCTCGAACTCGAGCGCGTAGTCGCCAGAGGCCAGCCCCGCAAGCGCCAGTTCGACCTGCACTGCCCCTGCATCGGTGTCCGCCGCACGCACCGGCAGTTCGCGGAGGCGTGAGCCAAACCGGCTCTGCAACCGCGCGCGAACCGTCGCGGCAGCTCCGGCGCCGGCCACCGGCACGCGCACCACGAGGTGCTCGGCGCGGCTGAACTGGCGCGACGCCACGGGCGACGAACTCCCCTGCCCGATCCCGCGCAGTTCCCGCGCCGACCGCGCGCGGTAGACGGACGCCGATCCGAACGTGACCGGCGCGGTGAACGCCGTCACCACCAGGTCGCGCACGTCGCGGTCGAGCACGCGCCCGCCTGCGTCCATCACCTCCATCTGCACCAGCAGCGTCGCCGGCACCGCATCGAACGCCATCACGGGCCTCTGTGCTGACACGACCGCGTCGCGTCCCGACGGCGACACGTCGCCGTGAAACACCGGTGCACCGTCCATGGTGGTGACCGACATGGCAATCCGGGACGGTGTGGCGAGCGGCCCGGCCGCGCCGGGCACGCGTGACGCCGGCTCCCATACGAAGGCAATGCGCGTGCGGCCGTCGCCGACCGCCGACTGCCCGAACCACGTCCGGATGAGCGGCGATAGCCGGCGAGGGACCTTCAACCCCTCGGGAATCAGGGCACTCCGGGGGACGAACGCCGGCGGGATCTGGCGGCGCACACCATAGGCGGCACGCGTGCGCACTGACCCGTTCGCGCGCACACGGTGCACCGCGAGCGGGCGCAACCCGCCATCGACCAGCGCCGGACTCGCGCGAACGGTCAGCAGGTAGTAGTTGCTGGCGTCGCGCAGTACCCGCTGCAAACCGGCGGCGACGGTGTCACCGCCGCCGATGACAAAGCCGCTAGTCGGCACAGTAAGCGCCGCAACCAGGTCGCGGTCGCCCGCCGCGAGAGGATCGGTGTCGTCCGGCGATTCGGCCGATGCCGCGGCAGACACGGTCGACGCAGGGCGCACGGCGTAGATCGCCACATGCTCGCGGTTCGCGGTGCGCACGAGCGCGTCGATGCCAGGCAGCGCCCGCTCGCCGTGCGCCGAGGGTGGCGGCAGCCGGAAGCCGTTACTGAAGAGCACGACCGTCTTGCGGCCGCCCGGAAGGCTGCCGACGTGCGAGATCAGGGCGCTCAACGACGACACGGCAATCTGTCGCCGTGTTGCGCGAATACGCGCGGGAGCTGTGGCGATGAACTGCTGCTCGAAAGCGGAGCGTGCGGTGAGGTCGTCCTCGCGCGCCGTCGCCTCCTCGACGATACGGGCCGCGGCGTCGTGGTTGGACGTGGTGCGGATGGCGACGAGCGAGTCAAGCGGCTTCCGCACCACCACGAGGTCACGCGGCCCGAGCGTACGGACGAAGGCCGCCAGCGCGGCCCGCGCCGCCCTGAAGTCCGCGTCGTCGCGCAGGTGGTAGTCGTCGACGTAGACGGCGACAATCCGCGAGGCCTGGGCGGCGGCGCGCTGTTCGTCGTCGCGAGTCGCGATTGGAGGGAGCGGTTCGGTATTGGTGGAAGGCAGCACCAGCGTGACCGCATCGATGACCAGGGCCGCGTCGCCGTCGGTCACCGTGAAGTCGGCCGCACGAAGCACGCGGCTCGGCCCTGGCTGATCGACGAGCACGTCCAGGGCAAGCGTCTCGTACACCGGCTGAGCGCACAGTGCGCTGCCGGCCAGGAGCACGACGCACGCACAGGCCCACCGCATCGTCAGCCCGTAATACGGAAGCCGACCAGTTCCTTCACGGGCTCGCCGGGACCGGTCGCCGTCAATTCGAGTAGATATTCGCCGGCTGCGTACGACGAGAGCCCCAGTTCCACATCGCGGGCCGTGTCGTCGCCTGTGCCCGCGGCCGTCATCGGCAACTCCGCCATCAACTGTCCCGCCCGGTTGAGCAGGCGTGCAGTGATCGTCGGCGCCGCTGCGCCCGTGCCGTACGCCGAGACGCGGACGAAGACGCGCTCCATGCGACTGAACTCACGAGCCGCGGTGGGCGTCGCCTTCGGGTCGGCCTTCACCTGCTGGAACTCGCGGACCGTGCGCGCCCGAAATACCTCCGGCGTGGCGAGCAACACGCCCGGCACCGTCAGGTCGGGCACGGTGAGCTCGCGCGTCTCGCTGTCGAGCACCTCGGCGGCGGCACTCTCCACCGCCAGGCGCAGTTGCACCTTGCCTGGGGCGGCTTCGAAGGTGACCGCGCCGCCGGCCGGCGCCACCGTCGACGTCGCAGGCAACGCATCGGGCGACTTGCCCCGGAAGTAGGGCGAGCCGTCCGGGGCTACGGCCGTCACCGACATGCGCGCGGCGACCTCAGTGGCACGAGCCTGGCTGCCAGGCGCACGCGGCACCGGCTCCCAGACGAGCGTCACGCGCGTCTTTCCATCCGCCCCGCGTGCCGTCCCGACCCACGTGCGCACCAGGCGCGAGGAGCGGATCGGCGTGACGATTGAGGCCAACGCCGTCGTCACCGCCTTCGGCGGCTCGGGCCTGGCCGGCTCCATCGCACGCTTCGCATCGTCCGCCGTGAATGCCCAATATCCCTTGCGCGCCCGCACCTGCACACCGGGCTTCTTCACCCGAACCTTGATCTCATGGAACTTGCCGTCGGTCGCCGTGTAGGTGGAGTTGTAGCCGAGCAGGTAGTAAGCGCTGGTGTCGCGCACGATCTGCTTCATCCCCATCGTGAGGTCGTTGCGGTTCACGATGGCGCGGCCGTCGGTGTTGATCGCCAGCGTCCGCAACGTCTCCAGCGTGGAGCTGAGATACTGCCGGTCGGTGGACTGGCTGATGTTCTGATCGATGCCGAATTCACCGGCCGACAAGCCACGCGGGTCGACGGCATAGATGGCGACATTGTTCCGGTTCGCCAGGGCGTAGATGTCCCGCAGGTCCGAGTCCAGGTTGGTGCCGGAGATGAACTGCGCCCGGTCCTCGAGCGGGCTGTTCTGCCCCGCGAAGGGGTCGCCAGCCGCCGCGTTCCCCGAACCGGGAATCGTGGCGTTCTGGTTGCGCAACTGCGGCGGCAGCATGCCCGAGTAACCCTCGCTGACGAGGATGAGCGCCTTGCGCCCCTCCTTCAATCCGCCCATGTGCGAGATGAGGGCCTTCATGGCCGACATCGATACCTGGTTGCGGATCTGTTCGACAGTTTCGGTGGGGTAATACGCGTAGCGTTCCTCGAACTCGTTGCGCGGTGTGTAGTCGAACTTGCGGCCGCGGAACTGCTGCAGCCCCTTGGTGATCGCGTCGTGGTTCCGCGTCATGCGCACCGTGGCGGTGGCCTGCATCGGATACATCATCCCGATCATGTCCGTCGGTCCGAGCTGCGTCTGCACGAAGCGCGCGAGTTGCTCCGCCGCCTGCATGCTGCTCTCGAGCCGCACGTGGTAGTCGTCGAGGAAGAAGGCAAAGAGGCGGACATCGTCACGGGCCGCTTCCGATTCCTCGTCGGCATCCGTGAGGATCTGGCGCGGACGCTCCTTCGTGCTCTCGATCAGCCCGCCGTCGAGCGACACCAGCTTGAACGTCTGGATCGACTGGGCCTTGCCGTCCTCGACGACCTCGAAATCTTCGGGCTTGAGGTTGTCGACCGGATTGCCGTTCTTGTCGGTGACGATGACGTCGACGCGGACGAAATTGATGCCGGCGCGAAACACAGGCTGGTCGGCGGGCGGCGGCGATGGCGGAGCCTGGGCGCCCTGGGGCTGCCCCTGCACCGGCGCAGCGGACGGCTGTTGCGCGTGACCCGGTCCGACCGTGACCAGTGCGACCGTCAAGGCCGCTGCGGCGGTGACACGAAGGAACTTCGCCATGTTTCTATCTTAGCCTCGCCACTGTTAACATGCCGGCCCGTGAGCACCTCATCGAGTGAACAGATTCGCCATCCACTGACCCGCTTGTCCGAGGACGAGCGGCTGCTGCGCGACAGCGTATACGAATTCGCCGATCGCGAGCTTCGTCCCCTTGTGAGGGAGATGGACGAGCACGCGAAGATGCCGCGCGCCGTGCTGACCCAGCTGTTCGACCTCGGCGTCATGGGCATCGAGATTCCCGAGGCGTACGGCGGAAGCGGCGGCACGTTCTTCCACTCGGTGCTCGCCGTCGAAGCGCTCTCCCGTGTCGATCCCTCGGTAGGCGTCGTCGTCGACGTCCAGAACACGCTCGTCGTGAACGCCCTGCTGCGGTGGGCGACCGACGCACAGAAGCAGCAGTACCTGACGAAGCTGGCCAGCGGCACCGTCGGCGCCTACGCGCTGTCGGAAGCCGGCTCGGGCAGCGACGCCTTCGCGCTGACCACCCGCGCGGTGAAGACCGACGACGGCTACCGCCTGACCGGTCGCAAGCTCTGGATCACCAACGGCAACGAGGCCGACCTCTTCATCGTCTTTGCGAACCTGAACCCCGAGGCTGGCTATCGCGGCATCACCGCGTTCCTCGTGGAGCGTGGCATGCCCGGCTTCACCGTGGGCAAGAAGGAAGACAAGCTCGGGATTCGCGCCAGCAGCACCTGTGAATTGCTCTTCGAGGAGTGCGCGGTGCCGGCGGGCAACGTGCTTGGCGAACCCGGCAAGGGCTACAAGACCGCCATCGAAACCTTGAACGAGGGGCGCATCGGCATCGGCGCGCAGATGGTCGGACTGGCACAAGGTGCGCTCGATCACGCCGTCCGCTACACGAAGGAGCGAAAGCAGTTCGGCAAGGCCATCGCCGACTTCCAGGCCGTGCAGCACCAGCTCGCCAGGGCGGCCACCGACGTGCACGCCGCCCGCCTGCTGGTTTACGAAGCGGCGCGCCTGCGCGATGCGCGGCTGCCGTTTCTCACTGAGGCGGCCATGTGCAAGCTGGTGTCGTCGGAAACGGCCGAGCGGGTAGCGTCGCTTGCCGTGAACCTGTTCGGCGGCTACGGCTTCGTGAAGGACTATCCGGTCGAGAAGCTCTATCGCGACGCGAAGATTGGACAGATCTACGAGGGGACGTCGAACCTGCAGCTGCAGACCATCGCCAAACAGCTGCTGGGGAGCTGAGCTCAGCATGCACGCGACCTATCTCGCCGACATCCGGCAAACCTACCGGAACTATCGTCAGCTGGCCGAGCGCGCCGTCGCGCAGGTGAGCGACGCCCAGCTGACCACCGCGCTCGATGCCGACGACAACAGCATCGCGGTCATCATGCAGCACGTGTCAGGCAACCTGCGGTCGCGCTTTCGCGACTTCCTGACCAGCGACGGTGAGAAGCCCGATCGCAATCGTGACGGTGAATTCGAGCCGCAGTCAGTCGCTCGCGCGACGCTGCTGCGGGATTGGGATGCGGCGTGGGAACTGGTGCTGACCGAGCTCGACGCGCTGACGCCGGAGGCACTGGAACGTACTGTCTACATCCGGCGCGAGCCGTTCATCGTCGTCGAGGCCCTGAACCGATCGGCGGCGCACACGGCCTATCACGTCGGGCAAATTGTGTTTCTCGCCAGGCACCTGGCCGGCGCCGGCTGGACGTCGCTCAGCGTTCCCAGGGGCAAGTCGGCGGAGTTTGGCACTGGCACGTTCAAGCAGGGCATCGTGCCGCCCGTCCCGTCGCTGACACCGTCACTGCGCCGCGAGAATCCCCTGCGCGATGATCATGCGCTGCGCTTCTGACGTGCCCTGGTAGATTTCGGTGGCGCGCACGTCGCGGAACAGCCGCTCGATCGTCGAGCCTCGCCGATACCCCGCCGACGCCATGATCTGCATCGCCTTGTCGGTGGCGCGATGGGCAGCTTCTGACGCGGCGAGCTTGGCCATCGACGACTCGACACGCGACCGCTCCTGGCGGTCCTTGGCGTCGGCAGCCTTCCACATGAGCATGCGGGCCGCCTCGAGTTCCGTCGCCACGTCCGCCAGCATCCACTGAACGGCTTCGTACTTCGAAATCGGCTGTCCGAACGTCTCGCGCGTCCTGGCAAAGGCTATGGCTTCGGCGATGGCCGCCTCGCCAATGCCGAGCGCCTGCGCCGCGACACCAACGCGTCCACCCTGGAGCGCCCACATGGCGAGCCGGAAGCCCTGATCGACCGAGCCGAGCACCTGCTCATCCGACACCTCGATATCGAAGTCGAGGTCCATGCAGCCCAGCCCGCGCACACCGAGGGAGTCGGCGCGAGCCGTGCGCGTGATACCCGGCGTGTCCATCGGCACGAGGAACGCCGTCACGCCCTGCCCGCGCAGGCCAGGGCGGGTGCAGGCAAACACGATGGCCACCGCGGCGGCGTCGGCGTTGGCCACCCACACCTTCCGGCCCACGATGCGGTAGCCGTGGCTGATGCGGTCGGCGCGGGTCTGCTGGTTGGCGGCGTCGGTGCCGGCGTTGGGTTCGGACAGTGCGAAGGCCGCCAGTGCCTCACCCGAGGCAAGGCGGCGCAGCCATTCGTCCTTCTGGCGAGCTCGGCCCGCGTGCGCCAGCAGGTCGGCCACCAGCGAATGGTGGACGACGAGCGACACGCCCACCGTGGCGCTCGCGCGGGAGATGGCTTCGATGGCCACGCCGTAGCTGACGTAGTCGAGGCCGAGTCCTCCCCACGCCTTCGGCACGGTCATGCCGAGCAGGCCCCGCGCGGCAGCGGCGCGCATTACGTCCGCCGGAAATTCGCCCGTCTCGTCGATAGCCGCGGCGCGAGGCGCCACCGCTTCAGCGGCGAACGCCGTGACCTCGGTGACGAACGCCGTCTGCGCGTCGGTCAGCTCCAGAACCATGATCAGCCCCCGGTTTCCGTACGTGCGCGAAGCAGCCGTTCGAAGACCGGGCGGAGCCGCGCAGCGGTCTTGAGCATGTCTTCCGGCAGGACACGCGTGTTCCCAACCACCGACATGAAGTTTGTGTCGCCGGTCCAGCGCGGCACGAGGTGGATGTGCATGTGGTCGGCAATCCCTGCTCCGGCCGAGCGGCCGAGATTGATGCCGACGTTGATTCCCTGCGGCTGATAGGCCTCGGTGAGCGCGGCTTCGGCATCGCGGGTCAGTTGCATCAGCTCCGCGAGCTCTGCTGCGGTCGCGAGCGTCAGCGAGGCGATGTGCCGTCGTGGCACGACCATCAGGTGTCCGTTGTTGTACGGGTAGAGGTTCAGGATGACGTAGCAATCCTGGCCATGGACGAGCACGAGCGCATCGCGCTCGGCGTCGCCCTGCAGGCCAACGCCTGGTGAGGTGACCGCGCAGAACACGCAGCCCTCGGGCTTCGTTGCGTTACTGGTCACGTAAGCCAGCCTCCAGGGGGACCACAGTCGCTCCATCGGAGTCACAAGTCATCCGTCGCGAGTGGCCAGTCATACGCCGTGAGCACGAGCCAAGTCTAGCGCGGACGGCTGGTGGCCGCGCAGACGTGCGGATGCGTTGTGGGGAGGCGGTGGGGCGTGCGTAGCCCGAAGCGCAGGGCTAGACCGAGACGGCGTCTGGCGGGGTACTGGAACCGGTCGGCTCGGCCGCGGCGTCGTCGGACTCGCGGTTGATGAGGTCCTTCAGTTCCTTGCCGGGTTTGAAGTACGGCACCTTCTTCGGCGGAACGTCCACTTTGTCGCCGGTCTTCGGGTTGCGGCCCTTGCGGGGCTCGCGCTTGCGGAGGCGGAAGCTGCCGAAACCACGGAGCTCGATCTTCTCGCCCCGGTGAAGGGCGTCGATGATGCTCTTGAACACCGTGTCGACGATGACTTCGGAGTGCTTCTTCGTGAGGTCCGAGACCCGCGAGACTTCCTCGACGAGTTCGGCCTTGGTCATGCTGCCGCCAGTCATGCTTGATCCTTGAAGGCTTCAGGCTTCAGGCTCCAGGCTTCAGGCGTTGTCGGCTTCAGGTGAAGCCGACGCGACCGGGAGCCCAGAGCCAGAAGTCCAGAGCCTTACCTGTTGTTGCGGAAGTGGTCGCCCAGGGTTGCCGAGCCGTCGCCGGCCCCTTCCTGATAGCTTTCCCAGTCGGCGCGGAACTCGTCGGACTTCAGCGCACGAATGGACAGGCCGATCTTCCGTTCTTCCGGCGAGAGCTTGATGATCTTCATCTGGTAGGGTTCGCCCACCTTCAGCTCGATCTTCTCGTCGTCCTTGCCGGCGTGCCGCGAGTCATCGAACTCGGACACGTGGATGAGCCCCTCGATGCCCTCGTCGAGTTCGACGAACGCGCCGAAGTTGGTCATGCGGACAACCTTGCCTTCGATGGTGGTCCCCACCTGATGGCGGGAGAAGAAGTCGTCCCAGATGTCCGTGGCGAGCTGCTTGAGGCCGAGCGAGAGACGCTGGTTCTCGGCGTCGATGTTGAGCACCATCGCGTCGACCACGTCGCCCTTCTTCAGGACCTCGGACGGGTGCTTGATCCGCTTGCTCCACGACATGTCGGAGATGTGGATCAGGCCGTCGATGTCCTCCTCGACTTCGACGAACGCGCCGAACTCGGTGAGGTTGCGGACCTTGCCCTGGATCTTGGAGCCGACCGGGTACTTGTCGGCCAGGTCGTGCCACGGGTTGCTCTCGACCTGCTTGAGGCCGAGCGAGATGCGGCGAGCCGTCGGGTCGACGCCGAGCACCATGGCGTCGACGGTGTCGCCGACGTTGAGGATCTTCGACGGGTGCTTGACCCGCTTGCTCCACGACATCTCGGACACGTGGATGAGCCCTTCGACACCGGACTCCAGCTCGACGAAGGCGCCGTAATCCGTCAGGCTGACCACCTTGCCGCCCATGCGGGCGCCCACCGGATAGCGGTCCATCACGTTCGCCCACGGGTCGGTGATGAGCTGCTTGTGGCCAAGCGAGACGCGCTCGGTTGCCGCGTCGTACTTCAGGACGACGACATCGATCTCATCGTTGACCTTGAAGAGTTCTGACGGGTGACCGACGCGACCCCATGACATGTCCGTGATATGCAGCAGGCCGTCGATGCCGCCGAGGTCGATGAACGCACCGTAATCGGTGATGTTCTTGACGACGCCGCGCAGGACCTTGCCTTCGGCCAGCGTCTCGAGGGTGTGCTTCTTCTTCTCGGCGTTCTCCTCTTCGAGGAGGGCCTTGCGGGAGAGTACGATGTTGCCGCGCTTCTTGTTGACCTTGATGACGCGCATGCGGAGCTCCTGCCCGCGCAGCGCGTCGAGGTTGCGCACGGGGCGCACGTCGATCTGGCTGCCCGGCAGGAACGCCCGGACACCGATGTCGACCGCCAGCCCGCCCTTGATGCGTTCGATCACGCGGCCGATGACGACCTTGCGTTCGAGGTAGGCTTTTTCGACCTCGTCCCAGATCTTCATCTTCTCGGCTTTTTCGCGCGAGAGCACGACGTAGCCTTCGCGGTCTTCCGTCCGCTCCAGCAGCACATCGACGATGTCGCCGGCTTCTACCGTGACCTGACCGTTTTCGTCGATGAACTCGTCGACCGCGATGATGCCTTCCGACTTGTAACCGACGTCCACGATGACTTCGGAAGCGGTCACCTTGAGCACGGTGCCCTTGACCACCTCGCCTTCCGCGATGTTCCGGAAGCTGCTATCGTAGGAATCAAGCAGTCGGGCGTATTCTTCGGGGTCGATCTGGTCGTCGTCATCGCGCGGAAGGGCCTTCAGCCCACCGCGATCACCGCGCTCTGCGCGGTCGAGCGTTCCCGCAGCGCCCCTGACTGGACCTGGAGTCTGCTCGTCTTCAACGTTTGCCATGCCTTGCGCACTCCTCTTGTCGTCGCACACGTGGTCCGGCGAATCCGAAACACACCCGTACGAGTGCCGGCGTTTGGTAGCGGGGTCCGGCGGCCCGCAATTTCGGTATGTCAGCAGGCGCTCTACAGCGCCCTTTGATTTCCGATAAGCATCAGAGAGTACGACACTTATCGCAACACTGTCAAGGTTCCGAAAGGACTCGCACATGGCCAAGCGCACGGCCGTTCGTCACTCGAAAGCGGTCACCTCGAAGAAGAAGAGCAGCCCGGCAAAGAAGGCCACGGCCACGGTAGCCAGAAAGGTTGCACGGCCGACGAAGAAGACGGCGCGCGCGACAGCCGGGCCGGCAAAGAAGACTTCGACGGCGAAGAAGAAGGCGCCGGCAACGAGGGCCGAGCCGAAGAGGGCTGCGGCGAAGAAGGTCGCTCCGAAGAAGGCCGTTCGGAAGACGGCCCCACCGCAGAAGGCGATTCGCACCGCGAAGCCGCCTGCGAAGAAGACTCGCCGGCGCGCCCCGGCTCGGGCCAACAGCGTCGACTCGCGCCGCCGCGACCTCGAGGCGATGGTCCCCTCCCCGCCGTCGTCACTCAACATGAACCGGCGCGCTTCGGCGGTCAGGACCGGGCGCGACGAGATGGCCGAGGATAGAGCCGACCACGCCACCATGACCCCGTCCATCACCGGCGGCGATGTGGACGCGAGCGTGCAGGATGCCTACTTCAGCGGTGACGAGGCCCCGGGCGGCGACAACTCGACGCCTGACCAGGACATCGTGGACGACATCGGCAAGGCGCTCGGCGTGGAGTATCAGGACAACGAGGAGTTGCGCGGCAGCGACAAGGTGGCCGACCGCGACAAGCACCGCTGGGAGCTCGACCCGGCATCGGCCGAAGACTACCGCGACCGGAAGTAGCCCCGACCGCGCTAGGACCGACGGGCCTGGATCAGACCCATCACTCGGGCAACGACGACGTCGATGGGCGTGCCGGTAGTATCGATGACCGTCGCATCGGCTGCCGCGTAGAGCGGCGAGGCGGCGCGGGTCGAGTCGCTCTGATCACGTTCCTCGAGCGCCGTGGCCACCTCGGCCAGCGCGATCGGACCCGAATGTGCCGCGTCGCTCGCGCGTCGCCGGGCCCGCTCCTCCGCCGATGCGTCCAGGTAGAGCTTCAGGTCGGCGTCCGGAAAGACCACGGTGCCGATGTCGCGTCCTTCCATGACGATGCCGCCGTCGAGCCCCAGTTGGCGCTGTCGGTCGACCAGGATCGCGCGCACCTTCGGCAGTCGCGCCACGGCCGCCGCCGCCTTGTCGATCTCGGGCGTGCGGATGGCGCGGGTGATATCGGTGCCGTCGATGGCGACGAGCGTCCCCGAGATCGCGATGGCCGAGTCGGTGGCAATCCGGGCCAGTTCGTCTTCCCGGTCGAGCGGCACGCCGAGCTGCGCCGCCTTCCAGCCGACCGCTCGGTACATGGCGCCGCTATCGACGTGGCGATACCCGAGTTCAGCAGCGATGGCGCGCGCAACAGTGCCTTTGCCGACGCCCGAAGGGCCGTCGATGGCGATGATCAGCTTTCGCATGGCGTGCCGATAGTAGGATGACGGGGACGAAGAAAGGAAACGGAACGACGTGGAACGGCTCCAGAAAATTCTATCGCAGGCGGGCATCGCCTCCAGACGCGCATCCGAAGAACTCATGACGCAGGGGCGTGTGACGGTCAACGGGACGCCGGTGCGCGAACTCGGTACCAAGGCCGATGCTGCCGTCGACGACATCCGAGTGGATGGCCGCCGTGTGAAGTCGGCCGAGCGCCCACGCTACGTATTGCTGAACAAGCCCAAGGGCTTCGTGACCACCCGGTCGGACCCACAGCGGCGTTCGACGGTGATGGAACTGCTCAGTGCGATACGCGAGTACATCTATCCGGTCGGTCGTCTCGACTATGACACCGAAGGGCTCCTGCTGCTCACGAACGACGGCGACCTCGCGGCTCGCCTCACGCATCCCCGCCACGAGGTGTCGCGCGTCTACGAAGTGAAGGTGGCCGGCGTCCCTGACGCGCACGACCTGGCCCGCGTGGCGAAGGGCGTCACGATTGACGGGCGGCGTACCGAACCGGCCGACGTGGAGATGCTGCAGGGCAAGAACGACGGTCACGCCACGCTGCGTATCACCATCGCCGAAGGCCGGAACCGGCAGGTCCGCAGGATGTTCGATTCGATCGGTCATCCAGTGGACTACCTGCGTCGCATCGCGATCGGGCCGTTGAAGGACCCGCGCTTGAAACCAGGTTACTGGCGCGACCTCACGGCTGCGGAAGTGGCCGCGTTGAAACGCAGCGCCAAGCCGGTGGGACTGCCGAAGCCGCGCGAAGGCGCGACCGCCGCCGCCTCGACTAGCGCGGCGCCCAGGACCGGGCGGGTGCGGACCGCAAGCTCGAAGGTAGGAGCCAGGCCGAAGCCGGCGACCCGGCCAGGCCGGTCGGAACGGGCGAGCACACGACGGCCACGTTGACCTGACGTAGCCGCGGACCTTTCAGGTCCGCCCTCACGAAGCCGACCTGAAGGTCGGCAGCTACGTTCCTTCCTCAGTGAACCGACGACTCCGGGTCGTCGGTCGGGTCGTCGTCGTCGAGGCCCGGTTCCAACGAATCGGCTCCTTCGTCGCCTGACGGTTCGACGTCGGGCTCGCTGAGCGGCAGCTGCTCTTCCGGCGCTTCCTGCTCCACCAGCAGATTGCTCTCGATGCCGAGCGACTCGGCCATGTCCTCGACCCTGGGCAGATCGCTCAGGTCCTTCAAACCGAACCGGATCAGGAATTCCCTGGTCGTCGCGTACATGAACGGACGACCGACCACCTGCTTTCGCCCCACGATCTTGATCAGGTGCCGCTCGAGCAGGGTGTTCAGCACGCCCGACGCGCTGACGCCGCGAATCTCGGTCACCTCGAGCGAGGTAATCGGCTGGCGGTAGGCGATGACCGCCAGTGATTCGAGCGCCTGCACCGATAGCTTCTGGGTGCTGCGCTCGTGGAACAGGCGGCGCACCCACTCGTGCAGGTCGTGCCGCGTGACGATCTGGAAGCCGCTGGCCACTTCCACCAGCTGCAAGCCGCCGGTGCGCTGCTCGTAGTCGGCCTTCAGCGCCTCGAGCGCCTCGAGCACGTCTTCCTTCGGTTCGCTGTCGAGCAGCTTGAGCAGCGCCTTCGGCGTGAGTGGCTCCGGCGAGGCGAACACCATCGCCTCGACAATCGCCTTCAGTTCATCGATTGGACGCCGGAGGTCGGCGTCGTCGACGGCGTCCATCGGGACGTCGGTCAGCGCCGCCGCCGCAACGTCGGAGTCGTCCGACTCGGACACCGTCACGGTCGCGGTCTCGACGACCTCGACTGGTTCCACCGCGAGGTCCTCGCCGACCTGTTCGGTCTCGGCGTCCCCGCGGTCCCCGGGTCCGTCCTGCTCTGTCGAATCAGCCACGATGCGCCTCCGGGTCACCAATCGGATGCGGTGCGTCGGCCGGACGCGGACGTTTGTACACGCGAATCGGGCCGAAGCCGCCGGACTGGAACACCCTCACCAGCTTCAAACGAATCATCTCGAGCAATGCCAGGAAGGTGACAATCAGTCCCGCCTTGTCCCCGACATCGGCAAACAGGTCTTCGAAACCGCACGCCTCGTTTTCCGAGAGGCGGTCGAGCAGTTGCTCGATGCGCAGTTCCACCGGCATCTCTTCCGGCGGCAGCACCATCCTGGGCCGCTCCCGGGTCCGATGCACGACCGCCTGGAACGCCAACAGCAGGCTGAAGAGGTCGACCTCGAGCTCGGGCTCGAAGTCGTCGCCGGCAATCTTCGCCACGCGTTCGTCGGGACGCTGCCACTGCGTCGCGCGCAGCTGCTCGCGCTCGTGCAGCAGTTCAGCGGCCGCCTTGTACTTCTGGTGCTCGAGCAGCCGGCGCACAAGCATGTCGCGCGGATCGTCGTCATCGCCTGCCACGGCGGCTGACGTTTCAGGACGCGGCAGCAGCATCTTCGACTTGATGTGGATGAGCGTCGCCGCCATCACCAGGAATTCCCCGGCGATGTCGAGGTCGAGCTCCTGCATCAAGTTGATCGTGTCGAGGTACTGCTGCGTGATGAGCGCGATCGGGATGTCGTAGATGTTGACCTCATTCTTCTTGATGAGGTGCATCAGGAGGTCGAGCGGTCCCTGGAAGTCGACCGCTTCCAGCCGGATGGGTAGCGCGTCGAGCGAAGACTCGAAATCGTCGGACTGCGCCATGTTACCGGTAGGACAACTTCATCGCGTCGCGGACGCGGGCCATGGTCTCGACAGCAACCGCGCGGGCGCGCGCCGAGCCGTCGTGCAGGATGTCGCGAATCGTGTTCGGCGTCGACAGCAGCGCGGCGCGGCGCTCACGAATCGGCTCGAGGTGGACGTTCAGGGCGTTGGCCAGCTTGGTCTTCACTTCGACATCGCCGACCTTGCCGGTGCGATAGCGCTCCTTCAGGTCGTTGACCTCGTCGACGTCCGGATTGAACGCGTCGTGGTAGATGAACACCGGGTTCCCTTCGACCGTGCCCGGAATGTCGGCGCGGATGCGCTTGGGATCCGTGTACATCGACCGCACCTTCTTCATGACGTCGGCAGCCGAGTCCGAGAGGTGGATGGTGTTGCCGAGGCTCTTGCTCATCTTCTTGTCGCCGTCCAGCCCTGGCAGGCGGCTGAATTTGGTGAGCATGGGCTGCGGCTCGACGAGCACGTCGCCGTAGAAGTTGTTGAAGCGCCGCACCGACTCGCGGGCCAACTCGAGGTGGGCCACCTGGTCGTCGCCGACCGGAACGAAGCGGGCATCGTAGATGGCGACGTCGGCGGTCTGCAGCAGCGGATAGCCGAGGAAGCCGATGGACGACAGGTCCTTGTCCTTCAGGTTCTCCTGCTGTTCCTTGTAGGTGGGCACGCGCTCGAGCCACGGCACCGGCACCACCATCGAGAGCAGCAGGTAGAGTTCAGCGTGCTCGGGCACCAGCGACTGGATGAAGATTGTGCTCTTCCCGGGGTCGAGGCCGGCGGCAATCCAGTCGGCGGCGTTCTCGCAGGCGTAGGTCGTGAGCTGCTCGGTGTTGGCGTAATCGCTGGTGAGAGCGTGCCAGTCGGCCACGAAGTAGAAGCAGTCGTACTGGTCCTGCAGCGGCACCCAGTTGCCGAGCGCACCGACGAGGTGCCCGAGGTGCAGTTGACCCGTGGGACGCATCCCCGAAACGACCCGAGCCTTTCCAGCGGTCGACATAGCAGTCATCGCAGCCACGACAAGATGAAATCTACGGGTGCGTCGACAAGGTAACCGAGACCGCCCCGTACCATCAGCACCAGCAGAATGAGAAATCCGTAGGGGCGCAGCGCGTCGAAACGCCTGGCTAACGCCCCCGGCAAGAGCCCGCCTAGAACCGTGCCGCCGTCGAGGGGCGGAATCGGCAACATATTGAACACGGCGAGCAGCACGTTCAGCGTGAGGGCCCGCGACAGCAGCGTGAACAGCGGCATCGCCACGTCACGCGAACCGGTCAGCAGCGACTCCCACGGCACCACCGCCAGGAGGGCCGACGCCGCGATCGCGATGAGCATGTTGCTCGCGGGGCCCGCTGCCGCCACCAGCATGAAATCCGTCCGCCCGCGCCTGAGCCGACCCAGGTTGACGGGGACCGGCTTCGCCCAGCCGAAGAAGAAGCCACCACCGATCAAGCCGATGAGCGGGAACAGCACCGTGCCGATCCAGTCGATATGGACCAGCGGGTTCAGGGAAATCCGCCCGAGCAGCCGCCCTGTCGGGTCGCCCAGGCGATCCGCCGTCCACGCATGTGCCGTTTCATGAACCGTCAGGGAGAACAGCAGGACGATGAAGACGATGAAAACCTGAGCGAAATCGATTGCCGGCAAGGCGGTACAGGTTACGGCTGCCCTGCGAAAAAGGCAAGGACCGCATCGGCCAGTTTCGGGCCGATCACCGCGGCCAGTTCCTCGCGCGTGGCGCGCCGCACCCCCGCCACGCTGCCGAACGTGGTGAGCAGCTGCCGACGCCGGCGCGAGCCAACGCCCGTAATCTGATCGAGTTCTGACCCGAGGTCGCGCATCGACCGCGCCTTCCGGTGGAACGTGACCGCGAAGCGGTGTGCTTCGTCGCGAACCCGCTGGATGAGCAGCAGCGCCGGGTCCGTGGCCTTCAGTGCGATCGGGTTCGGCTGCTGCCGCGTGAAGAGCAGTTCCTCTTTCTTCGCGATGCCAGCGGCCATCAGGTTGGCAAGGCCCAGCTCTTCGAGGGCCGCGTACGCCGCCTGAAGCTGTCCTTTGCCGCCGTCGATCAGGACGAGATCCGGGAACGGCCCGCCCTGCTCCAGCACCCGCCGGTAGCGTCGCCGCACCACTTCGTGCATCGAGGCGAAGTCGTTGGCGATACGGCCGGCAGACCCGTCGGTCGGCAGCGGGATGTGCGCCACGGCATCCCGGCTGGCGATCGCCGCAGAAGCGCTGGACACGGCAGCGGCCGTCGCATCCTCGGGCCGGATGGCGCCGGACGCGCCGCGCCCCTGGTGCTCCGTCACCTTCGCCCCGGTCACCCGGAACTTCCGGTACTCGCTGCGCTTCATCCGGCCGTCCTCGCAGACCACCATCGAGGCAACGGTTTCGCTCCCCTGGAACGTCGAGATGTCGAAACATTCGATACGCCGGGGCAGGGACGGCAGCGCCAGCACGTGCTGCAGGGTAGCCAGCGCGTCGTACTGGGCAGCGGTGTCGGTGTTGAACCGCGTCTGATAGGAGTGCCCAGCGTTGCGATTGGCCAGGTCGACCAGGCCGCGCTTGTCGCCCCGCTGCGGCACGATGAAGCGCACCTTTCGCCCTTCGCGCTCGGTCAGCCAGGTTTCGAGCGCCGCGCACTCATCCGGTTCGCACGGCACGTGCACCTCGGGCGGCGCCGTGCGCAATTCGTAGAACTGCTGGATGGCCGCAGTGAGCACCTCGGCCTCGTCCTGCCCGACCACCGCGGTCTCGGTGCCGAGGTCGACCCGCTCGACGACCCGGCCGCCGCGCACCTGGAACACCTGCACCGCGGCGCCGGCCGGACCGACCTTCATGCCGAA
>JBKJMH010000037.1:0-2879 GCA_046596625.1 Vicinamibacterales bacterium | reverse complement strand
CTCGCGCAGGCGGTCGCCGTACAGCGCCGGCAGCACGGTGGTCTCGCCGTCCAGGTAGTCGCGCAGGTGGGTGTCGGTATCGAGCCGCGCGCGCAGGTCGGTGTAGTAATTCACGCGGCCGGTGCCTTCGTTCGAGAGCGCCCGCAGCAGGTTGAAGCCGGTCGGCAGAATCCCCGTATTGGCGCGGAAGCGGCGGCCGACGGCGCGCCACGAGAAGCTGTAGCCGGTCATGTCGATCAGCCGGTCGTAGAACGTCTTCCACGAGTAGTGCTTAGGAATGACGTTCATCGCCGAGTGGCTGTTCAACAGGAAGAACGGATGCGGCAGCACGCGTCCAGCCCGCTGGTACTCGAGGTTCAGCGGCGCAGCCTGCCCGAACGCCGTGAGCAGCGAATAGGCCGGGAACGCCCCCGGACACAGATCCACGAACGTCTTCGTCAGCTCGAACGGCTCCGGCCCCTCGTCGCAATCGAGACCCAGCACGAAGTTGGTCTGCACATAGGGAATGTGCCGCAGGATCATGTTGACGTGGTCGGCGACGCGCCGCACCTTGTCAATGCCCTGGTTCGACCCGGTGCGCGACTTCCCGCCCATGTCGTACCACGACTCGACGCCCGGCAGGATGGCGCGGAAACCGGCTTTCTGCATCCGCGTGACGTGCGCCTCGGTCAGCAGCGACAGGCTGCTCTCGGCAATGAAGTCGATCGACCCGTTCGGCACCGCGTCTTCGATGGCGTCGAGATAGTCGTCGAACCGCACGCCGAAGTTCGGATCGTGCCAGCCGACGAGCGGCCGCTTCATTTTGGTCTGGATGAACCGCAGATCGCGCTTCAACACCTCGAAGTCGAGCGGCTGATACGGAATCTCCGAGTCGATACAGAACGAGCAGGTGTAGGGGCACCCCAGGCTGCCGATCATCGGCACCAGCTTCACGATCGGCGCCTTGCGCAGCATCGGCTCGATGAACTTCCAGCGTTCGACCACACCCGGCAATTCGCCGGGCTGCTTTCCCGACTGCAGGCGCACCCCCTCGGGACGATGCGGCGTGCAGTCGCGCAGTACGTCGTCGATGATCGACTGGTCGCAGAACCCCAGCACGTAGTCGAAGTACTTCTGCGCGTCCTGCGGATAGCAGCGCGCATGCGGACCGCCGAGCACCGTGCAGGCGCCCTTCTTCTGGTACCAGTTACTGAGGGCGTAGGCGAGCTGCGCCGATACGCTGAAGGACGTAATGAAGACCAGGTCGACGTCGTGCGGCAGGTCGGTTTCCAGGTCCTCGAAACCGGTGTAGCACATGAAGCTGACGTCGTGGCCCGCCTGCTCGCACCACACCGCCACCACCTGCGGCATGATGCTGGCGAAATTCGGGGCCATGACGCGCGCGAACATCGAGCGCTCGGGCCCCTTCGTCAGCAGGTCGATGATTCCAATCCGGAGTTTTCGCATCAGTGTCTCGACGGACGTGAGGGAGCGGCCGCGAGTCTCGCCGAGCCTGGCGCCGGCGCAGCCGATGCTTCGTCCGAGGAAGCACGACCACGTGAGACTGATAGCGGGGAATGCCGGATGCGTTCCGGCGACGGAAAGGTGTCGACGAGCGCGGTGCTCTTCCGCGTCACGCCGTGATTACGAAATGCGCGGCTTGGAACAAGGTGCCACAGTAGCGCGCGTCCCACGGAAACACAACAATGACTTCATAACGCGGCTGGACGAGCTGGCGTTCAGCGGGCCCGGGCAAGATTGACCACCGCGTCCCACGAGAACCGCACGAATCGGTGCAGTTCCGCCTCCAGCAACCGCTCCTGATCGCTGTGGGCGCCGTAGCCCTTCGGACCGTCCTCGATGTCCACCGCCGGACCGGTGCCGTAGCACTCGATTCCCTTCTCACGCAGGTACGCCATGTCGGTGGCGCCCGTGCTCATCGTCGGCAGCAGCACCGTGTCGTAGTTCTGCGCAATGGCGGTTTGCAGGGCGCTCAGGGCGTCGGTGTCGAGCCGTGCCGCCGGCGCCGCCGGCCTGACGTCGCGCGCCGCCCAGGCGACAGACACGGCCGCGTCGTTGACCACGCGGCGCACCTCTGCGAGGAAGGCGGCCTCGTCCTCCGCCGGCAGCAGCCGCACGTCGAGCGTGGCCTTCGCCTCCGACGGAATGACGTTCACGCGGTAGCCGCCCTGGATGATGGTCGGTGAGAGCGAACTGCGCACCATGGAGGCCAGGCGCGGCTGGGTTCGCGCGAAATAGTCCACCGCATCGTCGGCTGCCGCCGACGGCGCAGTGAGGACGGCGCGGTAGCGGGCCGCGTCGTCAGGCTGGGCCAGGCGGGTCATCCGGGTGAAGTACTCCCGCGTCGTGTCGTTCAACCGGATGGGCGGCTTCCACGCCACGAGCGCCGCGACGGCAGTCGAGAGCCGGCCGATGGCGTTGGTCGGCAGCGGCACCGACCCGTGACCCGAGATGCCCGTGGCCGTCAGCTCGATGGCGTGCGGGATCTTCTCGGCCGACTGAATCGACGCGTACTGCACGCGTCCGCCCGACCGCGCCACGGTTCCACCCTCCGCGAAGCAGAACTCGGCTTCGATTTCGGCCAGGTGCTCCTTGACCATGTGTTCGATGCCGACCCGCGTCGTGCCCTCCTCACCGGCTTCGGCCAGGAAAATGACGTCGCGATCGAGCGGCACGTTCAGCCGCTTCAACTGCAGCACCGTCATCAGGAAAGCGGCCACGTGCGACTTGTCGTCGATAGCGCCGCGGCCGTAGATGTAGCCGCCGTCGCGCGTGGCGCTGAACGGCGGGAATGTCCACTTCTTCGGGTCGACGGTCACCACGTCGGTATGCCCCATCAGCAGCAGCGGACGCTTGCGGCCGTTGCCCTTCAGCCTCGC
>JBKJMH010000234.1:0-6766 GCA_046596625.1 Vicinamibacterales bacterium | reverse complement strand
GGGCGCAGCGCGAGACGCGACGACGCCAGATCGGGCATCGACTCCAGGCGTCGCCGCGCGAGCGTGAACTGGCCGGCGCTCAGCATCGCGTCCGGCGGCAGGTCGAGCGCCTGCGCGAGAAGGGCATGTCGGGTGCGCGAGAGGCCGGTGATGTGCAGGGAGTCGAGCACGGGCCGGCCAGCCTGGTTCCATGCCTCCAGTGCGCCAACGGTGTCGTTCAACATGAAGCGGCTCGAGCCGAGTACGTCCGCTGCGTATGGAAGCCCGGGCTGTCGGTGCAGCGCCTGTTCTGCCAGATGCGCCGCGTCGGTGAATTGCCGTTGGGAGAATCGCACGCCGGCCAGCTCGGCGATCGGACGTCCGTCAGCCGGGCACGCGCTGGCGACGGCAGTCAGCAGGGCCTCGGCGCGCCCTGTGCCCTGCGCGACCAGATCGTCCAGTGCCGCCTCGAGTTGTGCATCACACGCTGTTGCCGGCATCGCCGCTGTGGACGCGGCAGTGACCGCTCCGGTGTGCGGTGGGACGAGCGTGTTCGGGGTGGGGGTGACGCGGAGCATCCAGAACGCGGTTGGTGTCCACTGCTGCGTGAGGGCGCGCCAGGCGATGTGTCTGGCCGGTCCCCACGTCGGATCGTGCACGAACACACCATCGGCATCGACACCGACGGCCACGACGTAGTGATAGCGTTGAGGGCGGTCTTCGATGAGCAGCATCGGCGGCCGCTTTGCGTCGAGCTCGGTGCGCAGTGCGGCCACGGACCCTGCGAGCCGGGTCGCCGCCCAGTGCCGTTCACGCAGCGCATCGATCAGCACGTTGTCCGCGATGCCGCCGGCCGCGCGGTCCACCAGCGGCGCGAACTGACGGACACTCGCGTGCGCATCGCCCCAATAGCGAAAGAGCATGGCTGCCGCGGCGCCGCCGCACAGCGCTTCGGTTTGCGTCAGGTACGGGACATCGAGCACCACCCGCGCGGCGTCCGTGGACTGTCCGGCAGCCGGCGGGGGTGCGACGATGAGAGAGGAGAAGAGAAGGGCCGCGACAGCCGCGGCCCCGGCGTATCGACGCACGGGTGTGAAGCGCCCGTCAGTCGGCGGCGATGACGAGCAGGATGACCACGAGCAGGACGATGATGATGGTGGTCGTCGAGATCACCACCGTCGAGGCGCCACCGACCAGTGTCTGGTTCACCTGCGTAGCGGCCGACGCGACCTGCGACAGCGCGGCGCCGCTGAGTGTATCGACCGATGCATTGATCCGATCGAGATCGACGCCGGACTTGGCGGCGACCGCGCGCACTTCCGGACGATTCAGCGCCTCGTGGATTGCGGCGCGATGGCTGTCCTGTTGCGCAACCTGCGCGGTCACCGTCTGGGCCAGCGCCGACGGACTGACCGCGTGCCGCTCCTGGGCGAATGCGGTTGGCGTGAGAGCCAGCGTGAACATGAGCGTGGCAACGAGCACTGTACGGAACGTTCGTATCAAATCACTACCTCCTGTGGTCAAGACAGCACGACGATACGAGCCATAGCAATCGGGGTACCGACCCGGCGCCACCTGGTCCGTGGAGCATGGCTCGCGGAGAGAAGGATAGCGTGAACGAGCGAGAAGACAAATGGATGGCCGCACTCGAAGCGCGGCAATTGGCCGACCTGACGTTTCCGGAGGTATCGCGCTCTTTGCGGGCGTTGTCGTCGACCTACGTCGAACGGCGCGCCGGGTTGAAGGAAGGGGCGGCACTGGCCGGAGCGGGCAAGCGCGCGGCGTTCGCGCTCTTCTACGGGCCGCTGCACTTCCTCCTCGTGCAGCACATCGTCGCGACACTTGGGCGTCCGTTCACCACAATCGAGGCACTGGTCGACCTTGGATGTGGAACCGGCGCCTCTGGTGCGGGCTGGGCCACCGCCTGCGCGACGTCGCCACGCGTGACGGGCATCGACCGTCATCCATGGGCGGTCGACGAGGCGCGCCGCACCTGCGCCGACCTGGCGGTGCGGGCAACGTTCCGCGTCGACGACCTGACGCACGTCACGATGGCGGGCCGGCCAATCGAGCGCGTCAGGACACGTGGCGCGTCGCGCGTCACGCCGCCGCCGAGCGTGCGCGGGCACGGTGTGCTGCTGGCGTTTGCGGTCAACGAGATTGCCGACGCAGCGGAGCGTGATGCGCTGCGTGCGCGCCTGCTTGCGCATGCTGGTGCCGGCGGCCGCGTGCTCGTCGTTGAGCCGCTTGCCGGTTTCGTGGCGCCGTGGTGGAAGGCGTGGCAGAGCGCGTTCGAATCGGCCGGCGGACGCGCCGATGAATGGCGCGTGCGCGCGGAGCTGCCGGCTATCGTCGAGAAACTCGATCGGGCAGCGGGACTCAATCACCGCGAGCTGAAAGCGCGGTCGCTGGCGATCTGATCGACACGCGAATCGATGGTCGCAGTGGAGTTGAATGCAGCAGGCATGATCGAGTAGGCATGTCGATGTCGCGCGAACGTGATCACGATCCGCGCGTGGACGCAAGTTCTTCGTTGTACTCCGTAAAAAAAATCTGTACAGTCAGGCACGTCGCGCGTTGAACGAGACAGCGCGGAGGTGTTGGGCATGATTCTGGTGGTCGGCGGCACGGGACAACTCGGTGGGCGGATCGCTCGGGAGTTGTTGTCGAAGGGCGTCGCGGTTCGCGCGCTCTGCCGATCGGGATCAGCATACGGTGCGCTGCAGCGGATGGGAGCCGAGATCGCGATCGGCGATCTGAAAGAGCCCGCTTCTCTAACGGCGGCGTGTGCCGGTGCCGATACGGTGCTCACGACCGCTAACAGCTCGCGGCGCGGCGGCGACGACACCGTGGACTCGGTCGATGCGGGCGGAACGCGGGCGCTCATCGACGCGGCCGCGCACGCGGGAGTCGGGCACTTCGTGCTGACGTCTCTCTACGGCGCGTCGACGGAATCGCCGATTCCCTTCATCGCGGCGAAGGCCGCGAATGAAGTGCACCTCCGGGCGAGTGGGATGGCCTGGACGATTCTTGCCCCGAACGCCTTCATGGAGTCGTGGCCGGGTCGTGTGGTCGGCGGGCCGGCGATGGCGGGACGCGAGATCGTGCTGGTTGGGGAAGGCAAGCGGCGTCACGCCTTCATCGCCGAGCACGACGCCGCGCAGTTCGCGGTGGCTGCGGTGATGAACCCCGCCGCGCGCAATCGCCGCCTGTCACTCGGTGGCCCCGTTGCACTCTCGTGGCTCGACGTGGTGCGACAGTACGAAGAGGCACTCGGTCGGCCGTTGCCGGTGCGCCACGTCGCGCCAGGCGCGGAGGTGGAAGGAATCATGCCGACGCTGCTCGCGCTGCTCGCCGGCTACGACCTGTTCGATTCCGACTTCGACACGAGCGCAATCGCGAGTGAGTTCGATGTGAAGCAGACACCGTTGGCGGCGTGGGTCCGCGCATCGATCGCGACGTCGCGATCGCCGATGTCCTAGCGGTGAAGAGTGCGAGTGCGGCAGCGCGAATGAGGCGTACACATGACGGATTTTGACGATGACGGAATCGATCTCCCGGATGACGATCTCACCGGTGGACCGGACCTGAGCGATCTCGACGCGTCGGACGAGGCACTGGATCTCGATCTCGACGTGGCGGACTCCGGCGACGCAGGCGATGAGCCCGCGGCGCCTGCGAAGCCGACGAAAGCCAAGGCCAAGGTGAAAACCAAAGCCGTGGTGAAAGCCAAGGCCAAGGCGAAAGCCAAAGCCGTGGTGAAGACGGCTTCGCGCAAAGCGGCAGCGAGGCGCAGCACAGCGCCCGCGCGGTCGGGTGGGAAGAAGGCAGTGACGAAAAAAGCTGCTCCCGCCAGGAAAACCGCACCGGCAAAGAAGAAGACCGTCGGTGCAAAGAAGAAACAAAAGAGCGTCTCAAAGGGCGCCGGGAAGCGAGGATCAGTGGCGAAGAAGGCTGCAAAGAAGGCTGCGAAGAAGGTTGTCAAGAAGGCCGTGAAGAAGGTTGCCAAGAAGAAGGCCGCCAAGAAGGCCGCCAAGAAGCGCTAAGCGCTTGCGGGGCGCGTTCGCGCGCCCCGCTCTCCATTCCAACACCGTCGCCTTGACGCGGCCATGTGACCTTCAGGTCACTTGGCCGTTTCTGTCTCCAGTCCCCGGCCGACCCGTGCCGTGCGGACGATTCCCGGCCACACCGGCCCGGCCGCTCCGGACAATTCCCTGCGACATCCCGCGACAGTTGAATTTGCGCCCCGCGGTGTTAGGCTTCTCTGCGTCCTCCGCGTTCTTGGCGGTAGCGATGTTGCCTTGTCAGTCAGGAATGATCGGAAACCAATCCATGAAGAATCAGGTTCGCGCCCTCCTTGGTGCGCTCGTACTCCTCGCGTCGCCGGCGATTGCGGGTGCGCAGTCACTCAGCTACAACAGCGGCCAGAACGTCGCCCCCGGCTATGAAGGCTGGGAGGTAGAGCCGGACGGCTCGAAGTACTTCCTCTTCGGGTACATGAACCGCAACTGGGAGGAAGAACTGAACGTTGCCGTGGGTCCGAACAACAGCTTCAGCGGCCCGGGCAGCGTCAGCGCCGACCTCGGTCAGCCCACCCGATTCCTGCCGCGTCGGAACCGTTTTGTGTTCCGCGTGAAGGTGCCAGCGACGTTCGCAGCCAAGGACGAACTGATCTGGACGCTCACCACCAATGGCGTCACCGAGAAGGCCTACGCCTCGCTACGTGAGGACTACAGAGTGGACGACGTCGTAAAGGCATCTGAAACCGGTGCCCTCGGCGCCGGTTCGAGCAGCCCCGAGGTGCGTTCGAACAAGCCGCCGGTCGTGAAGATCGATGGCGAGAAGACCCGCACCGCCAAGGTGGGCCAGCCGCTCGATCTCTCTGCGGTGGTCACCGACGACGGCATCCCGAAGCGTCGCGGTGGTGGCGGCGGCTCCGCGGTATCGAACGCCGGTTCGTCGGCGGCTGCGCGCCAGGCCGCGGATCCCGCCGCCGCCGCGGCGGTGGCTGCACAGCGCATCCAGCGCGCCATGACCGCGCCGCCCATTCGCATCACCGTCGGCAAGAACGTCGGACTGCACCTGTCCTGGTTCGTCTACCGCGGGCCTGGCACGGTGAGCTTTTCGCCCGACCAGATCAAGCCATGGGAAGACACCCGCGCTGGCGCGAAATCGCCTTGGGCCCCGATCTGGGTGCCGCCGACGATGCCCGCGGACGGCCGCATTCCGGTGAAGGTGACCTTCGACGAACCCGGGACCTACATCATCCGCGCACTCGCGGATGACGGCGCGCTCACCGGCGGCGAGAGCATCACGGTCAACGTCAGCAAGTAAGAGGACACTCGAGCCGATTGCTGCCGCCGCCGGGCAGTCAGTTCTTGCTGGGCTGTCGCACTCGTCGCAGACTAGCGGCATGCCCGTACTCTTTCCCGCTGCCATGCACCCGCAAGTGGTGCATTTCACGATCGTCCTCGTCATCGTCGGCGTCGCCTTCCGGCTGCTATCGCTGATCGGAACACCGTCGTTCGTCAGTCCGGCAGCGACGACCCTGCTGGTGCTCGCCGCGCTGTCCGCCGTCGTCTCGGTGCAGACCGGCACGGCCGCGCACGGACCCGTCGAGCGCGTCCCAGGATCGAGGCCGGCGGTAGTCGCCCATGAGGAGTCGGGCGAATTTGCCCGGACGGTGCTGCTGCTGCTCGGCGCGGTCGAATTGGCGGCGCTGGCGCTGCGGCGCTCGCCGACAGTGAAACTGGTGCACGGCCTTGCGGCGGTGGTCGGCCTTGCGGCGGTCTTCGCCGTCTACGAAGCCGGCGAGCACGGTGGCGAACTGGTCTACTCCTACGCGGGCGGTGTGGGTATTCGCTCGGGCGACCCGAAGGACGTCGAGCGGCTGTTCATTGCCGGGGCGTACCAGCAGGCCATGGCCGATCGCAAAGCGGGCAAGGCGGCGGAGTCGGCGGCGCTGATCGCCGACCTCGCGGCGCGCTTTCCGGCCGACCCGGAACTGCGCCTGCTCGTGGCGGAATCGCACCTCCTCGATCGAAAGGATGCGCCGGCCGCCATCGCCGCGCTTGGTCAGGTTCAGGTGCCCGAGCAGAACCGCGTGCTGGCATTCAGGAAAGCCGCGCTCCTGGCCGATGCCTACGAGGCGGCTGGACAGAGAGAGGCGGCCGCGTCGGCGCTCGAGGCCGTGCTGCACACCTTTCCGAACCCGAGACTGCAGAAGCGGGTGGACGAGCTACGGTTGCGGTGAACGCGTGTACGCGCGCTGCCCGAGTTGAGCGACAATCGCCCACGGTTATCTTTTTCTTCTCTCATTCGAAGGAGCTTCTGAATGCGCACATCGATCCTTGCTCTCTTTGCTGCCGCGGCGCTGGCTGTGGCCTCGCCGGCGCTGGCCCAGGTCAAGCACATCCAGGCGGCGACGCCAGGCGGCATCGCCACCGGCGTCTGGGCGGGCGACACCTACTACCTGAGTGGACAGCTCCCCTCGCCGACCAAGGCCGCCGACCGCGCCACCAACACGCCGGCGGTGTGGGGCAACACGAACGAGCAGGCGGACAACGCGTTCCAGAAGGTCGCGGCCGGGCTGAAGGAGCAGGGGCTCGGCATGGGCGACGTGGTCATGATGCGCGTCTACATGGTGGCGGCGCCGGACGGCAAGCTCGACTTCGCGGGCATGAACGCCGCCTACAACAAGTACTTCGGCACCGCTGATCAGCCGAACAAGCCGGCCCGCACCACTGTGCAGGTGGCGGCGCTCGTCACCGCCGGCGCGCTGCTCGAA
>JBKJMH010000072.1:0-2648 GCA_046596625.1 Vicinamibacterales bacterium | reverse complement strand
CTCTACAGCCTGAACAGAATCTGCAGCTTCGTAAAGATC
The DNA here is from genome assembly GCA_046596625.1 of Vicinamibacterales bacterium. Classification (GTDB taxonomy): domain Bacteria; phylum Acidobacteriota; class Vicinamibacteria; order Vicinamibacterales; family CAVVIG01; genus CAVVIG01. Next base: position 2,609 of record JBKJMH010000072.1, on the reverse strand, counting down.
GCGCGGTTCGTGCGCTGCAGCTCACGCTGGAGCACGAGACCGCTGCCCACCTGATCGAACGGCGCGAGCTGCTGGTAGTGATCGTCGTACCCGAGAAAGAACACCGTGCCGGAGTTGACGCGGTAGGTGCCCAGCAGATTCACGCCCAGCGTGCGGGCGAAGGTATTGCGATCGGTGATGTTCCGGATCAGCAGGCGCTCGGTGAACTGATACGTCGTGAGTGCCCGCAACAACTTGAGGTCGAACACTTCCATCTTGCCGGTGCGCACATCCACCAGGCGACTCGAGTCCAGACTGAGCTGCGACTGCAGGCGAGGAATCGGCCGCAGCGTGACGTCGAGGCTGCCGGTCACGCCAGCGCCGAGAAACGGAGTCCTGGTGAACGAGATCTGGTCGCCCCAGTCGATCGAACCGCCGATCGAGATGCGACGGCTGGTCGCGACGTTGGCCTTGGCGTTGTACCGCCACTTGCGGAAGTCGATGCCGCGGTAGCGCTCGAGCGACCGTTCCGTACCAAGGCTGGCCGTGATGTTCCTGGCGAACGTGAAGTCGGCGCCGCTCTCGATCTTCTCGTCCTCGAGCGTCCAGTCGTGGTTGTACAGCCGCTCATACCGGCCTCGCGGTCCCCAGTTGATGATCCACTTCTCCGGCCACCAGCGGTAGGAGCCGGTGTGCCAGAAGTTCTGGGTGTTGGCGCGGCGGAGGAAGCCGACGGCGGTAGCCGCGTCGGGATCGTTGCTGCCGGTGAAACTCGACAGTCGCAGGTTGCGTCCATTGCGCTGCAGGAAGACGCCCCACGCCGGTCCGGACGCCTCGGCGCCATCCTGCGTGCGGGTCATGGTCTGGAAGGCCATGTAGTTGAAGCGCGCCGTCCGGCCGATTCGGAACTGCCCGTCCACGCCGGCGGCACGACTGTGGCTGTCCAGGAATTCGCGGTCGGTCACCAGAGCGCCCACGTACGACTCTGCATAGAGGTCGTACCGCGCGCGCGCGATGAACACCTGCGCTGACTCTCCGAACGCAGGATCTGACGCGGCCACGCGCTTGCCCGGCGCCTCGTCGTCGGCCACGAGCAGCCCGACGGCGAGGTTGCCGACCTTGCCGGTGAGCTTCGCGCCAAAGCGCGGGTCCACGATGGTGCGCGTGTTGATCCAGGTGACGGGCGACGACAGGGTGAAGATTTCCCGTCCCTCGAGAAAGAAGGGCCGCAACTCCGGAAACAGCAGCGGGAAGCGCTGGTTGACGTCGATCTGGGCGCGATCCGACTCGATCTGCGAGAAGTCGGGATTGAAGGTGACATTGAACGTCAGGTTCGACGTGATGCCGTACTTGACGTCGAGGCCGCCCTCGCGCGACCAGTCGCCGGAGTAGGCGCCGGTCTTCGTGTTCAGGGAGCCGAACCGGATCGCGGTGAACGTCGGCAGGAGTTCCAGGTTGCGGCGCGTCGAGATGTCGCTCATGCCCTCCAGCACGCCCATCTGCGTCATGAACCCGGACACACTGCGCGATACCGGGGCCCAGACGTCCGCCTCGTTGTCCTTGCCCTTGATCGACCGTACCACCTGGAAGCCCCAGCGTTGCGGCGTCTTCCCGTCGAGCCCTGGGTAGCGCAAGCTCTTGAACGGGACTGCCATTTCAGCCGTGAAGCCATCAGCCACGATCCGACCCGCGCTGAAGAACAGCGCGTCCCAGGAGCGGTCGGGCACAGGGATGGCCTGGCCACCGTTGCCCGTGTTGATGATCCCGTCGCCCTGCACGCCGTAGCCGTTCACCTCGAACATGTAGGCGCGCTGCTGGTCGCGAAACGGGTCGATGTAGACGGTGACCAGATCGTCTTCGAGCGCCTGATCGCGGTCCGCGCGGTTGGCGCGCATCAGCCGCGTGTCCGCGTAGTGGACGTGGAACGCGAGGTAGATGAACTGGCTGTCGTAGGCGACCCGAACCTCGGTCGGCTCGCTCGCCGGGGCGCCGTCGAGCGGGGACTGCTGCACGAACGTGGTGATCGACGCGGCCGTGCGCCACGCCGGATCGCCGAGCCGGCCGTCGATGACCGGAGGCGTCGTCGCCCGGACGGGCCGAATCATCGGGCGTCCGCCCAGAATGCCGAACGCCGGCCCCACGCCGGCGACCACGGCGGGAGTGCCTGCACCCTGAAAGCCGACCGCTGCATCGTCAACCGGCGCAGGGTCCGGTTGGCCGCCCGGCGAAACGGGAGGTTGCGCGACAGCGGGCTGTTGCGCTGCGAGGAACGTCGGCCGCCCAAGGAGCACCGCGCACAGGACGCCCGCAATGGCCAGGAATCTCGCGGCGCTCCCTGGACTCACGCGCAGCATGACGACCCGTACACACGTCCTCGGATTCTCATCTCGGGCAGCCAACCACCGTCCGTGTCATCTGCGACCCCATTGTGTCTCCATTCAGCAGGCGTCGCCCGCGGCCGCTCGACCTGCCACGACGGTCTGACCACCCGAGCCGGCATGGCCCCTCTGGTCTGCGGTAGTGAGTGTTCGGCGGAGCGGATTCGTTACACCGGCTTCCACGACGTGGTCCGATTCGCGGACCGCTTACAACATGTACTGGGTGTCAGACGCGTGCGTCGGATACGCCCA
>JBKJMH010000244.1:0-10254 GCA_046596625.1 Vicinamibacterales bacterium | reverse complement strand
CCGCTCGTCGATCTTGTGGATGGTGTCGTTCATCGGGCCGAACTCCACCACCTGCTCTGCGATGGTCGCCAGGAAGCGTCCATCAGACGTCCCGCCGCTCGTTGACAGTGCCGGCGTCACACCGGTTTCCCGCCGCACCGCGTCCCGCACCGTCGCCACCAGGTCACCTTCCGGCGTCATGAACGGCTCTGCAGAGACCGTCCAGGTGAGGTCGTACTCCACGCCGTGCCGCTCGAACACGGCCTGCACGCGCTCCCGTAACCGCGCCGCCGGCGACTGCGGCGAAAAGCGCAGGTTGAACTGCACCTCCAGCGTGCCAGGCACGACGTTGGGCGCGCCGGTGCCGGCATGCACGTTCGAGATCTGAAATGTGGTCGGGCCGAAATATTCGTTCCCGGCGTCCCACTGCGTCGCCGCGAGTTCCGCCAGCGCCGGGGCCGCGTCGTGGACCGGATTGCGGCCACGTTCCGGGTAGGCGACGTGGCACTGGATACCCTTCACCCGCAGGACGCCGTTCAGCGAACCGCGGCGCCCATTCTTCACGGTGTCGCCGAACTGGCTGGATGACGTGGGTTCGCCCACGAGGCAGTAGTCGAGCCGGGTGCCCCGGCTGCGGAGGACGTCGACCACGGCCACCGTGCCGTGCAACGCGTCTCCTTCCTCGTCAGCGGTCAGCAGGATGGCGATCGAGCCGCCGTGCGCAGGCTCGGCGAGCGCAATGCGCTCGGCGGCGGTGACCATGGCCGCCACCGACGCCTTCATGTCCGCAGCACCACGGCCGATGAGAAACCCGTCGCGTTCAACGCCCTCGAACGGCGGCACGCTCCACTGCTCCACCGGCCCGGTCGGCACGACATCGACATGTCCGGCGAGGCAGACGAGTGGCGCGCCCGCGCCGTGATGGGCCCACAGGTTCGACACCCCGCCCCGTTCAATCCGCTCGCAAGTGAAACCGGCAGCCGAGAGCCGCGCTGCCACCAGCGCCAGGCTTCCGTCATCGTCGGGCGTGACCGAACGGCAGGCGATCAGTTGCTTCGCGAGCGCGAGCGTCCGGGACTGGGTGTCGGTCATCGGGTGCGTCGGTCCGCGCTACGCGCGCAGCAGTTCGTTGATCGAAGTCTTGGCCCGGGTCTGCGCGTCGACACGCTTCACGATCACCGCGCAGTTCAGCGCATACGTGCCGTCAGCCGACGGCAGGCTGCCTGGCACCACCACGGATCCGGACGGCACCCGGCCGTAGACGACCTCGCCCGTGGCGCGGTCGTAGATCTTCGTGCTCTGCCCGATGAACACACCCATCGAGAGCACGGAATTCGCCTCGACGATGACCCCTTCGACAACCTCCGAGCGGGCGCCGATGAAGCAGTTGTCCTCGATGATGGTGGGATTGGCCTGCAGCGGTTCCAGCACGCCGCCGATGCCGACCCCGCCGGACAGGTGGACGTTCTTGCCAATTTGCGCGCACGAGCCGACCGTGGCCCAGGTGTCGACCATGGTGCCTTCGTCGACGTAGGCGCCGATGTTCACGTAGGAGGGCATCAGCACCACATTGCGGCCGATGAAGCTGCCGGCGCGTGCCACGGCGGGAGGCACGACGCGGAAGCCGCCGTCTCGGAACTGGCTGTCCGTGTAGCCCTCGAACCGGGTTGGCACCTTGTCGAACCAGGTCACCCCACCCGCGCCCTGCACGACCCGGTTGTCGTGGGTCCGGAAGTACAGCAGCACCGCCTTCTTGATCCACTGATGCGTCACCCAGGTGCCGTCGATCTTCTCCGCCACGCGCAAGCCGCCGCTGTCGAGTGCGGCGATCACCTGATCGAGCGCGGTGGCAAGGTCGGTCGCTACGGCAGTGAGCGCAATCTCGCTGCGGCGTTCGAACCACGCGTCAATGACGGGAGCAAGCGACAATATGTCCATGGCGTATCAGTCAGCGGCAGAAAGTGACGACGCGCGACGCAGCGTCGAGGCAGTCGTCAAGGCTGGGCACGAGCGCCATGCGCACGTAGCCGTCGCCAGGGTTGGCATCATGCGCCGTCCGGGCGAGATATCGCCCGGGCAGCACGGTCACATGCGTGGCGGCAAACAGGTCGCGTGCAAACGCCTCGTCATCGCCACCGGGCACGCGCGCCCAGAGGTAGAAGCCGGCGTCCGGCCGCGGTGCGTGCAGCACGTCGGACAGCATCGGCACCACGGCGTCGAACTTGGCGCGGTACAAGGCACGGTTCGCGGCCACGTGCTGCTCGTCCTGCCACGCTGCCAGGCTCGCGTGCTGCACTGCCAGGCTCATCGCACTGCCGTGATAGGTGCGATACAACAGAAACGACGCCATCAGGCGCGCGTCGCCAGCCACGGCGCCCGAGCGAAGCCCTGGCGCGTTCGAGCGCTTCGAGAGGCTGACAAAGACGGCCAGGTTCCGGTAGTCGGTTCGGCCCAGTGCCTGCGCGGCCTCGAGGCCCCCGAGCGGAGCCGCACCATCGTAGATGTCGCAATAGCACTCGTCCGACGCGATGACGAACCCGTACTGATCCGACAACGCGAAGAGTGTGCGCCACTCGTCGAGCGTCAGCACCCGTCCGGTCGGATTGCCCGGGGTGCAGACGTACACCAGTTGCGTGCGTGCCCACTCCGCATCGGTGAGCGACGCGAAGTCGAGCGCGAACCCGCACGCCTCGGTCTGGTTGAGAAAAGCGGTGCCGGCTCCCGCCAGCAGCGCGGCTCCCTCGTAGATCTGGTAGAACGGGTTCGGGCACACGACGAGCGGTGCGGGACGCGAGCCGTCGACCACCGTCTGCGCGAACGCGAACAGCGCTTCGCGCGTGCCGAGCACCGGCAGCACCTGCGCCGGCGTCAGCGCGTCCAGGGCGTAGCGTCGGACGAACCAGTCGGCGATGGCCTCGCGCAGCACATCCGCACCCGCCGTGGTGGGATAGGTGGCCAGTCCATCAAGATGGTTCGACAGCGCGTCGAGGATCAGCGCGGGCGTCGGGTGTTGCGGCTCGCCGATCGACAGGCGAATCGGCGGGCGCCCCGGCGTCGGCACCGAGGCGAAGAGCGCGCGCAGGCGCTCGAACGGATACGGCTGTAGCTGGGCCAGACGGGGGTTCACGGGGCCTCCATGGTAACCCGAACCTGTCCCGTCCGCGTTCGCGGTCTCCGGTCTAGTAGGTCACGCGCAGGCGGTAGCGCAACACCGACGTGCCGTCCACGGCAATGGGAACCGCAAATTGTGCAGCCCACGCCGACGTCTTCGTCCATTCGAACGACGAGCGCACCATGCGCCAGCTGCCGCCAACCGGTTCGTTCACCTCCACAACCACCGGCACCGCCTTGTGGTTCTTCAGCGTGATTTCGTATTCGAGTTCGTAGACGTTGGTGGCGATCTTCTCGAAGTCGGTCTGCTTGCGCTCGCTGGTGACATCGAAGGCGCTGCCGATCTTCAGGTTGATGGTTTCATCCTTCGGCGTGTGGTCGATGCGGTCTTCGCCGACAAACTGAACGCCGCCCTTCGAGTCGCTCTGGTAGACGCGGACGATGCCCGACGGCATCGGCATGCCGAGTCCGAGTTTCTGCTCGTTCTTCAGTTCGTAGAACACCTGCACCTGGTCCTTCACCGGCGCGCCCGGGTGTGGGTTGCGGTAGTAGTACGACTGTCCGTCGACGACGTAGCGCTTCCGTACCGGGAAGCCGGTGGCGTTCAGCATGCTCACCTGCTTGGTCTCGTTGTTGTTGACCGACGTCTTCCGCTCGAGTGTGTAAAGGTGGTAGTCGGAGAACGCTTCCTGCGCCATCGGCGCCGCTGGCGCCTCGGCGGCTCTCGCGTACGCCATGTTGTCCTGCATCGCCTTGCCGAACGCCGCGCGCACGCGGTTCAGTTCCCCGGCGACGAGTTGCAGGCGGGCGTTGCGAAAGGCGGTACCGCTGCCGTTCACCACCGTAACCCAGCCGTCGAGATCCGCCGCCGTGTCGTTGCGCGCCACTGTCAGCACGTAGTCGGCGCTCCAGGCGAGCTTCGCCGCCAGATACGACGCCTCGACCCGGTGCTGCGAACCACCGCGGTTGTCGAGCGTCCAGATCAGCGTTGGTCGCGAATAAAGGTTGCCTGGCAATTCCGGGAAGCGGATGTGATCGGCCGACAGCCCGGTGACGATTTCTCCGTTGATGCGCCACACGGGAGCATTGTTGTAGCTGAGGAGATGCGCCTTCACCTCGTCGTCGATCGTGGCGCCGTTCTCAGTGCGCCGGCGGACCAGCGTGACCTCGCGACCGACGTACTTCCGCAGCAGCTTGTCGGGTTCGAGCAGGTCGTACTCGTAGTTCTGCTCGAGCACCGACACCCGCGCCGGATCGGTCAGCGAGCGGAAGTGCACGCTCGCCGGGTTCACTGTGGCGGCAATGTCCATGAAGTGCAGGTCACTCGTCCCGGTAACCAGGCGCAGGCTCCGAGTGTCCCTGATCAAGGCGATGTCGGAGTTGTAGACGGTGACGGCGAGGTCAACCTGGTCGTCGAGGGTGCTGGTGGCCACCTCCTGCGCGGCGGCCTCCACGGGAAGCGAGAGTGTGGCCCGGTGGTGCGGACCGACGGCGACAAGTACGAGGGCGGCGGTGGAGACCGCAGCAACAAGGGTTCGTGTGGACATCGGGATTCTCCTTCTGTCCGTAGAACGATCGGGCCAGGAATTCTTGCAGTGCGCCTCGGCGAGGCCCGTCGCCGCGAACCTTGAGAGGTTCGCACCAGGCAAGGCCAACCTGAAGGTCGGCAGCTACACCAATGTGAAAGGCGCCCTGGCTAGCGCGTCAGCTCCCAGGTGGTGCCGCCATCCGACGTGGTGAAGCGGCGACCGTCGGCCGCGGTCACCGCAGCGTTGGCGGCGCTCGTGGCCGTGACGGCAGTCAGATCGACAGCGGCGGGTGCGGTGACACGGACGAAGGTGACGCCGTCAACGCTGCGCAGCACGAGGCCAGCCTCGCCAACGAGCCAGCACACCGCTGCCGACGGCGCAACGCCTGCGAGCAGGCGCGCCGTCTGGGCGGAGACGACCGGCGTCCAGGTGGCACCCCGGTCGGCGCTCCGCAACACGGCGCGGCCGGCCAGACGCCATCGCACCTGCGCGTCGGGCGAGGTCACCTCGACGAGTCCGACCGCCTCCCGTGCGGCAAAGGCCTGGGCGCTGAGGGCATCCTGCGCTGCGGCAACCGGAGCCGACGCGACCGTGACGGCCGGCGTGGCGAGCCGCGCGCGCCCAGCGGCCGGAGCGGACGCCGCGTCAAGAGGCGGCGCTGCCGGGGCCGGCACGACCGCCTCCGTCCTGGCCGCGTTGGCCTTGCGTGCGACGTCAGAAGACGGTCGCGGCTGGAGCGGCACCTCCGGAGCGGGAACTGGTGCCGCTTCCGCAGGGGCGTCCGCGGACTGTGTGCTGGACACGGTGTCGGGCACCGACTCGAGCCGTGCCTGCGGCGCCGGGCCGGCCCTGGGTACCGGCTGAGCGGGAATGTTCAGCCAGACGGCCAGCGCCAGACCAGCCGTGGCCACCGCGCCGAGCGGCACCATCCAGTTGGCCCATGCGCGCCAGCGCGACGGGACTGGCTCTGTGGCCGCTGCGTCCGCTGCCTGCATCGTCACAACCGCACTGACGAGCGCCTGACACCGGGCGCATGTGGAGACGTGCACCTCGGCCTGTTGGCGCGCGGAGGGAGCGAGACCTTCGTCGAGCCATGCGGCGACCGTTTCGGCATCAAGGCACGAATCGGTCGGCTCGCCCGTCTCGGGCAACGCGGCGCTGAACCACTGGTCGAGCGAACGGTCGCGGTCGTCCGGCGTCGTCACACCCTCCCCCTGTCCTTGGAACGATCGGCGAGAGGATTCTTGCCGTCCCCGGTGCCGAGCAGTTCGCCCAGGTCCATGGGGCCGGTGTCCGCCACGACGGAGCGGAAGCACTCCGTGATCTGCGCCTCGTCCAGGTGGTACTCGAACCGCAGGCGCTCTTCGGCCCACGTCCTGATGAGTCCGCGGGTGCGCGTCAGGTGCCGCGACACCGTGCCTTCGTGCTCGCTGAGCAGACGGCCGATCTGCGCCAGCGTCATCTGCTGCGCATAGTAACAGGCCAGACGGAGGCGGTCGCGGCTCTCGAGGCGCGCCAGTGCGGCGGTCAGGACCACGCGCATCAAGCCCAGGAAACGGAGCCGGTCCGGGTCGGGAGGAGGCTGGTTGTCTGGCAGCGCGTCGTCCCCGTCCACGGTCTGCGGCAGCGGTTGCGTTCGCCGTTGCAGGCGGAGCCGGTCGACGTGGCGCTGCGCCAGCACGGAGCGCAGCCACGTGGCGAGGCTGCTGCGTCCGTGGAAGTAGCGGAAGAGCGATCGGCGCACACCCCCGGAGTTAGCGAGTCCGAACAACTCCGCGTACAGTCCGTCGGCCAGATCGCGCGCGTCGCCACCAGGCGCCATCGCCTCGGCTGCCCGGTAGAGCACCGGCCTGAACGACAGCACGAAGTGCTGCCACGCGTCGTCGTCGCCGGCAGCGCAGGCGACGGCCAGCGCCAGATCCTCGAGATGCAGCCCTTCGAGATAGCGTCCGACCTCCGCGGGCGACGCCTTGTTCGCGCCAAAGGCCCGGGCCGCGCTCGCGGACAAAGCGGCCTCCCAGTTTTCCTGGCTGACACGCCAGCGATCGGCGCCTGCCTGGGTGTGGAGTCGGGCCGCCAGCCTGGGAGGAATCGTCATGAACGCATCGGACCGTCCGAGTGTACGACTGACCGATATAATCCGGGTGATGATGCGCCGCACGCCGTGGCGCCCAGTCGGGTAACCGGGGAGAGAGCGCCGTGAGCGAGTTCGAAGAAGATTTTGCCTCCATGTTCGAGGCTTCGCTCAAGGCGAAGCGGATTGCAAAGGGCCAGACAATCCAAGGCACCATCGTCGGCTTCGGCCACGACACCGCCTTCGTGAACGTCGGTAGCAAGGGCGAGGCGATGATCGAGCTTGCCGAGCTGAAGGACGCCGACGGGGTGCTCGAGGTCGCGGTCGGCGACACCATCCAGGCACTCGTGGTGTCCACCGACGGCGGCATCATGCTGTCGCGGCGGCTGGCGCGCGGCTCGGCCACCGACAAGCAACTCGAAGACGCCTACGAGGCCGGGCTGCCGGTGGAGGGCAAGGTCGAAGGCGAAGTGAAGGGTGGCTACGAGATCAAGATTGGCCGCTCGCGCGGCTTCTGCCCCTTCTCGCAGATCGACACCGTCCGTGGCACCGACCCCGCCCAGCACATCGGCCGCGTCTATGCGTTCCGGATCATCGAGTACAAGGAGAACGGCCGCAACCTGATTGTGTCGCGGCGGGCGCTGCTCGAAGTGGAACAGCGCGCCCAGGCCGTCGAACTGCGCAAGGCCATCGTGCCTGGTGCGATCCTCACCGGCCGTATCGCGTCCGTGCCTGCCTTCGGCGCGTTCGTCGAACTCGGCGCCGGCATCCAGGGGTTGCTGCACGTGTCCGAAATGGGCTGGTCGCGCGTCACCGACCCGGCAGCGCTGTTCAAGCCGGGCGAAGACATCACCGTCAAGGTGCTGCGCGTCGACGAAGCCACCCAGAAGATCGCGCTCGGCCTCAAGCAGCTGCTCGCCGACCCATGGGAGGCGGTGGGTGCCACCTACGAGGTTGGGCAGGTGAAGTCCGGCCGCGTCACGCGCGTCACGGACTTCGGCGCGTTCGTCGAGCTCGAGCCGGGCATCGAGGCCCTGGCGCACGTATCGACGTTCCCGCCCACCGGCCACTCGAAGGGGTGGGCGAAGTCGGTGTCGCCTGGCACTATGGCTTCGTTCGAAATCCTGAACCTCGATCTCGACAAGAAGCGCATCGGTGTCGCGATGGTCGACGAAGGGTCGACGCGGGCGGCCGGCGGCGCTACGCGGACGGCGGTTGTACCTGGCGCGCGCATCACCGGCAAGGTCGAGCGTCACGAATCGTTCGGTATCTTCGTCTTCCTGGCGCCCGGCCGCACGGGGCTGATGCCCTGGAGTGAGACCGGCGTCCCACGTGAAGCCGACGCGGCGAAGGTTTTCCCCGCCGGATCCGATGTCGAGGTCGTGGTGCTCGAGGTCGACCCGGCCGGCCGCCGTATTCGCGTCAGCGCGAAGGCGGTCCTCGAGGCGCGCGAAGCCGACGTCGTGCGTGAGTACAGCCAGCGCGAAGATACGGCGCAGGCTCAGGGACAGGGCTTCAGCTCGTCGCTGGCCGACAAGCTGCGCGGCGCCCTCAAGCCGGCGGATCGATAGGGTCGCGACGCCGGTGCGAGGCAGCGGTGTGCACCTCCCCATCATGGTGCGGGAGGTGATCCAGCACCTGAGACCTCGTACCGGCGAACTTGCGATCGATTGCACACTGGGTGCAGGTGGCCACGCCGAGGCACTGCTGGCACATCTGCTGCCCGGCGGTCGCCTGATCGGGCTCGACGTCGATCCCGTTGAAGGCCCACGCACGGCGGACCGTTTTCGTGCGGCCGGTCACGGCGCGGACTGTTTCGCGCTGTGCGCTGCCAACTTCTCCGCGTTGCCCCTGATCTGTGCCTCCGAATGCCCGCTCGGCGCGGACGTGATTCTCGCCGACCTCGGTGTCTCCGCCATGCAGCTCGACACGCCCGCGCGCGGCTTCAGCTATAAGTCGGTCGGCCCGCTCGACATGCGCATGAACCCCACGCAGGGAGAGTCGGCCGCGCAGCTGATTGCGCGGCTGGACGTGCCGGCGCTGGCGGAGCTGCTCCTGGCGTACGCAGACGAGCCGCACGCCGAGGTCATCGCCGGCCTGCTGAAGTCGCAGCCCTGCGACACCACGCATGCCGCGGAGCGCGTGGTTCGCATGGGATTGCATGCCGCGCGTCCCGTCCTGCCGAAGACCGACGTGAAGATGTCCGTGCGCCGCACCTTCCAGGCGTTGCGCATTGCCGTGAATGACGAGCTCGGGGCGCTCGACGCGCTCCTTCAGGCCGTGCCCGGCTGCCTGGCTCCCGGGGGACGGGTCGCCATCATGACCTTTCACTCCGGTGAAGATCGTCGCGTGAAGCAGGCGTTCCGGGCCGGACATCGCGCGCAGGTCTACTCGCGTATCAGCGCCGCGCCCGTGCGCTCCGGTAAAGACGAGACGTTCAGCAACCGGCGAGCGCAAGCCGCCAAGCTGCGCTGGGCCATACGGTCCGCCCGCTAGCAGCCTGGAGCGAAATGCGCTCATAATCGGCGACTGATGATGCGCACACGCCTCTCGTTCCTTGTTGCGGTGATCGTGCTTCTCGGAGCAGGGCTTCGAGCACAGACCACCATCACGCCGAAACTCGATACTCCGCAGGCGCGGGTCTACGTGGCCACGCTGCCGCCACATGCGCCGTCGCGCTCGCCGAACGGGCATGCGACGAACCGCGTGCTCGTCTACCTGGATGACGGCGTCATGACGCGGCAGGAGGGCTCCACCACGGAGAACATCGTCTTCACGCGCGGCGATGTGCGCTGGCGTCCGGCGAGTGGCGCCTACGTCGCCGAGAACACGGGAAGCCAGCCTATCCGCATTCTGGAGATCGACTTGAAGGGTGGACCGTCGGGGCCGCCGGCCGTGACAGCGCTGGACCCGGCAGTGGTCGACCCGTCCCGCTACTCGGTAGACTTCGAGAACGCCTCGGTGAGAGTTCTGCGTGTGCACTTCGAGCCGCATGCGAAGAGCGCCGTCCACGAACACCTGCTGAACCGCGTCGTCGTCTATTTGAACGACCAGCCGGGAGCGAAGCGCGACGACGTGCGAGTGTCCGGCGCCGCGACGCACACCGAGCAGAACGACAGCGATGCGCCTGCCGATCGGATTGCCATCGAGCTGCGATAGAGGGCCCCGTTTGTGGCGACCCTCACGTCGGCGCGGTCACCGCGCACCTGAAGCTGCGCGGCTACGTACAACTGGACCTAGACGAACGTCAGTGCCATCAGCGAGAAATCGTCGTCGAGCGGACCGGCCTTGGACACACTGCGGATAGCCTGATAGACCCGCTCTGGCTCGGACATGCCCGGCGTGGACGGGGCGGTCAGCAGCGGCAGGAACTCCTCGAAGTCCGTGCGCACACCCTCCTTCGTGACGATCTCGTAGGCGCCGTCGCTGAACACGAACAGCGTGCTGCCCGTCGGCATCACTTCGTGCGCAACGTCGTAGGTCTGATCCGGCAGCGTGCCGATCATCACTGCTGACATACCGAGTGGCGTCGTGCTGCTCTTGTCGGCAGGCACGAGAATC
>JBKJMH010000201.1:0-14368 GCA_046596625.1 Vicinamibacterales bacterium | reverse complement strand
GTGCAGACCAAGGCAACTACCGAAGCCGCCAATTTCGCCGTGTCTCGCCACGGAACGCTGGCGCACGTGACGGGCGGTGCAGGCATCGCGCCGCGCACGCTGGTTTGGGTGGACCGGCAGGGACGCGAGGAACTCGTCAAGGTGCCGCCGCGGGCCTACACTTACGCGCGCTTGTCTCCGGACGGCACCCGCGTGGCGTTGGACGCGCGCGACGAGCAGAACGACATTTGGATCTGGGATCTCGCTCGCCAGACCCTGCAGCGCCTGACCAACGATCCGGGCATGAACCGGTCGCCGACGTGGACGCCGGACGGCAAGCGGGTCGCGTTCACGGCAGAACGCGACGGCGTCGAGAGCGTGTATTGGCAAGCGGCTGACGGGTCTGGTTCCATGGAACGGTTGAGCAGCGGCACGACCCTCCAATTCCCGCAGGCGTTCTCGCCGGATGGCTCGTTGCTTGTCTTCTCCTCACCCCAGACGACACCTATGGATTTGGGTGCCATCGCGTTGGGCGCGACTCGTACGGAGACAATGCTCCTGCATTCGCGGGCGAGCGAGACCAACGCGGAGTTCTCGCCGGATGGACGCTGGCTCGCCTATATGTCCGATGAGTCAGGCCGTCGCGAAGTGTACGTACGTCCCTTTCCCAACGTGGAGACGGCGCGTCGGCAGGTTTCGACGGACGGCGGCACGCGTCCCCTGTGGTCGCGTGACGGGCGCGAGTTGTTCTACTACGTTGGGCCGGACACGATCATGGCGGTGCCGGTGCGCCTCGGCGCGGACCTCACGCTCGGAAATCCCCAACCGGTGGTGAAGGGCCCGTATGTGGCGTTCAATTCCGGACGCCACTACGACGTCTCGGCCGACGGACGACGGTTCCTCCTGCTCAAGGATGCCCCACTACCCGACGCGCAGAAGCCGGCCGCGCCCGCCATTCAGGTCACGGTGAACTGGTTCGAGGAATTGAAGTCCAAGCTGCCGGCGAACTAATCGACGCGCGTCCGCTCCGGGCACGGTTACGGCGCATCACTCTTGAGTCGCGAAGGGTAGAGTGAACCTCCCGCGCCCCCAGTCACGCATGGGTCTTCGCCGGCGGCACGCTGAAGAAAGTCTCGGTGCCCGGGGGCGCCGCGGTCAGTCTCTGCGACGCGCGGGTGGGCCGCGTCGGCACGTGGGCCGACGACGACACGATCCTCTTCGGCGCCGCCGACACGACGCTAATGCGCGTCTCGGCGGCCGGTGGCACACCGGCGGGCTTCGGCGCCCTCAGCCAGAGCGCGACGACGCAGCGGTGGCCGCAGGTGCACCCAGGCGGCGATCGCGTGCTCTTCACCGAGAACTCGTCGTCATCGGGCAACTGGGACGCGGCCAACCTCGTCGTCGCCCCGCTGTCGGGCCTGCCCGCCGAAGCCTCGACGAAGGCGGGCGGGGCCCCGAAGGTGGTCGTCCGCGGCGCGTACTACGGCCGGTACGTGCCGAGCGGGAATCTGATCTACGTGCAGCAAAGTCGTGTTCATTTTCAACTTCGGGGACTACCTGCGCACGACCGCGCCAGGGATCAAGTAACGCGTCTGGTCGCGGCGGATTAGTCCTCGTACGTCGCGCTGCGTAGACCGAGCATGGCGACCGTGACGGAATGCCCGTGGTCCCTCGCCCTTGAGAGTCTGGAGTGGCAGGTCCGGCCGGCGAACTTGACCGACGCGCCTTCGGGGTGCGACGCTGGTCTAACCAGTGCGCGGTAAGGGAATCCGCAGACAGGAACGGACATGATCAAGACTGTTGAGGCCGTCATCGATGAGCAGGGCAACGTGAGGCTCCTCGAACCCGTTCATCCTCGCACCACCCGCCGTGCGCTCGTGACCATCCTTGAAGAGAGCCCTCTCGAGCAGACCTCGGAAACCGCACTTCTGAGCGAAGACGCACTCGCTGAGGACTGGAATCGCCCGGAAGAGGATGAAGCGTGGTCCCACCTCCAGTAGGCGCGGTGGTTCTGGTCCGATTTCCGTTCTCCGACCTCTCCCAGTCCAAACTGCGGCCCGCGGTCGTGCTCGCCAACGCCGGTCGCGGCGATCAGATCCTCTGTCAAGTCACGAGCAAGCCCTACAGCGACACGGGAGCGGTCACATTGGATGACGCGGCGTTCGCGTCCGGCTCGCTGCGGGAGGTCAGCTTCGCTCGCCCCGGCAAGTTGTTCACCGCGAGTCACGATCTTGTCACGCGCCAACTCGCCGTGCTGACGCCGGAGGCATTCAGACGGATCGTTGATGCGGTCGTCGGACTCCTGCGGCCACCGGGCTCCTGACGACGAACGTGTGACCGGAAGACGCCCGGACCGATGTCCGCTATGGTCGGCGATAGAGCGTGGCTATATCTGATGCGGGTCTTACGTCACCCGCAGATCTTGGCATTTCTTGAACAATTCACCGGATCCCGCTTCGGTTCGGGACCGAGGGGTCGGAGGTTCGAATCCTCTCGCCCCGACCATCACATCGCAGACATCAAGGCCCTCGATTGACCGTCATGGTCGGTCGAGGGCTCTTGTCGTAAATGGGCACCTGGCGTCGAGATGGCGATCTGTTCAGGCGAGCCGAACCCCATCCCTGGCCGTAACGGCGGTGGTGCCCGAGGTCCCGCCATGACAGGCCATGGTCGGGTCTATTGGCCGCCAGGTCTTATGTGGCTCCAGTGGTGCTGGTCGCGTGTCTTGGTAAACACTGGCCGACCAGTGACGAGTAATCCTCGCATCGCGCTGTCCGCGCTACTATTAGCCCGCCCTTGACGCCCAATACCCTCACCGCAGGATTGCGGCTCGGCCCCTATCTGGTGGGCGATCTCCTGGGTCTCGGCGGGATGGGGGCGGTGTATCGTGCCCGCGATACGAAGCTCGATCGTGACGTGGCGATCAAGGTGTTGCTGCCGGCGGTGGCGAATGACCCCGAGCGCCTTGCACGGTTCGAGAGCGAAGCCAAGGTGCTGGCCTCGCTCAATCATCCTCATATCGCCGCGATCTACGGCCTCGAAGACGCCGACGGCGACCGCGCGGTACGGTGATTCACTCGGGCCAGGGGAGCCAATACGGAAGCGACGCGTGGCGGAGCTTCTGCCGGGCCAATCATCTGGAACCCAGCATGAGCCGAAAAGGTAACTGCTGGGACTGTGAGCATGATCTCCCCGCTGTCCGGCCAGGTCTGACTCCTGTTAAGAATGACTTCGTGTCCTGGCGTTGATCTGTCGGCCAGGCCTGGCAGCACTCACCCAGACACGACTTGGTCGGGTGGGCTGTGACCCAATAGGGGCCTGGCTCCAAGACCCATCACAGTCCTGTCCGCTCGCTCGATCAAGCGTGTCGCAGCCCGAAAAGAGGTCGCCACATGCCCCAACATCCCGCCCCCAGCGCACCGACGACGACTGTCATCGTTGGCGTCGATACACACAAGCACATCCACGTCGCCGTGGCGATTTCACCCTTGGGCGTTCGTCTCGCGGACTGCAGCGTGTCGGCGGATCGCGCCGGCTACGCGACGCTCGTCACGTGGGCACAGTCACTCGGGGTCGTCGAGGCGTTCGGCATCGAGGGTACGGGCTCGTATGGTGTGGGCCTGGCCAGCCATGTCCGGCGGAACGCGATGCGCGTCGTCGAGGTCAGTCACAGCGATCGGCGGAAGCGCCGCAACAACGGCAAGAGCGACACCCTCGATGCCGAGACCGCCGCGCGATCCGTACTGGCCGGCATCGCGACCGCCGTGCCCAAGACGGCCGACGGATCGGCGGAGATGGTCCGTCAGATCAAAGTAGCCAGAGACACGGCCGTCAAAGCCAGAGGCGCGGCGATCATCACGCTGAAGACACTCATCGTCAACGCGCCTGCGGAGCTTCGAGAAGCCCTCGAGCCATTGACCGACCGAAAACTGATTGATCGATGTGCCCGACTCCTCCCTGGCGCGATGGCCGATACGGTGCAGTCGACAAAGCACGCACTGCGCGCCCTGGCCGCACGCTGGTTGGCGCTCACGGCGGAGATCGACACCCACGACGAGGTCCTCGACGCCATCACGGCCACGGCTGTGCCCACGCTGCGTGATGCCTTTGGCATTGGCGCGGACTCCGCGGCCGAAATGATGATTGTCGCCGGCGACAACCCGACGCGGGTGCGGTCTGAAGCCGCTTTCGCCAAACTGTGTGGCGTCTGCCCCATCCCGGCATCCAGTGGCGTGACGCATCGCCACCGCCTCTTTCGCGGCGGCCATCGCCAAGCGAACGCCGCGCTGTATCGAATCGTGATCGTCCGCATGCGCTGGCATGAGCCCACGCTCGCCTACGTGGCTCGACGCGTCGCCGAAGGCCTCAGCAAGAAGGACATCATCCGGTGTCTCAAGCGCTTCGTGGCCCGCGAGATCTATCGTGCGTTGATCGGCGACCATCAGGCTCGCGTGGCGGCCAGTGCCGCGGCCTGACATCTCGCTCGCCGCACTCTTGACACATAGGGGCGTCAACGCGGTGGTCGAGTCGTTCTTCGGGAGCCTGAAGAAGGAGCGCATCAAAAAGCAGATCTTCAAGAACCGCTCGCTGGCGCTGGCCGATATCACCGACTACATCGATGCGTTCTGCAATCGCTCACGTCGCCATAATCATCTCGACGGCCTGAGTCCCGAGCAGTTAGACGCCGCTCACAAAGTCCGGAATGCGCATACCGCTCCATCATGAGGAGTCTGCCCCAGCCGCCTATCGTCTGTACGGCGCGGAGCGAAGCGCCATTCACGATCATGACACGCCGGTGTGGCGAAAGGTGTGATGCGAGATGCCGGTGTGGCTGACGCCGACAGTGTAGACGCGGGCTTCACGACTGGCTATGACAACGGCGCAACGCGGCTGTCAACGCTGAATCTCCGGTTCGAAGGCGTGAACAGCACCAGGAGATTCGCTGCGAGTATGGCGACGTATATCCAGGCGCCCTCAGGCGTACTGCCTTGCGCGACCAGCAAGTTCACCGCCTGCGCCACGCCGAGGAGAGCGCCGGCTCTAGTCGCCGCTCCCAAGACCAGCGACAGTCCGATCGCGGTCTCGGTCAGGAACACCAGCCAGCCAAACAGATGGAAGTGCGGCACGACGAGATCCTGCAGGAACGCGCGATATAGATCGAGTGTCGGATATTCGATGCTCTGCTCAAAGGCGAACATCAGGCCTCGTGGGTCGTGCAAGCCGAAGTCCGGTGGGAGCTTCCAGTGCTGTTCGTACAGCCAATACAATCCGAGCGCGATGCGGGCGACGGCGAACACCGCGACAAACCTGGCGGGGCGACGCTCCACGGATCCAGTTAAGTGACCTTGAAACTGTTTGGCTACCATTCCTTACCCCTAGCGCTGAGGCTTGTACCAGTGGATCATCGCTTGCCCGGGAACCCCGAGGCGATGCAGGAGGGTCATGATCCAAATGGTGGCAATCGTCCTAACCCATCCGGTCCTCTGGTGCCGGCGGGGCGATGTGACGACCGCCTCGTTGAGCACGGTCAACCGCCCGTAGGGCCGCAAACGAGCAAGGATTTCCAGGTCCTCCATCACGCTCCAATCCTTGAAGCCACCTGCCCGCCCAAACACGTCGCGCCGAACGAACATCGCCTGGTCGCCAAAAAAAGTGTTCAGAAGCGAAGAGCGAAGGTTCACGTTGTAGGCCACGAGTCGGGCCAAGCGTCCGGGATGATCAAAGCGCAGACGGAACGCCCCGGCAATCACGTACGGATCCTGCAACGCTCCGGCAATGGCTGCGGCCGCGCCCATGGGAAGCATCGTGTCGGCGTGCAAAAACAGGAGCACGTCCCCGGTGGCGAGTGCGGCCGCGTGGTTGAGCGCGGCGCCGCGCGTCATGGCGAGCGCCAGGACGTTCGCGTACGGTTGCGCAATCGTGGCCGTACGGTCCGTGCTGCACCCGTCAGCCACGAACAGCTCGTGCGGAACCAGCGCCACCACGGCGCGGCGCAGCGTGTCAGCGATCACGGCTTCTTCGTTCAAGGCAGGGACGATGACGGACAGCTTCACACGTATCCTCGTGCACTCAGAATGCAACGTCATGGTAGCAGCGTCAAATGAGGTTAATGTCTCGCGATCACTTGGTGACACCTTGACGGGCACCGATCACGGCCGCGTGCTGGCGATCATGGCCAAGGCGCCACGCGCCGGTCACGTCAAGACACGCCTCAGCTCAACGTACGCGCCCGCGCTCGTCGTCCAACTGTACCGGGCGCTCATCGAGGACAGCATTGCTCTCGCCCACGCGGTCGACGTCAGCATCGCGGCGGTCTGTCCGGCGGGCGACGCCGAGGAGATCGCCGCCTGGCTGCCGCCCGACGTTCGTGTCGTGCCGCAGCGCGGGCAGGGGCTCGCCGACGGTCTGTCATCAGTCTTCGAGCTTCTGTGCGAGCCACCGCGCCGGGTCATCGCCTTCAACGGCGACAGCCCGCACCTGCCGCCCGCCGTACTCGAGTCTGCCTTTGCCGCCCTTGCGGATCACGATCTGGTCCTCGGGCCATGTGACGATGGCGGGTATTACCTGGTGGGCGCGACCCGAACACATGAAGGGCTCTTCGAACCGCGTACGATGGGAACTGGATCCGCGCTCGACGCGCTCATCGCGCAAACGCACCGACTCGGCTTGTCGTCCACCGTGACGGCAGAACACTACGACGTGGATCTGCCGGAGGATCTCACCCGTCTCGCCCGTGAGCTGCTGACCCGGCCAGAGCGCGCCCGACGGACCGCCGCCCTGCTGGCGCAGTGGCCGTTCGGACCTCTTCGTGCGTACGAGTAACATGCAGGTTCGCTGGTGGAGCCGCGTTCAAGGAGCTTCGAGAAGGAAAGGTCAGGCAGGCCGGCGGCGGATCGCGTTGTACTCGTCGGTCGCTCGCCGCATGCCCCCCACATTCAGGTCGGGCACCAGCGTATCAGCGAACTCGTCGTAGAAGAGTACCGTGTCCATGATGATCCGCTCAGGAACGATCCAGTTATCGAACCTGCCCATCCGGATGTCGGCGGCGGCTGCGCCGGCGCTCATCTTCGCGTCAAAGCGTCGCTGGGCCTCGCGCTTGAGCACGACCAGATACGCCGCGCACGGCCAGAAGTTCCTGGTCAACGCCATCGTCAGCGACAGCGACAACGTGGCGCTCGAGGTGACGGTGAACTGGCCGGCGGGGTTGAAGAAGTAGGCGCTCCTGCGATTACGGCGTGGGATCGTCGGATTACTACTGGGAAACGGCAAGGGTCGAGCGATTGACCGGGCCCCCAGAGCGACGACGCGTTCCGGCTCTCAAGGGCTAGATATCCTCTGGGCTCAACCCTGTCCGTTTGGCGAGGCGGGCGAGCATGCGAGGACCGATCTCTTCGTCGTCGTGGAAGCCGAACACCACGTCTGGCCAGTTGGGGCGGGAGAGCGTTCGATGCGAACCGGACTGACGCTTGATCTGCCAGCCAAGGCGGAGGAGGGCGGCTAGGACGCGCCGCGCCTTCGCGGACGGCCAGTTGCTCAAGCGGCTTCGAAGGTGACGTTGAGGAATTCGGCCGGCGCTTCCCGATGCTCCAGGCGCTCGGCAAGGACACGCAGCGCGAGCGCCTGGACGCGGGCCACGG
This sequence comes from Vicinamibacterales bacterium, assembly GCA_046596625.1. GTDB lineage: Bacteria > Acidobacteriota > Vicinamibacteria > Vicinamibacterales > CAVVIG01 > CAVVIG01. Next base: position 6,752 of record JBKJMH010000201.1, on the reverse strand, counting down.
CCTCGTCTCGGTCCACGCCGTAGCAAAGCACACCTGACAGATTCGGGACCTCGGCGATCCATCGGCCGTCGGCCTCGCGCTCAAGCTCTATCGGAAATGTCACCGGCCCGCTCTAGCATCGGAACCTCGGGCTCACAACGGAGTAGCGCCAGCACTCCCAGGATGTGTGCGACTTCCCGCTGGCGCCGAAGCCGGCCCGCCTTAGCCGATCGGTTTCCACGGACGAGCACGGACGAGTGCGGCCGACGGGCGCGCGGGCAGTACTACTCGGCTGTTCGCCCGCCCGACTCGCGGAAAGCGATGGGCGGGCCGCGCCGACGATGCGACTGTGTAGGCGCCGGCCGCGGACGGTCGTCTGGATTCGGCTCGGCAACTGCTCGACGGCCGATATCGAACGGACTCTCAGGGCGCACCGCGTCGGTGATGGTCCGCCATCGTCGATGATGGTGCCCCGATAGCTCTTATGCGGGTCTTACGCTGCGCCTCGATCGCCCGGATTCTCTAACGCTTCACCGCATTCCGCTTTGGTTCGGGACCGAGGGGTCGGAGGTTCGAATCCTCTCGCCCCGACCATTTTTCGCAAGTTTGTTTGCAACGAGATTGAAACGAAATCGACCCAAGGGCGCCTGACGGCGCCCTTGTTCATGTACGGCAGGTTTCGCGCGGCGGAGGTGACGATGTCGTGGCCGGTTCCCGTCCCATTACTACCCTGCAGTTCTCGACGGCGCGCGGAAGGAAATCGAAGGGCGGGCGAGCGTGAACTGTGAGTGATCCGTTTTCGTGGACAGCTTCCGAAAGAGGAATAGGATGGCCACGATGGCGGAGTACAAAGGACGGCGGACGCGGCGGAGCTTCACCGAGGACTACAAGGCCGGGGCGGTCCGGCTGGTCCCTTGGGCCCCTCCTCGTTGTACTCACGCCGCCAGGTCTCGATGACCACCTGCGGGCGACGGGCATGAGCATGTCTCAGGTGTGTCACCTCCGGGGCAGGGTGTCGGTTACGGCACTTGATCTCAGCGACATGACAAGCTGCCAGCGTTGAGCCTCAGGCAAGAAGCTGAACGACGGCATCCCGTGCCGAGTCTCCCCGCTGGAGATCTTCCAGAACAGTTCGCCGTCACTCTGCGCCTGCACGGCAGCCTGTGTCAGGTCAGGCCCTTGCGGCGATCCGCGCCTGTCGCCGCCATGGCAGGTCGCACATCGTTGTTGATACGCCTTCTGCCCTCCAATAACTGTGTCGGCTCGACCAGCAAGCGGATTGACCCGAACGGCGGCGTCGGCGGGCGCGATCCATTGAGGGTCACGGTCCCGCACTTGGACCCCGTAGGCAAGGGCGCCCATCACGAGTACGAGCATCATCGCGGCACAGACATCACGCAGCATTACCGGCCCCCAATCGGAAGCTCATAGGCGTAGCCGAAACGCAGCAGAAGCCGGTCGCTGGCATTGGTCAGCCCGAAGCCGGTCGAGACTTTGAATGTGGACGTCTTCGACAAGCGCCACGCGAGGACCGGCGCAAGGTAGTGACGCGTGTCGCGAAGCGTGGTGTCTTGTGTCGTGCCGAAGCCGCCGAAGAGTTCTGCGCCAGCGACGAAATTCTCACGGCAGAGATGGCAGTTCGTGCCGCTGGCAAGTCCGCCGAGCGAGCGCGACACGCCGACGCTGTAACCGAACTCGAAGCCTTCATCCTCTGACAGGTTTTTTTCGACGATAACGTTCTCCGCGATGTTCCATCCTCGCACGGCGCTCGACAGGATCAACTTGGCTTCGAGTTCGCGAGCGTGCTCGTCGCGGAGTTCGGAGATTGGCTCGAACGGCAACCGTCCGCTCCCCACGATCTCCTTCTGGATGCGCGTCGCCTCGTTGATCTGCTCGTATTCGAGGTAGATGACGGGGTTGATCCAATGCTCGCTCTTCAACGGGCGAAGGCGGTTCTCCCATCGCCAGCCCGTGAAACCAGAGCCATCGTGGCGTGTGGTCACGCCTTCTACATAGAGTTCCGTCGTCCACCAGCCAGTGAGACCGTATTCAACTTCAAGCCACGGCGCGGTGTACGCGGAATCGCCGGCCTTCGGGAAGCCGGTGGTGGTGGCGACCGCAACTTCGAGGTTGCCACGTTCTTCGAGATAGTGATCGTAGGTGACGAAATAGGCGCGTTCCTGGGCAACCGCCGCAGGGGCGAACAGGCAGAGGAGAAGCGCGAGAACGACAGACGGACGCATCAATGCTCCATTGGGCGAGGCATGACGCGCTCGCCTGAAGGAGCCCAAAGCGGATGATTGTGCGGCAGTCGCCACCGTGGGCTACACTCCGCTCAGAACGTCGCGCTCGGGCTCGGGCCAACCGTGAATCGGCTCGGCGTTCCGCCCGTCGCAGTGCTTCCAACACTGAGGCGGGCTTTTTTGTGGGACGCCTGAGGCTCAATAGTGAGATTGGTTCTCAAGATTGTGCGGGTATTGTCGTGCGTCAATATCCGACCTGTCAAGTCGGTCATCGCCTCAACAATGGACGACGACTTCCGCGAATTCGCGCGGGTGCTGCCGCTGCGCTTTCACGCGCCGCAGGAGTAACCGACCCGTGGGTCCTTCCGCGCGCTTCTCACGTCCCCCATCACAAACCGTGCGTTAGCGCGCCGCAGCATGCGATAGTCACCCATTCCAACCGGCCCGCCATCCGCCAGTAGCGACGCTGAGGTAGATGGACGCGCGGATGTTTGACCGGATGTGGAGGAGGAACGCAATGAAGAACACCACTGTGAAAGTCTTGCTGGCGTCCGTAGCGCTGGTTCCCGTGGCAGCGCTGTATGCCCAGCCCAGGCCCGGCAACCCGACCACCGCGACGGTGATCACCAAGGCTGAAATCGACAAGATCAGCGCGACGGAACAGAGTCTGCGAACGCGCGACGAGAACGCCAGGGTCGTGGATATCGGCGACGGCTGGAGCATGGAATTGGGGATCATCCATCGCGCCTCGACGCGGACTCCGCCGCCTGCGCCGGCCGCCCCAGCAGCCAACGCGCCGCCAGCCGTAGCACCCACGCCGTGCGGCGAGCGAATGGCGACGCCCCCGGCTGATGCCATTCCTGGCGCCATCACGCACGACAACCAGACCGAGGGCTACTACATCGTCTCGGGCGGCGGCACGGCGTTCATCGACGGCCACGTCGTCAACGGCCGGAAGAGCACGGCCAATCCCGACGGCGGACCGAACGGTCCAGGCTGTGGCGGCCTCGCGGTCGGCTCGCGCAAAGTCGAGTTAAAGGTGGGAGATGTGTTGATCGTGCCCCCCGGCGTCATCCATGGCTGGGCCGATATACCCGACCACGTCGACTATCTGAGTTTCCGTCCATCGCATGGCGTGATGAAGAACGGGTGGGTGAACCCCACCATCGCCACGAAATAGCGGAACACGGAAGAATTCTCCAGCTATGAGCGGCCCGGACGGCTCTCGTCACAATCCCCTCGCCGGCGGCGGCGAGATGGGGGCGCTCATGCGCTCGGTCGACTGGACACGTACGCCGGTCGGCGCGGTGGACTCCTGGCCGCAGAGTCTGCGCACGGCGCTCAGCATCCTGCTCGAGACCGGCTTCCCCATGTACATCGCGTGGGGCGCCGACTTCACGCAGTTCTACAACGACGGCTATCGCCCGATTCTGGGCTCGACGAAGCATCCGGCGGCGATGGGCATCAGCACCCGCGACACCTTCGCCGAGATCTGGGACATCATCGGCCCGATGTTCCACGGCGTGATGGACGGGAAGTCGACGACCGACGTCGACTTCCTGCTCCCCCTCGATCGCTTCGGCTTCTCCGAAGATTGCTACTTCGTGTTTTCCTACAGTCCGATTCGCGAGGAGAGCGGCGGCGTCGGCGGGGTGCTCGTCACGGTCACCGAAACCACCGCGCGGGTGCTCGGGGCGCGCCGCCTGGCCACCCTGCGGGCGTTGGCCGCCGACACCCGTGAGGCGCGGAAGGCGATCGACGCCTGTCGCATCGCGGCAGCCGTGCTCAGCTCGAATGCCGCCGACGTGCCGTTCGCCCGGATCTACCTCGTCGACGCCGACCAGCAGCACGCCACGCTGGTCGGCGTCGCCGGGGCCCCGCTCGCGGAGTCGCCCGCGGCACCGATGCCGCTCGCCGCGTACGGCGAGTGGCCGCTCGATGACGTGGTGCGCTCGCGGACTGCGGCGACGGTCCAGGGACCTGAAGGCCGCGCCGTCGTACTCCCCGTCATGCAGCAGGGCGCCGACCGCGCGCAGGGTGTGCTTGTGGCCGGCGTCAGTCCGAGGCTGGTGCTGGATGACGACTACCGCAGTTTCCTTTCCCTGGTCGCCGCACAGATCGGGACCGCCATAGCGAGCGCCGAGGCGCTGGAAGCGGCCAGGGCGCGCGCCGAGGCACTGACCGAACTCGACCGCGCCAAGACGCTGTTCTTCAGCAACGTAAGCCATGAGTTCCGCACGCCGCTGACGTTGATTCTGGGTCCGCTGGCCGAGGCGCTTGACGACGAGGCGGTTCCCGCGGCGACGCGCGAACAGCTCAGCGTCGCGCATCGGAATAGCCTCAGGTTGCTCAAACTGGTCAACACGCTGCTGGAGTTTTCCCGCATCGAAGCCGGACGCGTGCAGGCGCGGTTCGAGGCCGTTGATTTGCCTGCCGTGATCACCGATCTGGTCAGCACGTTTCGGTCGGCTATGGACAGAGCCGGGTTGTCGCTCGAGGTAACGTGCGAACCGACCGAAAGCGTCTACGTCGACCGCAACATGGTCGAGCAGATCGTCCTGAACCTGCTCTCGAACGCGTTCAAGTTCACGTTCGAAGGTGGGGTCACCGTCTCCGTGCGGCGGCGTGGAGACGTGGCGGAGCTTGTGGTGCGCGACACGGGTGTCGGCATCCCACGCGACGAACTGCCTCGAATATTCGAGCGCTTCCACCGCATCGAGGGCACGCGCGGGCGTACCTATGAGGGCAGCGGAATCGGACTCGCGCTGGTCCATGAACTGGTGAAGCTGCACGCCGGTGAGATCGTCGTCGAGAGCGAGAGTGGCCGGGGCACAGCGTTCACGATCTCGTTTCCGCTTGGCGTCGCGCACCTGCCGGCGGAAAGGGTGATTGCTCCGCGGACTGAGTCGGCTGCGGGGAGCACGACGAACGCCTTCGTCGCGGAGGCGCTGCGCTGGCTGCCGACTGAAGAGGACGAGGCACGTCGCCACGACGTGGCGATGAACGACGCGGCGTCGCGTTCGCGTCTCGAGGACGGCCATATCGTGGTTGCCGACGACAATGCCGACATGCGCGAGTACGCGCGCCGGCTGCTATCGGAACGATGGTCTGTGGAGACGGCGAACGATGGCGAGGACGCCCTGCGCGCCGCGCGCCGCCGTCGCCCGGACGTCATCGTCACCGACGTGATGATGCCTGGGCTGGACGGCTTCGGCCTGATTCGTGAACTGCGTGCGGACCCGGACCTTCGCCTGATTCCGGTCATCGTGCTGTCGGCTCGCACCGGTGACGAGGCACACATCGAGGGGCTCGGTCAGGGCGCGGACGATTACCTCGCCAAGCCGTTCGCCGCGCGCGACCTGCTCGCTCGAGTCGAGGCGCAGTTGCTCAAAGCGAGGATCCGCGCCGTCGAGCGGGTCCAGGCGCGGCGCATGGTGGACATGTTCGCGCATGCGCCGGTCGCGATCGCGGTGGTCCGAGGTTCGGAACATCTGTTCGAGCTGGCGAATCCGATGTACGTCGACCTGGTCGGGCGGCCGGTCGTCGGCCGGACCATTCGCGAGGCATTTCCCGACCTCGCGGATCAGGGCATCTACGATCTGCTCGACGGGGTCCGTGCCACGCGCGAGCCCTACGTCGGGCGGTCCGTGCCGCTCACGCTGGACCGCGGCGGGGGCGACGCCGACCTGGGGTACTTCGACTTCGTCTATCAGCCGCTGGTCGACGACAGCGGTGAGGTGGAGATGATTGTCGTGGTGGTGCACGAGGTCACGGCGCTCGTCAACGCCCGGGAAGCGGCGGAGCGCTCGAACCGCCTGAAGGACGAATTCCTCGCCACGCTGTCGCACGAGCTGCGTACGCCCCTCAATGCGGTCCTCGGCTATACCCAGATGCTGCGGGCAGGCGTGATCACGCCTGAGCGTCAGGCCGCCGTCATGGAGACGATCGAGAGGAATGCACTGGCGCAGCAGCAGTTGATCGAGGACGTGCTCGACGTCTCACGCATCGTCACCGGCAAGCTGCGACTCGATGTCCAGCCACTGGATATCACGCGGGTGATTGACGAAGCGATGGAGACGGTCGCTCCCGCCGCCACAGCCAGGGGCGTTCAGCTGGCGCCGCTGATCGGTCGCGAGGCCGCACCGGTCGCGGGCGATGCGCACCGACTGCAGCAGGTCGTCTGGAATCTGCTGTCGAATGCCGTGAAATTCTCGCCACGCGGAGGCCGCGTCGAGGTGCGCCTGCATCGGGCGCACGCACACCTCGAGCTGACCGTCAGTGACACGGGCGAGGGCATCGCTCCCGAGTTCCTGCCGTTCCTGTTCGATCGCTTCCGGCAGGCCGACAGTGCGCTCTCGCGGACGCACGGAGGGCTTGGCATCGGGCTGGCGATCTGCCGGCAACTCGTGGAAGCGCACGGCGGCCGCATCACTGCCACCAGTCCCGGAAAGGGCCAGGGCACCACCGTGCGCATCGAGCTGCCGCTGTCGATCGCCGAGGACGATGCGCTGGACGCTCCATTACGCGTCC
>JBKJMH010000170.1:0-4329 GCA_046596625.1 Vicinamibacterales bacterium | reverse complement strand
CCGCCCCTCCTACGCCGAGCGCTTCGTCGAGCGGGCAATCGCGAGCATCAGGATGCCGGCACCCCACCCGGCCAGCGCCAGCGCCTCCGGCCACAGCGTTTCGAGACCAACCCCCTTCAGGAAGATCGACCGCAGGATGACCAGGAAGTAGCGCAGCGGGATCAGGTAGGTGATCGCCTGCACCGCCGCCGGCATGTTCTCGATTGGGAAGACGAACCCTGACAGCAGCATCATCGGGATCAGGAAGAAGAATGTCGTCGTCATCATGGCCTGCTGCTGCGTGTTCGAGATGGTGGAGACGAACAGCCCGAGACCGAGCGTGCTCACCAGATAGACCAGCGTCATGGCGAACAGCAGGATGTAGCTGCCGCGCATCGGAATGTGGAACCACAGGATGGCCACCGACAGCACGAGCAGCACGTCGATCAGCCCCACCAGGCCGTAGGGCAGCAGCTTGCCAATCACCAGTTCCGCTCGCGTCAGTGGCGTCACGTTCAACTGCTCGAGCGTGCCCAGTTCCTTTTCGCGGACGATCCCCATCGACGACAGGTTGGTCGTGATGACCAGCAGCAGAAGCGCCACGATGCCAGGAATCATGAACTCGCGACTCTCGAGCCGGGGGTTGAACCAGACGCGCACCACGGGCTGGATGCCGGCCACCTGGACGTCGCCTCGGCCCGACGCCACCGCCTCACGCTCGGCGATCTCCTGTCCGTAGGCCGCGACGAGGCTGGTGGCGTACGACAGCGAGACGCCGGCGGAGTTGGCGTCGCTGCCGTCGGCCACGATCTGCACCGTCTGGGCCCGGCCGGCCTCGAGGGCGGCGCCGTAACCGCGCGGCACGACCAGCGCCATCCACGCGTCGCCACGCTCGAGCGGCGCGTTCACTTCGTCGGGACTGCCGACAATCGACAGCACGGTGAAGCTCGGCGACGCATCGAAGCGGCTCACCAGCTCACGGCTGGCGGACGACCGATCGGCGTCGGCCACAACGATCGGCACGTTCCGCACGTCGGTGGTCGCCGCATACGCCAGCAGGAACAGCTGGAGGATCGGCGCCAGCACGACGATGCCGAAGAGTCGCGGGTCCTGGCGTAACTCGATCAGTTCCTTCCAGATCAGGAAGCGGATGCGTCGCATGTCACCTCCACTGGCGACGGAGCCGCAGCGACGCGAGCAAAAGCACGACGCCGGAGTAGGCCACCAGCGACAGCAACTGCGGCCAGATGATGGCGAGCCCGGCGCCTTTCAGCACGATGCCGCGCAGCGCGATCAGGAAGTAGCGCGCCGGCACGATGTAGGTGACGCCCTGCAGGACGGTCGGCATGCTCGCGATCGGGAAGATGAAGCCCGAGAGCATTAGCGTTGGCAGGAACGACACCAGCACTGCCACCTGGAACGCCACCTGCTGCGTGTCGGCAATGCTCGAGACGAGCAGGCCAAGCCCGAGCGCGCCGATCAGGTACAGGGAGATGGTGCCGAGCAGGACAAGCCACGAGCCGCGCATCGGCAACCCGAACAGCAGCATCGCGACGAAGAGGATGGTGAGCGCCGAAACAAGCGAGATGAGGTAGTACGGAATGCTCTTGCCGAGCACGAACGAGCCGGCGTCGAGCGGCGCCATGCGCACCTGTTCCATCGTGCCGCGTTCCTTCTCGCGCACGATCGACAGCGACGTCGACACCACCGACGTGATCATCACGATGTAGGCAATCAGCCCAGGCACGAGGAAGAGCGCGCTCCTCAGTTGCGGGTTGTACCAGATACGTGGCACGGCGGACACCGACGGTCCGCCGATGCTGCCGGGCACCATGCGGTACTTGGCCGACTCGCTCTGCAGGATCGTCAGGGCGTAGCCCATCACCGTCGTGGCGGTGTTGGCGTTGTCGCCGTCGAGCAGCACCTGCACCGGCACGGTCCGGCCGGCTGCCAGGTCGCGCGACAACCCGTTCGGAATGACCACCACAGCTCGCGCCGCGCCGCGATTCATCAGCCGGCTGATGTCGTCCGGGCTCCGCACGTCAGCGACGAGATCGAAGTAGCCGGAGTTGACGAAGGCCGACACGATGGAGCGGCTGGCCGCGGTGCGGTCGCGATCCTCGACGGCGAGGCGCACGTGCCGGATGTCCCAGTTCAGCGCATACCCGTAGACCAGCAGGAAGAACGCCGGCACGAACAGCAGCACCATCAGCGACCGGCGGTCGCGCAGGATCTGCCGCACTTCCTTGCGGCCAACGCTCAGTGCCTTTCGCATCAGGAACCTGCCGCCGCCACCACGTCGAGGAATACGTCCTCGAGCGACGGCTCGACCGGCTCGATGTGGCGGGCGTGCACCCCGGCGCCGGTCAACCTGGCGCCGAGCGTGGCGGCATCGGTCGCCGCCTGCTGACGCATCACCGCATGGACCGCTGTGCCGAACACGCTGGTCTTCTCCACATCGTCCATCGCGTCGAGCGCGCGCATGGCCTGCACCGGGTCGTCGGACTGCACCTCAAGGATGGTGCGTCCGGCGAAGACGCGCTTCAGCTCCGTGGTCGAGCCGAGTGCCGCGAGGCGGCCGGCGTGGATGATGGCGATGCGGTGACAGTGCTCCGCTTCGTCGAGGTAGTGCGTCGTGACGAGCACGGTGATGCCCGTCTCGGCGAGCTGGTCGATGAGAGTCCAGAACTGTCGTCGCGACACCGGATCGACGCCGCCCGTCGGTTCGTCGAGGAAGACAATCGGCGGCTCGTGCAGGATGGCGCAGCCGAGCGCCAGACGCTGACGCCAGCCACCGGCGAGGTCGGACGCCTTCGCGCGTTCGCGGCCGTGCAGGCCGGCCATATCCATGACGAAGGCGCGCCGCTGCTCGAGCCGCTCCGCAGACAGGCCGTAGATGCCGCCGAAGAAGCGGATGTTCTGGTCGACCGTCAGCTGCTCGTAGAGTGAGAACCGCTGCGACATGTAGCCGATACGTCGCTTCACCCCTTCGGGATCGCGGCTGACGTCGATACCGTCGACCAGCGCGGTGCCGCTCGTCGGCTTCAGCAGACCGCACAGCATGCGGATGGTCGTCGACTTGCCGGCGCCGTTGCTGCCGAGGAAGCCGAAGACTTCGCCCCTCGCCACCTCGAACGACACGTGGTCCACCGCGACGAAGTCGCCGAACACACGCGTGAGGTCGCTGACGATGATGGCGTTCACCTGCCGACCGCTCGATTCAGGCGGGCTTCGGCCAGGCGGGCACTGGCCACGGCTTGCGTGCGGTCCAGTTGCGCCTGCAGGATGGCGACCTGCGCGTCGACCACGTCGGTGCTTGTAGCGACGCCGGCCGCGAAGCGGTCGCCAACAACGCGGCGCGCCTCGGTAGAGGCTTCGACGGCGATGTCGGCCGCGTCGAGTGCCGCACGGCTCGACTCGAGTTCCGACAGGCGCTGCCGAATCTCGAGCGCCACCAGCGAGTCGAACTCGGCCAGGCGGGCATGCACCGCGCGCACAGCTGCCGACGCTTCGGCGGTGTCCGCCCTGGTGCGGCCACCGTCGAACAGCGACCAGCTGACGCTCACGCTGGCGTCCCACGACTCGCGCCACTCACCGAGCCGAGGGAAGATGCGCGCGTTCGGCCGTGCGTAGTCGACGCCGCCGGCCACCGCGACGACCGGTTTCCGACCGGCATCCGCGGCGCGCACACGCGACTCGGCTGCCGCGACCCGCTCCTCGAGCGCGTGCCGTTCGGCACGGGTCTGCGTGGCGAGGGCAACCAGCGCGTCGAACGAGTCATCCACCTCTGGCGACACCAGCGATGCCGACACGTCGATCGGTATGCCCGGCGCCAGCCCGACGAGTCGCGCCAGGTCGGCCTCGGCGTTGACGCGCATGGTGCGCGACTGGATGCTCAGCATGCGCTGACGCGCTTCCTGCGCGCGAGCCGTCAGTTCCTCGTTCGGCGGTACCAAGCCGGCCTCGAACTGGTTGTGGACGTCGCGGACGTGCGCGGTCATGCGGGCCAGCGACTCGCCGACCACCCGCTGGTTTTCCCGAGCCACCACGAGAGTCCAGAAGGCGCGCGTGGCGTCGAGCCGAATATCGGCCGCTGCCGCGTCGAGGTCGCGCGACGTGGCGTGCTGCTCGCGTTGTGCCGCCGACTCGAGCGCATCGAGACGGCCAGCCGCGTAGAGCGGCCACTGCACGTCGAGCCGCGACCGGTAGTTGTCGGGAATGTCCGGATAGATCACCCGGAGCTGGTTGTTCGGCAGCAGGATGCCGAATTCGTCGACGTGGTTCGTCCGTGTGTAGCCGGCAACCGCCGTCACCTGCGGCAACGAGGTCGCGTGACGCGCGCCGACGACG
>JBKJMH010000023.1:0-7215 GCA_046596625.1 Vicinamibacterales bacterium | reverse complement strand
TCGGAGAGCAACCGCTCGACCGCCGAGTTCATCCAGGCGCAGTGGAAGCAGAACCTCGGCATCACCGTGCCGCTGCGCAACATGGAGTTCCGCACCTTCCTCCAGACGCGCAGCCGGCTCGAGTATCGCGGCATCGCGCGCAGCGGGTGGATCGGCGACTACATGGACCCGTTCACCTTCCTCAGCCTCTACGTCGTCGAAGCCGGCGACAACGGCAGCGGCTGGACCGACCCGGCCTTCAACGACCTGCTGAACCGCGCCAATCGTCAGCGCGACCCTGACGAGCGCTACCGCCTGCTGGCCGAGGCCGAGGCGCTGCTGCTGCAGGCGCAGCCAACGCTGCCGCTCTTCAACAACGCCACCAACTACCTGAAGAAGCCGTTCGTGAAAGGCATGTGGGCGAACCCGATCACGATGCACGCGTGGAAGTTCGTCTACATCGAGCACGACCCGTCGAAGTGGGACGACGCGAACTGACATGGCGCGCTTCATCCTCCGCCGCCTGCTGGTCATCATGCCGATGCTGCTCATCGTGGTGTCGCTCACCTGGGGCCTCATCCGCGTCGCCCCCGGCAACTTCTACTCGGGCGAGAAGAAGCTGCCGGCCGCCATCGAGAAGAACATCCGCGAGAAGTACGGACTCGACAAGCCGTGGTACGTGCAGTACGGCCGCATGCTGTCGAATACGGCACGGGGTGACTTCGGCGAATCGCTGAAGTATCCGGGCACCACCGTCAACTCCATCCTGGCCACCACGCTGCCGGTGTCGGCCACGCTCGGCATCCTCGCCTACCTGCTGGCGCTCGTCGTCGGCATCACGGCCGGCACGATTGCCGCCCTCAGGCAGAACTCGCGCGCCGACTACGCCTCGATGGCCGCCGCCATGCTTGGCATCTCGATGCCGAACTTCGTCCTCGGGCCGACGCTGGTGCTGCTCTTCGCCCTGCGCTGGTACTGGCTGCCGCCCGCACGCTGGGACGGCTTCAGCCTGCATCTCATCCTGCCGGTGCTGACGCTGTCCGCGGTCTACATGGCCTACATCGCACGACTCACCCGGTCGGGCATGCTCGAAGTGCTGCGCTCGAACTACATCCGTACCGCGCGCGCCAAAGGGCTGACCGAACGCGCCGTGGTCATTCGGCACGCCGTGCGCGGCGGCCTGCTGCCGGTGGTGTCGTTCTCGGGACCGGCGCTCGCGTTCCTCATCAGCGGCACGGTGGTCGTCGAACGCATCTTCGCCCTGCCTGGCCTGGGGAACTACTTCATCAACGCCAACCTGAATCGCGACGAGCCGCTGATCATCGGCATCGTGGCGTTCATGTCGATCGCGGTGCTGCTCTTCAACCTGCTGGTCGATGTGGCGTACGCCTTCTTCGACCCGCGCATCCGTTACTGACCATGGCCACGCCTTCATCGTCGACCGCGAACCAGCCGGCCGCGACTCCTCGCGCCGACGCGCCAGTGGCCGGCACCTCCCTCTGGCGGGACGCCAGCAAGCGCCTCCGGAAGAATCACCTGGCGGTATTCGGCTTCATCGTCGTGTGCATCGTGGTGACGGCGTCGCTCGTCGGGCCGTGGGTCATCGAGCGGGCGACCGGCTACACTTACGATTACATCCCGACCAACCCGGAACTGGTGAACTCGCAGCCGCCATTCACCGCTCCCGACGGTTCGTTTTCCTGGCTGCACCCGATGGGAACCGACGATGCCGGACGCGACATCCTGGCGCGCGTGCTGCTGGGCGGCCGGATCTCGCTGATGGTCGGCGTCATCTCCACGCTCGTCTCGCTCATCATCGGCATCACTGTCGGTGCCACGGCCGGCTACGTCGGCGGCAAGGTGGACGAAGCGATCATGCGCGGCGTCGACGTGCTCTACTCCATTCCCTACATGATGGTGGTCATCGTGCTGCTGGCCTTCTTCGGCGGCCGCTCCGCCATCGGGCAACTGGTGCTGCTTTTCATCGCGCTCGGTGCCGTGTCGTGGCTGACGATGGCGCGGATCGTTCGCGGGCAGGTCATGTCGCTCAAGTCGCAGGAGTTCATCCTCGCCGCCAGGGCGACGGGCGTGCCCGCCTCGCGCATCATCCTCCGCCACCTCGTGCCCAACACGCTCGGCCCGGTCATCGTCTACGCCACGCTCACCATTCCGTCGGTGATGCTGCTCGAATCCTTCCTGTCGTTCCTCGGCCTCGGGGTGCAGGCGCCGCTGGCATCGTGGGGCAGCCTCGCCGCCGACGGCATCCAGAACATCGCGGTCTTCCCGTGGCAGCTGATCTGCCCGGGCCTGACGATGGCGGTGACGCTGTTCTCGTTGAACTTCCTCGGCGACGGTCTCCGCGACGCGCTCGACCCGCAGATGAGGAAGGGCTAGTGGCGCCGCTCCTGTCCGTGCGCGACCTGCGCACCTGGTTTGCCGAGGAGGCACTCACCGCCAAGGCGGTTGACGGCGTCAGCTTCGAGCTCGAACGCGGCGAAACGCTCGGCATCGTTGGCGAGTCGGGTTCCGGCAAGTCGGTGACCAACCTCTCGATCATGCGGCTCATCCCGCAGCCGCCGGGCCGTATCGTCTCGGGCGAAGTCGTGTTCGACGGCCAGGACCTCCTGACCCTGCCGGCCGAGGAGATGCGCCGCATCCGCGGCAAGCGCATCGCGATGATCTTCCAGGATCCGATGACGTCGCTGAATCCATTCATGCGCGTCTCGCAGCAGTTGATGGAGGTGACGCGGCTGCACCTCGGGCTGTCGAAAGCCGAGGCGTACGAGCACGCCGTGACGATGCTCGAGACCGTCGGCATCCCGGACGCGCGCAGACGGGTGGACGGCTACCCGCACGAGTTCTCCGGCGGGATGCGTCAGCGCGTGATGATTGCGATGGCGCTGTCGTGCAAGCCCGAGCTGCTGATTGCCGACGAACCGACCACCGCACTCGACGTCACCATCCAGGCGCAGATTCTCGAACTGATCAAGACGCTGAAGCGCGAGACCGGCACCAGCGTCATCATGATCACCCACGACCTCGGCGTCGTCGCCGGCATGACCGATCGCATCATGGTGATGTATGCCGGTCGTGTGTTCGAGATCGCGCCAACCGCCGAGCTGTTCGCTCGGCCTTCGGACCCCTACACCGCCGGGCTGCTCGCGTCGGTGCCAGACCCGACCGACGACACGCATGCCGAGCTCTACCAGATTCCCGGACTTCCGCCAGACGTGGCGCGGTTGCCTCCCGGCTGTCCGTTCGCGCCGCGGTGCGCCCGAGCCGAGGGCATCTGCCACGAGCAGTTTCCGCCGTTCATCCAGTTGGCGCCGCACCACCACTCGCTCTGTCACTTCGCGCGCGAACTCTACGACGCCGCGGGTGCCAACGCACCGCAGGCCGGCGGAGTCACGCGATGAGCACCGGGGGAACGCCGCTCGTGCGCGTCGAGAACCTGACCGTCCACTTCCCGCTGTCGGCGCCGTCGCTGCTCGATCGCCTCCGCGGCACCGGCCGCCACCGCGTGGTACAGGCGGTGGACGGCGTATCGCTCGAGATCAACGCCGGCGAGACGCTGGGCCTGGTTGGCGAGTCCGGCTGCGGCAAGACCACGCTGGGACGGGCCATCCTGCGGCTGGTCGAGCCAACCGCCGGGCGCGTAGTCATTCGCGGCGTCGACATCGCAGCGCTGCCACGTGCCGAGCTGCGGCGTCAGCGCCGGCACATGCAGATGATCTTCCAGGATCCGTACGCGTCGCTCGACCCGCGCATGACTGTCGGACAGATCATCGCCGAGCCGATTCACACGCACGGCCTGGGCACCGGCGACACCGTGCGCGACCTGGTGCGGGAGTTGATGGCGACGGTCGGCCTCAGCGAGCGCTTCATCAACCGCTATCCGCACGAATTCTCCGGCGGTCAGCAGCAACGCATCGGCATTGCGCGGGCGCTGGCCTCGCAGCCTGACTTCATCGTCGCGGATGAACCAATTTCGGCGCTCGACGTCTCGATCCAGGCGCAGATCATCAATTTGATCGAGCGACTGCAGCGCGAACGCCACCTCACCTACTTGTTCATCTCGCACGACCTCCGCGCCATCCGCCACACATCGGACCGCGTCGCCGTCATGTATCTCGGGCAGGTGGTGGAACTGGCAGACGCGAAGACGCTCTATCGACGGCCGCTCATGCCGTACACGAAAGCGCTGATCTCAGCCGTCCCCGTGCCCGATCCGGTCGTGGAAGCCACGCGCCAGCGGGTCGTCCTGCAAGGCGATGTGCCGTCGCCGATCGATCCGCCGTCCGGGTGCCGCTTCAACACGCGCTGCCCCTACGTTGTCGAGGCGTGCCGGCAACAGGCACCGGCGCTGCTCGAGATCGAACCGGGCCACTTTGCCAGGTGCCTGCGCATCAGCCCGTCGCATCCGGACATCGACGCCGTGGCTCCTGGAGCCACGCCCGGGCTCGCGTGAGTCGCCACGGGTGGCGCATCGCCGTGTTGCTGGCGCACTGCGTGCTGGGAACGGCGGCCGCGGCGGTGGCGCAGGTGCGGGGCGGCATCGAACAGACGCGCGACCGGGCGCGCTGGCACTTCGACAACCCGTCGTCGTACGACACGACGGAGCTTGTGCCGCACTTCTTCGAGCAGGACTACACCCTCGACAACCTGTGGCTCACTGCCGAGGCAACGTACCGGGCAGGTGTGGACTGGCACACGTCGGTGGGCGCCACCGCCGTCCGCCGTGCCACGGCTACCGACTACGACACCTTCTTCAATCCCGACGGTGTCGTGTGGGTGTCCGGCACCACCGGCGAGGCGAAGGTGCACAGCGTGCGCCTGGCGCAGGCGGTCGACCTGGGGCGCATCGGGCGCATCAGGCTGACTGGCGGCTACAGCCTGCGAGTCGACCTGGCCGACTTCCTCGAGGGCGACCGGACCGATGCTCGCAACGGTGTGGTCGTCGCGCGCCAGGTGGTGACCTCGCGGGAATTCACCAGTGGACAGACGCACGAGGTGTTCATCGCTGGCACGCACAGCAGCGTGCTGTCGTCGCAGTGGCAGCTTCGGGTGAGCGGACAGGCGGCGCCGGCGTCCATTCACCGTCTCGCGATTCGATTGCCGCAGAAGTATCCGGGACGCACGCTGGTCTTCCGCACCACCAACCTCACCACGAGCGGCCGTGTGGAACTGGTACGGGGCAACGGTCGATGGCCACTCACGCTGAGCCTGAGCGGCATACGGACGGTGAACTACAGCCATCGGCAGACTCTCGACCGCAGCGGCGTCGGCCTCGGCGCCGGCATCGGCCGCAGCTGGTAGGTCGCGACGCGCCGCTACTTCACTTCCACCAGTTCAATCGCGATACGGTCGGGTCCTTCGATCATTGCCGCGCGCAGGCTGCCCCAGGGGTGAACCTCCTCGAGGAACTTCACGCCTTCACGCTTGAGCCGCGCGACCGTCACGTCGAGGTTCGCGGTGCTCACCGCCCAGTGGTCGTAGAGCCGGCCGCGCGTCGATGCGAGGCCACCGCCCGGCCATGGCTGCATCGAGATGGAGACGTCGTCGATGGTGACGCCGCCAGGCATGCGGACGAAGCCCCGCTTGGCAAACGAGGGGAACGTCGGCGGCGGGTAGAGCTTCGTGTGGCAGTCGCCCCCATCAGCCGGTGCTGCGGCCGCGGCACCGCCACGCTGCGAACGCTTCGCGCCAAGATGCGCCACGTACCAATCGGCCGCGCAGTTCGGGTGCTCGTGATACATGTGCACGTGGTTGAAGCGCTCCACCTGTCCCGACTGCGCGTTCTCGATCATCACCCCGTCGGGTCCGCGCAGATAGCCGAAGCCACCGGGGGTAACTGCCGGGTCGACCTTCGCCCCCTTCGCGCGCAGTTCGAGCACCTGCTCCATCGTCGGGAAGCCGCCCGCGGGCGGCGACGGCACGTCGCCAGACAAGTCGACCAGCTTCGACTCGTCGTCGTTGCCGTTCCACATCTGCGCAATGGTCAGCCCCATCTTGCGGAAGTTGGCGTTGTACTCGCGCGAATTCGGCGTGTTCCAGCCGAAGTGCCACACCGACGTCTGCGGTCCGGTCAGTTCGTTGGTCGGCGTCGTCGCCACCTTGTTGAACAGGATGTAGAGGTTGCCAGTCTTCACCGCCGGCTGGCCATTGAAGGTGGTGGTCGTCGCCGACTTCGCGAACGGCTTCGGATAGTACGCTGCGGCAGCGGCCGGATCGGTCGAGTTCAGGTGCAGGTGGTGAAAGTGCAGCTGCTCGACGTCCGCCGGCGCCTGGGCCGAGATCGACGCCCCGCCCGAGAACATGACCCCGACACCTGCCACCAGGGCCGACGCACTCGCGGCCCGCAACATCTGCTTCATCGCTGACACTCCCTGCTGACTTCGGGTTATTCGACGGCTGCGCGGTGCATGATAGGCCGGTCAGCGCTTGAACACCATACCAACGATCACCGCGACATCGTTCTGCTCGATTCCGACGGTCACCAGCTTCTTGTAGGTGTCGAGCACCTCGATCTTCAGCTGACTCCGAGCCGTCACCGAGGCCGCCAGCGACGCTCCGACCGTGTACAGCGCGTCGTCGAAATTGTTGGTCTTGTAGAGCGCGGCAAACGACTGGCTCAGCGCCGCCGACGCCGAAAGCTGGTGTGTGAGTTTCTCGCTCACGGTGACGGCGCCCGCGTTCTGCACGTCGCCCGTGAGCCCCTTCTCCCACACACCGCCAAGGCCGGCGTCCGCCGACAGCTTCGTGCGCGGCGTGTCTGCCAGACGATAACCGAGACCGGCCGTCGGCGCCACGAGGTAGTCGATGTTCTTGAACTGGTCGGCCAGGTACTGCAGTTGGCCGAACGCGAATGCGCGGTTGCGCAACGTGTACTCGTCGCGGCCGTTCAGACCCAGTCGGTCCGTCGTCAGGTCGCCTTCCGTCTTGCCGCGCAGGTAGAGACCATCGGACTTGACGATGTTGCGTGTCTTCGGGTCGAAGGCGAGTTCGTAGCCGAGGTTCAGCGTAGACGTGTCCTTGTTCCCGCTGGTCAGCGCCAGCCCCGCGCTGGCGGTGGTGGCTAATGCTTTCGGTGGCGCCGCAGGCGCCTGCGCGTAAGCAGACGAAACGGACACAAGGGACATGAAGAGGACGCAGAGCAGCGATCGGTTGAGCGTACGCACGGGAGGAACTCCTATGAGGTGATGCCGGCCGGTGACGGCCAGGGGGGAAACGCGAGGT
>JBKJMH010000379.1:0-2983 GCA_046596625.1 Vicinamibacterales bacterium | reverse complement strand
GGAGACGCTCTCGTTCGAGCACTGCATCCTCGCACTCGGGTCGACCCCCGCCATTCCGCCGATGCTGAAGGTGGACGATCCGCGCGTGATGGATTCGACCGGCGCGCTCGATCTGCCTGACATCCCGAAGACGATGCTCGTCGTTGGCGGCGGCTACATCGGCCTCGAACTCGGTTCGGTCTATGCCACGCTCGGCAGCGCCGTCACGGTCGTCGAGATGATGTCCGGGCTCCTGCCCGGTGGCGACCGCGACCTGGTCGACATCCTGGCGCGCCGCATCAACGGCCTGATGAAGTCGGTGCTGCTGAACACCCGCGTTACCCGGGTGGTGCCCGAGAAGGACGGCATCAAGGTGACGTTCGAGGGCGACGGCGCCGGCGAGCAGCTGTTCGACCGCGTGCTGGTGTCGGTCGGTCGGCGGCCGAACGGCCGCTCGATGCCCGGCCTCGACAAGACGCGGGTGGTGGTGAACGACCGCGGCTTCATCGAGGTCGACGAGCAGCTGCGCACGGCCGAACCGACCATCTTCGCCATCGGTGACGTAGTCGGCGAGCCGATGCTCGCACACAAGGCGTCGCACGAAGGGCGCGTCGCCGTGGAAGTGATTGCCGGTGAAAACGTGGCGTTCCTGCCGAAGGCGATTCCAGCCGTGGTCTTCACCGACCCCGAACTGGCGTGGGCCGGACTCACGGAAGCGCAGGCCGAGAAGGAAGGCCGTCAGGTTGTGGTCGCGAAGTTTCCGTGGGGCGCATCAGGCCGTGCGGTCTCGATCGACCGGACCGACGGCTTGACCAAGCTGATTCTCGATCCGGCCACCGAGCGCATTCTCGGTGTCGGCATCGTCGGGCCTGGCGCAGGTGAGATGATTGCCGAAGGAGTGTTGGCCATCGAAATGGGGGCGAACGCCACCGACCTGAAGCTGTCGATCCATCCGCATCCGACGCTGACCGAGACGATGATGGAGTCGGCCGAGGTGTTCTTCGGCCACGCGACGCACGTCTACCGTCCGAAGCGCTGACCTGTCAGGGCGGCTCGACACCTCGCCAGCCCAGGGCATATCTCAGAGCCGTGCTGTTTCGACGCCTCCCCATTGCCGACGCGGTCTTCACACTCGATCGGCTTCCCGCCGGCCTGCTCGAACATCCGCGTGACCGCGTAAGCGTCGGCTGGCAGGACCGGATGACGCCGCGGGCTCGCCTCCGCACCGACGGCGGTGTGGAGTTCGGGACGGCGCTGCCGCCGGGCGTCGTGCTGCGAGACGGCGATTGCCTCGCGCTCGAGCAGCCGCGACTGGTGGTGGTTGTGCGTGAACGCGAGGAACCGGTGCTGGTGGCGCGAACGGACTCAGCCGCGCAGGCGGCGCGCTGGGCCTACTACATCGGCAACAGCCACCAGCCGCTGATGATTGCCGACGATGCCCTGATCTGTCCGGATGTGCCCGGGATGGAGCAGGTGCTGACCCACCACGCGATTCCGTTCACGCGCGAGCAGCGGACGTTCACCCCCGAGCCGCAGGGCGCCGACCACCATCGCTGACCCGGCGCATACCGGGGCTGTCGGTGGTACGTAGCTGCCGACCTTCAGGTCGGCCTCGTGAGCGCACCTGAAGGTGCGCGGCTACGACATGCAGACGCCGGTGGGCCGGTCTAGAACCGGTAGCTGACTCCGAGGCTGAAGCGGCCGATGTTGCGCGCCTTGTCGCTGGCGACATGCAGTACGCGTGCGTCGGCGTCCACGGCCAGGTGCTCGGTGACGAGCAGGCTGGCGCCGCCACCCAGGGTGAGCGCCATGCTGGTGGACGTGGTGCTGAGTTCGGATGGTCCGGGCAGGACCGGCACGGTGTTGAGGCCGAGGCTGGCGAACTCCGAGCTGAGCCCGAGCCGCTCCGCCAGCTGCGCGTAGATGACGCTGTAGGACTGCGTGATGCTGGCCACGCCGCCGCCGCCAACGACATACGGGATGACGCGGGCCGAGGTGGTGGGAATCTCGAGGCGGACGTTGGTGGTGAACACCGTGGCGCGTGCGTCCGGCTCGTCCGAACAGCAGTAGTAGTACGGATACTCCGAGGCGAGCGAGCGAAGGTGGCTCAGCTCCACGCCGAAGCCAAGCGACCGGTTGACGCGCCAGGCGATGCCGCCGCCGAAGGCGGGCGATGTGCCACCGTCCGACGCCGCCGCCCCGATCGAGGCATGCACGAGTGCGCCCTGCGCGCGGGCAGCCGCGGGCGCCGCGAGAAGACCAGCCAGAAGCAACGCCGTTCCCGTCCACTGTCGCATAGGCGTCAGCCCTGCGCCGCGGCCTGAGCGTAGGCGTCGGCGGTTTCGTGTGCGTGATACGAGCTGCGCACCAGGGGGCCGGACTCGACGTGGACAAAGCCCATGTCGAGCGCGATCTGCTTCAGCTCGCGGAACTCGTCTGGCGTGTAGTAGCGGGTCATCTCGGCGTGTTCCGGCGTCGGGCGCAAGTACTGCCCGATGGTGAGGATCTGGCAACCGACGTGGCGCAGGTCCGCGAACACCGCCAGCAATTCCTCGCGCTCTTCGCCGAGTCCGACCATGAGGCCGGTCTTGGTTGGAATGTCGGGCGCGATGGTGCGCGAGCGGTCCAGCAGTTCCAGGGTGCGCGAGTAGCGTCCGCCCGAGCGCGCCATGCGGTAGAGACGCGGCACGGTCTCGGTGTTGTGGTTCAGCACGTCGGGACGTGCCTCGAGCACCGTTCGCAGCGGCGCCTCTTCGCCCTTGAAGTCGGGGATGAGGACTTCGATGCGGCAGTTCGCCTGCCGCTTCCGGGTTTCCGTGATGACGCCGGCGAAGATCGATGCGCCGCCGTCTTTCAGGTCGTCACGGTCCACCGAGGTGATGACGACGTAGTTCAGGTCGAGCTGCTGGATGGCGTTCGCCACCCGATCTGGCTCCGCGTTGTCCACCGGTGCCGGGCGTCCGTGCGCCACGGCGCAGTAGGAGCAGGCGCGGGTGCAGACGTC
>JBKJMH010000140.1:0-5818 GCA_046596625.1 Vicinamibacterales bacterium | reverse complement strand
CGACGCGTGGTCCACCACATCATCAGCGACCTGGTCGAAGGCAACGGCAAGGCGATCGACCCGACGCCGCGTCTGCAGCGCGACCCCGCGGCAAAGGAGATCGGTGGGCTCGGCGGCTACGTCCCCGGCCGGATCGATAACCTGTTCGAGGAAGGGACCGCACGCAAGATCCCGGCTGGCGCCAACATCGTCCTGCAGATGCACTACACGACGATCGGCCAGGCGGTGGAAGACTCCACCGAAATCGGGATCGTGCTGTCGAAGGAACCGCCCTCGACGTTGCGCGTTGCCGCCGGCGGGGCGATGCCGAACGTGACGTTCGCGATTCCCCCCGGTGACCCGAGCTACGAAGTCTCGGCCAGGAAGACGTTCGACCGCGACACCTACCTGAACACGCTGTATCCGCACATGCACGTGCGCGGCAAGGACGTGAAGTACACGCTCACCTACCCGGACGGCAAGCAGGAGCTGCTGCTGAGCGTGCCGAAGTACGATTTCAACTGGCAGCTCACCTATCAGCTGGCCCAGCCGAAGTTCATGCCCAAGGGCTCGACGCTGTCGGTCGTTGCCCACTTCGACAATTCGACGGGCAACCGCTTCAACCCCGATCCGACCGCCACCGTGAAGTGGGGCGACCAGACCTGGGAAGAGATGCTGATCGGCTACTTCGGGACGATCGCAGCCGGGAACGGGGTCCCCGCTCCCACGCCTCGCCGGCGTACCGGCCAGCAGTAGCGGCGTGAACGCGACGGCCGTTTCTGTCACTGCTTTGACGGCGCTGGTGCTGGTTACGGCACCAGCCGCCGCACAGGACGGCGCAGCGGTCTTCGCGGCCCGCTGCGCCACCTGCCACACCTCCAACAGCGACACGCGGGTTCCCACGGTCGCGTCCCTCCGTCAGCGCGCTCCCGAATCGATTGTCGAGGCCCTCGCTACTGGCGTCATGCGACAGCAGGCATCAGAGCTGAGTGCTACCGAACGGCGGGCTGTTGCCGAGTACCTCGCGGGACGTCCCATGACGCCAGCGTCCCCGGCGGACTCCGCCCTCGGCAGGTGCACGACGCCGCCGCGGTTCGATGCCGCCGCGGGCGTACCGTGGGGCAGCTGGGGGCCGGACCCCTCGAACAGCCGATTCCAGCCGCAGCCCGGGTTCACGGCGGAGCAGGTGCCGCAGCTGAAACTGAAGTGGGCGTTCGGGTTCGAAGGCGCTTCCGGGATGCGGGCGCTGCCCACGCTTGCGGGTGGCCGCGTCTACATCGGCAGCCAGTCCGGCGCCGTCTACGCGCTCGACGCGAACAGCGGCTGCGTTGTGTGGACCTTTCACGCCAAGGCCGGCGTGCGCTCGCCCGTCGTCATTGGACCGGGCCGCGCGAATATTCCGGCCGTCGCCTACTTCGGTGATGGCCGCTCGAATGTGTACGCGCTGAACGCCGATACCGGCGCACAGCTCTGGTCGCGCCCGGTCGAGGATCATCCGAATTCTCACGTCACCGGTGCGCCGGCGCTGAACGGGACTCGGTTGTACGTGCCGGTGTCGTCGGGTGAAGAGGGACAGGGCAACAACGCCAAGTACGAATGCTGCACGTTCCGCGGCAGCATCGTTGCGCTGGATGCCGTGACCGGGGCGCTGGCGTGGAAGACCTACACCATCGCGAACGAGCCACGACCGCTCGGGAAGAATCGCTCGGGTACGACCCGATGGGGCCCTTCCGGAGCGGCCATCTGGGCGTCGCCAACCGTCGACACGAAGCGCGGGCTGCTCTATGCAGCGACCGGCAACATGTATACGGAGCCTCAGCAGGGGACCGCCGACGCGGTGATTGCCTTCCGGCTGGCCACCGGCGAGATCGCCTGGAGCGCGCAGTTGACGCCGAAGGACGTGTTCGTCGTCGGCTGCAACCAGCCCAACGCCGCCAACTGCGGCGACGATGTCGGTCCAGACTTCGACTTCGGGAACGCACCGATGCTGGTGACGCGCGCTGACGGCACGGATGCGATCGTCATCGGCCAGAAGTCGGGAGTCGGCTGGGGGCTCGATCCAGACAGGCGCGGCGCGGTGTTGTGGCAGTACCGGGCGGGCGACGGCAGCGCCCTCGGCGGGATGGAGTTCGGCTCCGCCGCCGATCGCGAGAAGGCCTACTTCCCGGTGGCGGACGGCAATGGGCCGCATGCGGGTGAACTGCACGCCGTGAACCTGGTGTCCGGCGAGCGGGCGTGGTTCGCGCCCCAGCAACCCGTCAAGTGCGGTGCCAGGGGCCGCGGCTGTACGCCGGCGATTCTTGCTGCCATCACCGCGATGCCAGGCGCGGTGTTCGCGGGGGCCCAGGACGGCGGGCTGCGCGCCTACGCCTCGACCGATGGCACGCTGCTGTGGGAGTTCGATACGAATCGGGAGTTCACCACCGTGAATGGCGTGGCCGCGCGCGGTGCGTCGATGAGCGGTCCCGGACCCGTTGTGGGCAGCGGGATGGTCTTCGTCGGGTCGGGCTACGGCTCGCTCGGCGGCCGCCCTGGCAACGTCCTGCTGGCCTTCGGCGTGGACTGACCTCGGCGCTGCCCTGAGCGTCTACTGCTTGGTGTAATGCCCGGCTCCCAGCCGGCGGAACGGGCCACCGTCAACCGAGAACTCCTCGCTCACATCGAACGACCGGTCGGACAGGATGGAGAAGACCCTCTTGATCTGGTAGGTGCGGCCGTTACTCGTCACGGGTGAGGTCACGAACACCACGGCGAGTGGGCTGCGCCAGTTCCCCAGGCTGAGCATCTCCGTGCCGTCCGCCCGCTTCTCTGACAGCACCAGCATGTCCACGTCCGGATCGACACCGAGCGTCAGCCGTTCCTCGAACGGCGTGCCGAGCGACTCGCCCTTGAGCGTGCCCTGCAGGAAATTGGAGGCGCCGGCCCGCGCAAGCGTGAGTGTCCCCTGCCGGTTGCCGATGCTCAGCGGTGGGAACTCCCCTCCGACGTAGTCCATCTTCCAGCGTCCGACGAAATAGGCAGGGGTCTGTTCAACCTGCTTCTGCGCCACATCGGACCGAAGACGACGCTGCATCGTGAGCGTGACCGGGAACCTCTGTGTGCCGAGGCCAAGCACGCCCTCGCCCGTCATACGGTTACCGTCGGCGAGGACCGTGCCGGTGAGCAGGACAGCGCCGAGGCGCGACTCCGACGTCGCCTCGAACGTGATGCTGCTGCCGGCCACCTCGACCTTCGTCAGCGCCACGTCGGCGCCTTCCAACACGCCGCTGGTCGAGCCGACGTAGCGGTCGCCGTTCTTCGCGATGGTGAGCACGATCGAGCTTTCCGTCCCGGCGCTCGACTTGAGCGAACCGCGCCAACTGCCCGCCACCGGGTCCTGCTGTGCCGCGACCATTGCTGGCGCTGCCAACGCGATCGCCGTCAGCCATAGGGTTCTCATTGCTGCCTCCCGAAATTCGTACCGAGAAAAAATCGACGGGCATACTATACGCGCTGGCGGCGCAGCGTCGCGCGTGCACGCGGGAGAACCCGGTTTTCACGGAGGTTTAAATGCGGAAGCGAACGACAGCGATGGTCGCCGCGGTAGCGCTCGCGGCCTGTGCCGCTGGGGCCCTGTCTGCAACGGTAGCGGGCCAGACGCGCCAACGGGCGCTACCCCGCACACCAGACGGTCATCCGGACCTTCAAGGCACGTACGACATTGCCACGCTGACCCCGATCGAGCGGCCGGCAGCCGCCGGGGGCAGGCTGACGATCACCGACCAGCAGGCGGCGGCGGTCGAGGGCACCGAGAAGAGCCGCGTGTTCGATCGCGCCCTGCCGAGTGAACCCGATCGCGCGGCTCCGCCAGTCGGGGGAAACGTCGGCGGCTACAACAACTTCTGGATCGACCGCGGTGACCGCGTCATCAGAGTGGACGGCAGCCCGCGCAGTTCGCTGATCATCGACCCGCCGGACGGCAGGATTCCGGCACTGACGCCTGAAGCGAAACAGCGGGCGGCCAACCAGGCGCGTAGCACGCCCAATCCCGAGGACAGCGAAGCGGCTGGCGCCGACACGAACGCCTTCGACAATCCGGAGCAGCGGCCACTCGGCGAACGGTGCCTGCTCGGCTTCAGCTCGACGTCGGGCCCGCCGACGATGCCGAATTACTTCTACAACAACCTGAAGCAGATCGTGCAGACGCCGACAACCATCATGATCCTCGTCGAGATGGTGCACGACGTGCGCGTCATCCGCATGAACCAGCCGCACCTCCCGGCCAACATCCGCAGGTGGATGGGCGATTCGGTCGGCCGGTGGGAAGGCGACACGCTGATCGTAGACACCACCAACTTCACCGGCAAGACCCGGTTCCGCGGCTCCACGGAGCACCTGCATGTCGTCGAGCGGTTCTGGCGCGACAACGACGGCGCTCTGATGTATCGCTTTACCGTCGAGGACCCGCAGACGTGGGTGAAGCCGTGGACCGGCGAGTTCCCATGGCCGGCGACCGGCGAGCAGGTCTTCGAATACGCCTGCCACGAGGCGAACTACTCACTCGGCAACATCCTGCGCGGCGCCCGGGTGCTGGAGACCGAGGCGGCGGCAAAGAAGAAGTAGACGTCGTCGCGCATCAGCACACGACCCTATTCCACGAGGGCTCCGTACACGAGGTTCCGGGACAACGCGTGGATCGGTCTCGTCACGCGCGTGTCCTGTTGCTGCACCATGCCGATGAACGCAAGGTCATTCACCGGATCGAGCCAGAACCACGTGCCCAGGATGCCCCACCAGCTGAACGTGCCATTGGGCGCCGAATCCCCCGCGGCGGCTGCGTCCATCACCACCTGAAAATCCATCCCCCAGCCCAGACCAGGCCCCATCGTCTTCAGCGCGTCCTGGTTCACGTGGTTCGTGCGCATCATCTCCACGGTACGCGGTGCCAGCACCCGCACTCCGTCGAACTGTCCGCCCTGCAGCAGCATGTCGCAGAAGCGGGCGTAGTCCAACGCCGTCGAGAAGAGGCCGCCTCCCCCTGAAGGTCCGAGCGGAACAAGGCTCGGATCCGATCGCGTGGGACCGGGCGCGAGCGTCGCTCCGCGGCCGGTGTGCACCTGCGCCAGGCGCGCGACCTTCGCCGCAGGCACGTAGAAGCCGGTGTCCTTCATGCCCAGCGGATCGAAAAGACGCGATTTCAGGAAGTCGCCCAGCGGCATGCCCGACATCTGCTCTATCAGGTAGCCCTGCACGTCGACGCCTATGCTGTAGGACCAGCGGGTGCCGGGCTGTGCCATGAGGGGGAGTGTCACGAGGCCGTCGACCATCGACTGCAGCGGGGCTCGCGGGTTCAGCACGCGGGCCTGGATCAACATCTTGTCGACCGGATTCGTGTCGCTCAGCGTGTACCCCAGCCCTCCCGTGTGGGTCATCAACTCACGCATCGTCATCGGTCGGCGCGCGTCCTCAAGCTTCGGCGTGCCGTCCGCGTTGCTGCCGGCGTAGACCTTCAGATCGCGGAAGCCGGGGATGAAGCGCGAGACCGGGTCCTCCAGCCGCCACTTTCCCTCTTCGTGCAGCATCATCATGGCCACGCCGATGACCGGCTTGGTCATCGACGCGATGCGGAAGATCGAGTCGGCGCGGAGCGGTCCAGGTGTGCTGACGTCGAGACTGCCGACCGCGTTGAGGTGCGCCACCTTGCCGTGTCGCGCGAGGAGCGTGACGAGGCCGGCGACCTGCTTCTCGTCCACGAGCCGCTTCATGTTCTGGTCGATCCGGCGCAACCGCTCCGTAGAAAACCCGACCGACTCGGGAGACACGGGCGCAAGGTCGCGCACGGGCGTCGGCGACGACGAAG
>JBKJMH010000428.1:0-4188 GCA_046596625.1 Vicinamibacterales bacterium | reverse complement strand
GTCGGACGCGTGAAGACTACGCTCGGGTTGCCGTGCAGTCGGTGCCTCGAGCCCTTCACGATCGACGTGGACGCGCCGTTCGACCTTCGCTACCAGCCGCTCACCGAGCACCACGGGCCGAGCGAGCGGGAGGTGGGGGCCGGCGACATGGACACGGCGTTCTACGAGAACGACGAGATCGACCTCGGGCAGTTGATGGGTGAGCAGTTCTACCTGTCGCTGCCGATGAAGCCGCTCTGCACGGACGACTGCAAGGGGCTTTGCTCCAACTGCGGGACGAACCTGAACAAGGCGACCTGCGACTGCAATACCACGTGGGAAGACCCGCGCCTCGCGGCGCTTCGGGCTCTGAAGAAAGAATCCTAAGACGATGCCTAATCCAAAGCGACGACACTCCAAGACGCGCACGGCCAAGCGCCGCACGCACGACACCCTCACGCCTGTTGGCCTCAGCGAATGCCCCCAGTGCCACGAGCCGAAGGCGCCGCACCGCATCTGCGCGAAGTGCGGGTATTACCGCGGCCGTCAGGCGCGCGCCGTTCCCGAGGAGTAGACTCCGGACCCGATGATCTGGATCGCCGTTGACGCCATGGGTGGCGACACGGCGCCGGGGCTCGTCGTCGACGGTGCCCTGGCGGCCGCTCGCCACCTCGATCTCGGGGTTGTGCTCGTCGGATCGGTTTCGCGACTCGAAGCCCAGGTCGAGCGACACGCCATCGGGATCGAGGCGTCGAAGGTACGCTTCGTGGAAGCCGGAGCGGTAATCGACATGGTCGAGTCGCCATCCGCCGCCCTCAAACGAAAGCCGAACGCCTCCATCAAGGTCGCAGCCGAACTCGTGGCGCGCGGTGAAGCCGCCGCGCTCTTCAGCGCTGGGCACACCGGAGCCACAGTGATGGCCGCGCACGGCGCCTTTGGCATGATCGCCGGCGTGGATCGTCCGGCGCTGGCCGCCACCATCCCGACCAGGGGTCGCCCGGCGATCCTGCTCGACGTCGGCGCCAGCGTGGAGTGCCGGCCCGCGCACCTGCTGCAGTTCGCGGTGATGGGCAGCGTCTATGCGCGCGTGGCGCTCGCGGTGGACGCGCCGCGGGTGGGCCTGTTGTCCACTGGCGAGGAAGCCAGCAAAGGCAACGACCTGACGCGGGAGGCGCATCGCCTGCTGAAGGGCAGTGCCGTGAACTTCATCGGCAACATCGAGGCGCGCGACGTCTACAGCGGCGACGCCGACGTGATTGTCTGTGACGGGTTCACCGGGAACGTCGCGTTGAAGATCAGCGAGGGACTGGTGGAGACCATCGAGAGCCTGCTGCGGGAGGAACTCTCCAGCACGATCACGATGCGCGTGGGGTCGCTGCTCACGCAACGCGCGATGCGGCACTTCAAGCGCCGTGTCGACTACTCTGAGTACGGGGGCGCGCCGCTGCTCGGGGTGGCGGGCATCACCATTGTCGGACACGGCCGGTCGAGCGCGAAGGCCGTACGCAACGCAGTCGCGATGGCATACCGTTTCGCCTCGGGACAGTTCATTCAGCGCGTGGAGCGCGAGATCGCCGTCGCCGCGGTACCTCACCAGTGATTGCATTCATCTTCCCCGGACAGGGTTCGCAGAAGGTTGGCATGGGCAAGGCGTTGGCCGAGGCCTATCCCATCTGCCGTGAGACGTTCGACGAGGCAGACGCCGCCCTCGGGGAATCGCTCAGCCGCCTCTGCTTCGAGGGTCCGGAAGACCAGCTCACGCTGACCGAGAACACGCAGCCGGCCATCCTCGCCGTCAGCGTCGCAGCCTGGCGTTTGGCGACCTCCCTTGGCATTCACCCCGCGTTCGTCGCCGGTCACAGCCTCGGCGAGTACTCCGCCAATGTCGCTGCCGGCACGATGGCCTTCGGCGACGCGCTGCGCACCGTGCGCCGCCGCGGCCGCTACATGCAGGAGGCCGTGCCGGTGGGCACCGGCGCCATGGCGGCGGTGCTCGGCCTCGACGCCGCGCTCGTCGCGCAAGCGTGTGCGGAGGCGGCGCAGGGCGACGTGGTCAGTCCGGCGAACATGAACGGTGCCGGCCAGGTGGTGATTGCCGGTTCGACGGCCGCGGTGGCCAGGGCAGGCGAGCGCGCGAAGGCACTCGGTGCGAAGCGGGTCATTGCCTTGTCCGTGAGCGCCCCCTTCCACTGCGCGCTCATGAAGCCGGCAGAAGAGCGCCTGGCCCCCGAACTGCGGGCCCTGCAGACGGCCGACCCGCGGATGCCGATTGTGGCCAATCTGGACGCGCAGCCCAAGCGCACCGCCGCCGAAGCCATCGAGGCGCTGGTGGCGCAGGTGTCTTCGCCCGTGCGCTGGGAAGACGTCGTGCGTCGCCTTGCGTCGGAAGGCGTCACCACGTATGTTGAAGTTGGGCCTGGCACGGTGCTGAGCGGGCTCGTGCGCAAGATTCATCGCGAGGCCATCGTGGCGAGCTTCGGCACGCCCGACGACCTGGCCGGACTCGAAGCCCTGCGGTCCTGACATGTTCGAACTCACCGGTAAGGTTGCCCTCGTCACCGGCGCATCCCGCGGCATCGGCCGCGCGATTGCCCTGAACCTTGCGAAGCAGGGCGCCGTGGTCATTGCTGCGGCTCGCGGCGACAATGCGGCCCATACCGTCGCCGCCATCATCGAGGCGGGCGGCCGCGCGGAGGCCGTATCCGTCGACGTGACCGACTCTGCCGCCCTTGCGGCGCTCCCGGCGGCGATCGTGGCCAAGCACGGACGTCTCGATATCCTGATCAGCAACGCCGGCATCACCCGCGACCAGCTCCTCATGCGCATGAAGCGCGAGGACTGGGACGCCGTCATTGCCACGAACCTCACGGCGACGTTCACGCTGACGCAGGCCGCCATGCGGCCGATGCTGAAACAGCGCGGCGGGCGCATCATTGCCGTCAGTTCGGTGGTGGGGCAGATGGGGAACGCCGGGCAGACGAACTACGCGGCGTCGAAGGCCGGGCTGATCGGGTTCGTGAAAGCGCTGGCGCGGGAAGTCGCGTCGCGCGGGATCACCGCCAACGTGATTGCGCCTGGCATGATCGACACGGACATGACGCGGGCGATCAGCGACAAGTCCCAAGTCGACTGGAGCACCCAGATTCCACTCGGCCGGCTCGGAACCGTGGACGACATCGCGTCGGCCGCCTGCTTCCTTGCAGCGGACGAGGCAGCGTATATTACAGGACAGGTTCTTGCCGTCAACGGCGGCATGTACATGTAGCAGCAACTGAACAAGGTGGCCGGATGGCCAGCTTGACGTGTAGTTTGGACAGGAGGAATCGAATGGCGGTCGCCGATAAGGTCAAGAGCATCATCGTTGAGCAGTTGGGTGTGGACGAGGAAGAAGTGACTCCGGATGCGTCGTTCGTCGACGATCTGGGCGCTGACTCGCTCGACACGGTCGAACTGGTGATGGCGTTCGAAGAAGAGTTCGGTATCGAGATTCCCGACGAAGACGCGGAGAAGATTACCCGCGTGAAGGAAGCCGTCGAGTACATCGAGTCGCACAGCAAGAAGAAGTAGTCGTCGCCGCAGGCCAGGCGCCTGCGCGGCAGCGGCAACTGCAGCTCATAGGAGAATCGTGAGTAATCGGCGAGTCGTGGTCACGGGCATTGGCCTGGTGTCGTCGCTCGGCATCGGGACCGACGCCAACTGGAACAACCTGCTGGCGGGCAAGTCCGGTGTGTCGCGAATTACCAAGTTCGACGTCACGGGCTACGCGGCGCAAATTGCCGCGGAGGTCCAGGGCTTCGACCCGCTCAACTGGATCGAGAAAAAAGAGGTCAAGAAGATGGACCTCTTCATCCAGTTCGCCATCGCGGCATCGCAGTTCGCCATGGACGATTCGAAGCTGCAGATCACCAGCGAGAACGCCGAGGAAGTCGGGGCGTTCATCGGTTCGGGGATTGGCGGCTTCAGCACGATTGAGCGGGAGCACATTGCCCTGCTCGAAGGGGGACCGCGCAAGATCTCGCCCTTCTTCATCCCGTCCGCGATCATCAACCTGGCGGCCGGCCAGGTGTCGATCCGGTTCGGCGCCAAGGGCCCGAATCTGGCCACCTGCACCGCCTGCACCGCGTCCGCGCACGCGGTCGGCGAGTCGTACGAGATCATCCGGCGCGGCGACGCGCTCGCGATGATCGCCGGCGGCTCGGAGGCGGCCAT
>JBKJMH010000427.1:0-5160 GCA_046596625.1 Vicinamibacterales bacterium | reverse complement strand
GTTGATCGTGCCGCCGGTCAGGGCGAGGATGCCGAAGGTGCCGAGGATGGTCAGCGGCAGCGCCAGCGCCGCCACGGCCGTGGCCCGCCAGTCGCGGAGGAACACCAGCAGCACCAGTACCGCGAGGATGCTGCCGATGATGATGGCGTCACGAACGCTGCGCACCGACTCGCGGACGAAGGTCGCCAGATCGTAGACCCGCTCGATCCGCAGCGCCGGCGGCAGCGCGCGCGCCTGCTCGCGCAGGGTCCGCTCCACGTCGTCGGCGATCTGGATGATGTTGCCGCCGATCTGCCGCGAGACGTTCACCACCGCGGCCGGGTGTCCGCTTCCGCTGATCAGCGTCGTGCGGTCGAGTGTGCCCTCGCGCACCTCGGCGACGTCGCCGACGTAGATGGGGGTGTGCCCATGCACGGCCACCACGACCTTCTTCACATCGTCCGGTGTGGCGAGTTCCGAGAGCGAGAGCACCAGATACTGACGGTGGTCGGTTGGCAGCCGTCCGACCGACGCCACCTGGTTGCCGGCTCCCAGAGCCGTGCTGACCTGCCCCAGCGTCAGGCGCGCCGCGTTGAGCCGTTCGGGATCGACGATGACCGAGACCTCACGCTCGTCGCTCGCGGCAACGTCGACCCGGCCGACGCCAGGAATGCGCGAGAGCATCGGGCGAAGGTCGAAGCGTGCGATGTCGGCCAGATCGACAGCGGGCATCTGCCCCGTGAGGTTGTAGCTGAGGATGGGGAAGACCGTCGGCGTCATGCGCTCGATCACGATGTCCGTGCCGGGCGGCAGGTTCTGACGGACCTCATCCACCTTGCCCTGCATCAACGGCAATGCCTGCTGCATGTCCGCATCGGCATCGAAGAGCACCGAGATCTCGGTGGCGCCGCGGATAGTCTTCGAGCGGACGCGCCTGGTACCGGGCACGCCGCGCGCCGCTTCCTCCAGCGGGCGCGTCACGCTGACCGTCATCATCTGCGGCGACAGGTCGCCCGCACGCGCGATCACGGCTATGCGCGGGAACTCCGCCTCGGGGTAGATTCCGCTCGGCAGCACCGTGATGGCGTAGATGCCGGCCAGCGTCGCGAACAGAACGCCGACCAGGATCACGCGAGCGTGGTGGGCGGCGAAGGCAGCGACCCTCATTGCGGTGCCGCGAGGGTGACCGCCGGTCCCAGCCCGTGGACGCCGCTGACGAGGACGCGCTGTCCGTCCGCGACACCGGTCAGCAGTTCGATTCGGCCATCCTGCTCGAGGCCTGTCGTGACGGTCGTGCGCGTCGCCGTGGTGCCGTTCACCACGTAGACAGCGGCGCCTTCGTCATCGCGCACGAGGGCCGCCGTCGGCACCACCAGTGCCGCGGTGTGCTCGACCAGGCGCAGGCGCGCCTCCGCGAACATGCCGACTTTCAACGCGTGATCGCGGTTCTCGAGACGGATGCGCACGAGGGCGCTATTGGTGGCGGGGTCGACCGCCGGGGCGATCGCCACGACGCGTCCGGTCATCGCGCGATCGGCGTAGGCCTCGGTCGTGACGCGCACCGGTTGGTCGACGGCCACATGCGACAACTGCGCGGCCGGCACCGCCGCGGCGAGCTCGACGATGTCCAGGTTGGCCACCTGGACGATCGGCTGTCCTGCCGTGCCGTCCACCTGCTCGCCGACGCTGACCATGCGAGCCACCACCTGTCCGGCGATCGGGCTCCGCACCGTCGCCCGCTCCAGTTGCAGGCCGACGCTGTTCAGCGCGGCATCCGCCTGTTCGACGGCGGCGTGCGCCAGCGCCAGTGCCATCGTCGCATCCTCGACTTCCTTGCCGGCGGCAATGCCCCTGGCGAACAGTTGCTCGTTACGCGCCTTGTTCAGCTGCGCGTTCTCGAGCTGTGACAGGGCCTGATCTTTTGCAGCCTGTGCCTGGCGCTGCTGATCGAGGACGACGCGGGTGTCGATGCGGGCCACCACCTGTCCCTGCCGCACGCTGTCGCCTTCGGCCACGGTGACCGCGTCGACACGGCCGGCGATCAACGCGCTGATCCGCACGTCGTCGTTCGGGCGGGCGGTGATGGTGCCGCGGATGACCAGGTCGTCGCCGATCGTCGCGCGCGCGACCGTGCCGACGTCGGCTGCGATCGTCGGCGTCACCGCTGCCGTGTCCCCGGTTTCCCCGGTGTCGCCGGCCGGCGCCGGGGTGCACGCCGCGACGCTGGCGGCCAGCGCCAGCGCGACGAACAGGGCCATGTGTAGCTGCCGACCTTCAGGTCGCCCTCCAGCGGTGCGTAGCTGCCGACCTTCAGGTCGGCGCGGGCCCGGCGAACCTGAAGGTTCGCGGCTACGCCCTGGAAGACAGGGAAGCGGGCTAGGGCAGCGGCGTTCCAAGCAGGTCCTCCAGTTCGGCGAGCGCCAGTTGCAGGTCGAGCCCGGCCTGCACGGCGTCGCGCGACAGGTCGCGCAGGCTACGCTGCGAATCGAGCAGGCCGAGCACCGACGTGCGCCCGGCCCGGTAGCTGTCCTCCGACAAGGTTTCGAGTTCGGTGGCGACGGGCAGGAGGCGTCGCGTGAAGGTGTCCACCGTGCGGAGCGCCGCATCGACGCGGGTCGACGCGGCGAACACCGCCGTCTCCACGCTGCGCCGGGCGGCCTCGCGCTGGGCACGCAGCTGCGCGGTTGTCGCAATGGACGCGGCAATCTCGCCCTGGTTGCGGCTGAAGAGGGGAAGGCCGACGTTCACCGACGCGGCAGGCGCCGCAGTGAAGTCGCCAGGTGAGTTGAACAGGCCGGAGACGGAGAAGACCGGCACCGGCGTTCGGCTGGACCGCAGCAACGCGAGTCGGCTGGCCTCCACCGCGATCTGGCGATCGAGGCCAAGCAGGTCGGTGTTGGCGGTCGAGGCGCTGGCAAGGGCGGCGTCGTATGTGGGTGCCGTCGCGTGGTCGCGCAGCGTGCCGTGCAGCGTCAGCGGCTGGCGCGGCGGGAGGCCGAGGACGCCGTCCAACAACGCCTGCGCCGCGGCTCTGGCACTGCGCGCCGCCTCGAGATCGGACTCGGCGCGGCCGACACCCAGATCGGCCTGCATCACCTCGAGCCGGGGGACGGCGCCGGCCTCGAAGCGTCCCTGCGCCGCATCGCGGACCCGCGTCGCGATCGCCAGGATCGATTCGGCCAGTCGCACCTGTTCGTCGGCGGCCAGCAGCCCGAAGAACTGTTCGCGTACCCGGCGTCGCACCA
Source organism: Vicinamibacterales bacterium (assembly GCA_046596625.1). Taxonomy (GTDB): domain Bacteria; phylum Acidobacteriota; class Vicinamibacteria; order Vicinamibacterales; family CAVVIG01; genus CAVVIG01. The sequence goes on along the minus strand of JBKJMH010000427.1, from coordinate 1,936 downwards.
TCCGTCGGCTCGCCTGCACCTCGAGGTCCACCAGCGCGAGTTCGCCCCGTGCCACCTCGAGGCGCCGCCGCCGTTGGTTGCCGAACTCGATCGGCACATCGAGCGTCAGCGTCTGATGCGGGGAGTCGCGCGAGATCTCCGCGCCGAGAGCCGGGTTGGGTCGCTGTCCGGCCGCGCGGATGCCCGCTGCGCGGATCGCGAGCCCCCGCCTGACCGCATCGACGCCGGGGTTGTAGGCGTCGGCGAAGGCGCGTGCGGCATCAAAGCTCAGTGGCGTGGGTACCGGCTGGTCAGGCTGCGCGGTGCTGCGCGACGGCCAGGCGACGACCGCAACACACACCACTGCGGCAAGCGCCCGCATGAACATGGCGAACAGTGTAAGCGCGGAGTGCGCGCGCCCTCTAATTTGCGACTTGATTACGCGTGAGACATCGGGCCGACCTGAAGGTCGGCAGCTACGTCCGTGGGCTCAGGCGCGTTCGGAGTCGATCGTGTAGTCGTACCACTCCACGATCTTGCCGTCCTTGATCAGGAAGACGCCGACACCGTGCCAGCTTTTCAGCTGGAAGCTGGTGAACCGATCGATCCGTTCGTTGACGACCATCGGGCCGCGCGCCCAGGTATCGAGTATCTCGAACCCGGTGACGTTGTTGATGATCATCTTGATGCGGGCAACCAGCGCGTCGCGCCCTTTGGTCGGCTCCATCGCCTCGGTCATTCTGTAGGAACCGGTGTCCGCGAAGAACGACAGGATGCGGTCGAGGTCGTGACTTGGCCACGCGGCGCAGAAGTCTTTCACCACCTGGATGTTCGCCGTTTCGGTTGCGGTCGGTGCCGCCTGCACGCCGACGCCAAGCCCCGCTGCTGCCGCCACCCCAAGACCGGCGGTCAGGAATCCGCGCCGGTCGATCCCGCCCTGTTCACCGTTGCTCATCGTTCGCCTTTCATTGTCAGCCCGCGTGCGGCCGTCGCCGCACTGGCCCACGCCCACTGGAAGTTGAAGCCACCCAGCCGTCCGTCCACGTCGAGCACCTCGCCGACCAGGAACAGACCCGGGCACACGCGCGACTGCATCGTTTTCGCATGCACCTCCTGCAACGCCACGCCGCCGGCGGTCACCTCCGCGTAGTTATACCCGCGTGAGCCGACGACTGGCAGCGTCCATTCGGCCAGTGCATGCGCGAGCCGCTTCCGCCCGTCGCGGGTCAGGGCACCGGCCGGCATGGCCACGTCGAGCTGCAGTGCCTGCAGCACCGCCGTCACGAGGGCCGCGGGCAGGTCGTGTGACAGCACCGTGTGCAGCGTCGCCCGGGGACGCGCCGCGATGAGGGCCACCACATGGGTGTCGGCCGTGTCGAAGGTCAGCCCGGGGTAGACACTCAGGGTCAGCGCCACCGTGCGTCCTTCCTGTACGGCGCGTGTCCAGTGACGCGATACGTCGAGCGCTGCCGGTCCGCTGAGTCCGAAGTGCGTCCAGAGCAGGGCACCCTGCACGCGCGCCGTGACCCGGCCGTCGACCCACACCGCAATCTCGGCGTCGTGCGCCACCCCCGAGAGGGCGGCATGAGGCAGGCGTCCATTCGCGTCCAGCAACAACGGCACGAGCGCCGGCACCGGCGGCACGACGCGATGCCCCAGCCCGCGGGCCAGTGCGTAGCCGGTACCGTCGCTGCCACTCTTGGGCAACGACTGCCCGCCGGCGGCCAGCACCACCTGGCTGGCATGGATGAGGCCCTGCGAGGTGTCCAGTGCGAACTGATCGGATTCGCGCGTCAGCGCTCGCACGCGGCAGTTGTCGAGTCGCTCGACGCCGAGCCGCGCGCACTCAGCCAGCAGCGCCTCGAGCACATCGCGCGATCGGTTCGAGTCGGGAAAGAGCTTGCCGCCCGGCTCTTCGTGGAGCGGCACGCCGAGTTCAGCGAAGAACTGCACCGTC
>JBKJMH010000345.1:0-13896 GCA_046596625.1 Vicinamibacterales bacterium | reverse complement strand
GCCCGCAGTTCCGACATGCGCGCCACGTTCTGGCCGAGGTCGGCCGGCCGCACCATCGTCGGTGTCTCGACCGTCTCGGTCTGCGCGGTCGCGCCGTACTCGGACAGGCGACGGTCGATGGTGGCCCGCGTCTCGGGGGTCCAGTCGCGATTGGTCGAGATGAGGACGTCGGCAGCGATGAGCGACTTGGCCTCGGTGCCGAACACCGCACGCACGCTCTGGATGACCGAGCGGAGCGCCACGATCGCCGCCACGCCGACCGCGATACAGATGAAGAAGAACAGCAGCCGCCGCCACGACGCGCGCGTCTCGCGCACGGCCATCAGCAGGACGAAGCTCACACCACCCTGCCGTCGCGCAGCGAGATGCGCACATCCGCCATCGCCGCCAGTTCCTGGTCGTGCGTGACGAGGATCAGGGTCGTGTTCCGCGACTGATGGATCGACCGCAGCAGATCCATGATGTGCTGGCCGTTCTTCGTGTCGAGGTTGCCGGTTGGCTCGTCAGCGAGCAGGATGGGTGGATCGTTGGCCAGCGCCCGGGCCAGCGCCACACGCTGCTGCTCGCCGCCGGAGAGCTGCGACGGGTAGTGATGCGCACGTCCCGTGAGTCCCACCTCCTCCAGCAGCGCCCGCGCGCGAGCGCCCGGATTCGGCGTGCCCCTGATCTCCATCGGCACGGCCACGTTTTCGTGTGCGGTGAGTGACGGAATGAGGTGGAAGAACTGGAAGACAAAGCCGATCTTCTCGCCGCGGAGCGTCGCGAGGTCGTCCTCGCTGAGCCGCGTGATGTCGACGCCGTCGATGAGGACCGACCCGGAGGTCGGCGCATCCAGGCCGGCCAGCAGGCCGAGCAGCGTCGACTTGCCGCTGCCGGACGGACCCACGATGGCCACGAACTGTCCGCGGGGAATCGTCGTGGAGAGTGGGTGGAGGATGGTGAGCGGCTCGGTGCCGCTCGTAACCGTCTTCGAAACGTCGCGGAGTTCGATCATGATCCCTTCAGCGTCGGGCGCAGCACCGTCCACACGTTGTCGGCTACCGCGCGCGCGCCTTCGGCCGTGGGATGAATCCCGTCGCGCTGGTTGAGTCCCTCGATCCCTGCCACGCCCTGCAGCAGGAACGGGACGAGAGGGATGCCGTACTGCTTCGCCAGGTCCGCATACACCCACCTGAACGAGACGGTGTACGTCTGCCCGAAGTTCGGCGGCGCCTCCATCCCGGCAAGGACAACGGCGATCTTCCTGGCCTGTGCACGCTCGATGATGGTGGCCAGGTTCTTCTGGAGTTCCTCGGGCGGCAGCCCGCGCAGGCCGTCGTTCCCACCGAGCGCGACCACCATCACCTTCACGTCGCCCTCGAGGGCCCAATCGAGCCGGCTCAGGCCGCCAGCCGACGTATCCCCTGACACGCCGGCGTTGACGACGTGATAGTCCAGCGAGTCGGCATCCACCTTCTGTTGAATGAGCGTCGGGTACGACTGCTCTGGCGGCAGGCCGAGGCCGGCCGTGATGCTGTCGCCCAGAAAGACGACGCGCGGGCGGTTGTCGGCGCGGGCCGTCGGCTCGGGCGCCGCGGCAGGGGCGGAGACGGGCGGTGTCGTCGCCGAGGACGAGCCCGCCTGGGTGGTCGACGTCGAGCCACCGCAGCCGACCACGGCCAGCAGCGACAGCGCGAGTGCACCCGCGAACACGGAACGAGCCTGCATCATCGGTTATGTGAGAGACGCCAGTTCGGCGTCGAGCGTTGCAATCGCCTGTTCGAGCATGGACCGGTGCGCCGGACGCCTCGCCTGCTCGAGGTCGGCACGCAGGCGAACCAGTGACAGTTGCAGCGTCTCGCGCCGGCTGGCCGCGGCGCGCTGCCCGGGCGTGAGCGCCGGACGAATCTCGCGCCCGCGCTCGCGCTCGGCCTGCTGGAACTCGACGTCCTTGCTCTCGAACCCGCGGGCCATACAGTATTCTACCGTCATGCCTCATGTCGCCTTCCGCGCCGGTTTCCATCTCGTTCCCGGTCCTCTTGCCCAGACGCTTGGCGGGCAGTCCGATGCGGCCGTCCAGGCCGGTCGCGGCCTGTTCGCGAAGGACACCGCCACCTGGAGCACCGACCCAGCCGTTCAGCAGAAGATTGCCAACCGTCTCGGCTGGCTGAGTTCGCCAGCGCTCATGGCCGAATCGGTCGGCCGCGTGAAGGCATTCGCCGAGGGTGTGCGGCGTGACGGCTTCACCGACGTGGTGCTGCTCGGCATGGGCGGCTCGAGCCTGGCGCCAGAGGTGCTGCGTGCCGTCCTCGGCGGCACGCCCGGCTGGCCCCGGCTGCACATGCTCGACTCGACCGATCCGGCTGCCGTGCACGCGGTCGCCCCGCCTCCCCGCACCACGCTGTTCCTGCTCGCCAGCAAGTCGGGCACGACGATCGAGCCGAACTCGCTCGCCGCGCACTTCCGTCGCGTGCTCGAGGACGCGGGCATCGAGCGATGGGCGGACCACTTCGTCGCCATCACCGACCCCGGCACTGAACTCGCGCGCCGCGCCGAGGCGGAGCGCTTCCGCGACACCTTTATCAATCCGGCCGACATCGGCGGCCGCTTCTCCGCCCTCTCCTTCTTCGGCATCGTCCCCGCGGCGCTGATGGGCCAGGACATCGAGTCGCTCGTGCAGTGGGGCCTCGACATGCTGACCGAGGCGCAGATGTCGTCGAGCGATCCGACCACCAACCCGGCCGTCGGACTGGGCCTGCTGATGGCCGCCGGCGCGAAGACCGGGCGCGACAAGCTGACGCTCATCCTGCCGCCGGCGCTCGAGGCCTTCGGGCTGTGGGTGGAGCAACTGGTCGCTGAAAGCACCGGCAAACAGGGCGTCGGCGTCGTGCCGATTGCCGGCGAAATGCTGGCGCCCGCGGCGACCTACGGCACCGACCGCGTATTCGTCCGGCTTCGCGTCCCCAGTGCGGCGGACGAGTCCGCGCGCGACGCCGCGATGAACCAGTTCACCGGCGTGCCGGTGCTGACGCTCGACTTCGAAGAGCCGGCGGCGCTCGGCGCCGAATTCGTTCGCTGGGAAGTGGCCACGGCGATTGCCGGCGCGCTGCTCGGCGTGAATCCGTTCGACGAACCGAACGTCCAGCAGGCCAAGGACGCCACCAACGTGCTGCTGAAGCAACACGCCGACACCGGGTCAATCTCGCTGCCCACCGCCGATCGCACCACCTCCGGCGGCGTGACGCTCACGCTGAGCAGTGCGGCGCGCGCGGCACTGGGCTCGCCGGCGCCCGAATCGCTGCTCTCGCTCGTCGGGCCGGGCGACTACGTCGGCATCCTCGCGTACCTCGGACCGGATCCGGCCTTTGCCGAGGCGGTGGCAGCGTTTCGCCACGGCGTTCGCGAACGGACCGGAGCCGCCACCATGTTCGGCTACGGCCCGCGCTACCTCCACTCCACCGGCCAGCTGCACAAGGGCGGCGCGAACAACGGCGTCTTTGTGCTGATCAGCGATACGCCGGCTGCCGACGTCGACATCCCTGGTCAGCCGTACACCTTCGGGACGCTCGAACTCGCCCAGGCCGTCGGCGACTTCAACTCGCTCGACGCGACGGAGCGGCGCGCCGTCCACATCCATTTGCCGACGCCAGACCCGGCACTCCTCGCCGAGGCTTTGACCTCGCTGCTCGCTAGCCCGTAGGCGCGGTCCGGCCGCCGATACTTCGACACACTCGCTCACGAGGGATACATGCAACTTGGCTTCGTCGGTCTCGGCAAGATGGGCTCGAACATGGTGACGCGGCTGACGCGCGGCGGCCATGCGGTGGTCGCCTGGGACAGGAGTTCCGAGGCCGTTGACCGGGTGCGCGAGGCGGGCGCCACGGGCGTCGACTCACTGGCCGCGCTCGTCACTCAACTGAGCGCGCCACGGGCGGTATGGGTCATGGTGCCAGCCGGCGCACCGACCGAGTCGACCGTGGCAGCCCTTGCCGACCTGCTGTCGCCTGGCGACACCATCATCGATGGTGGCAACACCAACTTCCACGACGATGTGCGACGGGCGGCGACGCTGGCTGAGCGAGGCCTCACCTACATCGATGCCGGCACGAGCGGCGGCATCTGGGGGCTGACAGAGGGCTACTGTCTTATGGTCGGCGGCGACGCAGCCGCATGCGCGAGGCTCGAACCGGTCTTCCTGACGCTCGCACCACCAGACGGCTACCTGCGCGTCGGCGGCCCCGGCGCCGGGCACTACGTGAAGATGGTGCACAACGGCATCGAATACGGGCTGATGCAGGCCTACGCCGAAGGGTTCGAGTTGCTCGAGCAGAGCGACTACGCCGTCGACCTTGCGAAGCTGTCCGCGCTCTGGATGCGCGGCTCGGTCGTGCGCTCGTGGCTGCTCGAGCTGACAGCCCGCGCCCTGGCCGACGACCCGTCGCTGGCGTCGCTCGACGGCTACGTCGAAGACTCGGGAGAAGGGCGCTGGACGCTGCAGGAGGCGATCGAGCGTTCGGTGCCGATGCCGGCACTCACCGCGTCGTTGTTCACCCGTTTCCGGTCGCGCGAGAACAATCCGTTCGCCGAACGCCTGCTCGCGGCCCTGCGGCAGCAGTTCGGCGGGCACGCGGTGAAGAAGGCCGCTCCGGAATCGGGGAGCCGCGCATGAGCGTCGACAGCGTCCGCAACGGCGGTCCGAAGGCCGCCACCATCGTCATCTTCGGCGGCGCCGGCGACCTGGCGCACCGCAAGTTGCTGCCCGCACTCTACAACCTGTTTCTCGACGGCACCCTGCCGGAGCGCACGGCCGTCGTCGGCGTCGGCCGCAAGGAACTGAGCGACGACCAGTTTCGCGAGTTCGCGAAGTCGGGCGTCCAGGCGTTCTCGCGGCGTCCGCTGGACCAGGGCGTGTGGGACCGCTTTGCCGGCTCGCTCTTCTTCAGCAACGTCAACATCGATCAGGAAGGTGGGCTGGCCTCGCTGGGTGCCCGCCTCGACGTCATCGAGCACGAGCGCGGCCTGGAGGGGAATCGGCTCTACTACCTGGCCGTGCCGCCGCCGCTCTTCGTGCCGACGGTGCAGCAGCTGGCGCGCGCGCGGTTCATCGGCCCTCCGGACCGGCCGCCGTTCTCGCGGCTCATCATCGAGAAACCGATCGGCCGCGACCTCGGGAGTGCGATGGCGATCAACGATGCGATTGCCGCGGTGTTCGACGAGTCGCAGATCTTCCGCATCGATCACTACCTTGGCAAGGAGACCGTCCAGAACATCCTCGTGCTCCGCTTCGCGAACAGCTTCTTCGAGCCGATGTTCAGCCATCGCTACATCGACCACGTGCAGATCACGGTGGCGGAAGAGGAAGGGGTCGGCACGCGCGCCGGCTACTACGACCAGTCCGGTGCCCTGCGCGACATGATCCAGAACCACCTGCTGCAGTTGCTGACGCTGGTGGCCATGGAACCGCCGCACTCGCTCGACGCCGACGTCATCCGTGACGAGAAGCTCGAGGTGCTGCAGTCGCTGCGCCCACTGACCGCCGCCTCAGTCGACACCTGCGTCGTGCGTGGGCAATATGGCGCGGGTGAACACGACGGCAAGGCGCTGGCGGCCTATCCTGACGAACAGGGCGTGGCGGCCGGATCGCGCACCGAAACGTTCGTGGCGCTGCAGGTGTTCATCGATAACTGGCGCTGGGCCGGTGTGCCGTTCTTCCTCCGCACGGGGAAGCGCCTGCCGGCGCGCTCCAGCGAGATCACCATCCGGCTCAAGGACGTGCCACCTATTCTGTTCAACACCCAGAAGACGCTCGAGCCGAACGTCCTCACCATCCGCCTGCAGCCCGACGAGGGGTTCTCCCTCGGCATCTCCTCGAAGGTGCCGGGGCCGCACGTCGTGGTGCAACCGGTGCCGATGGACTTCAGCTACTGCGACTTCTTCAAGATGACGTCGCCCGAAGCCTACGAGCGCCTCCTGCTCGACGTCATGGCCGGTGATGCCACTCTCTTCATGCGGCGCGACAGTGTCGAGGCATCGTGGCGCTGGCTGACACCGGTCCTCGAACGATGGGCGGAGCAGGCCGACACTCCGCTGCCGACCTACCAGCCAGGCGCCTGGGGACCGGCCGAAGCGTCGGCGCTCATCGAGCGCACCGGACGCCGCTGGCGCACGTTGTAACCCCGCGCGGGACGGGCAGACGCCGAAGGTATACTGCCTGCGGTGCCTTCCCCCTCCCTGCAAGCGTTGCTCACGCGTGCGGGCAATGCAGTCGAACGCGGCCGCGGACCCGAGGCCGTGCAGATCCTCTCGCCGCTCCTGCGGTCAGCGATCCTCGGGCGCGAGGACGACCTGGCAGTCCGTTCCGCGCTGGCTGAGGCCTGGCTGCTGCAGGACGACCTCGACCAGGCCGCAGCCGTGCTGGGCCGCCCCCCCGACACCTTCCGCGACGAGGTCTCCGCCGCCCGGCTCTCCGCTCTCTGGCGCCTGCACGGCTGCATGGCGTCGGTGCGCGGCGACCAATCGCGCGCCATCGCCCTGCAGGGCCGCGCGCTGAAGCACGCCGAGACTGCGCACGACTCGCGGGCCATCGGACTCGCACATTACGAACTGGCGATGTGCTACCGACAGGTCGGCGACACCGCCATCGTCCGCGAGCATCTCACCAAGTCGTCCTCGGCGCTGCACGCCGCCGGCGACCGCCGCAACCTGGCGCTTGTCCACTCGCTCTCGAGCATCTCCCTGGCACAACTGGGCCGATTCACGGAGGCGATGTCCGCCCTGCGCCAAGCCGAGCGACTCGCGGCCGGAGTCCAGGCCGACGATGTGGTGGCGATGGTCGTGGGCAACCAGGCCAACGTGCTCACCTTCGAACACCGCTATGACCAGGCGCTGACACTCGCCGAGCGCAGCGTGGCGCTGCACGAAGCCCATGGGTCTGGCCACGGCCTGGCGGTGTCGCTCGCCACGATGGGGCAGATCCTGGTGCGGCTGGGCGACCTGGCGCGAGCCGAGGCCGCGCTGCACCGCGCGCTCGAGGTCCGCAGCCCGATCCAGTTTCACGAGACCGCGGGCGCCGTGCACGACACGCTGGCGCAGATTCACCTCGTGCAGGGCAACTACGACGCCTCGCGTGAGTGCCTCGAGCGCGCACGTGACGCCTACGGCTCCTATGGGCGTCAGACAAGCCAGTGGTACGACTGGAACGTCCGCGTGCTGCTCGCTCGCCTCGCGCTGCGCCGTGGCGCGACCACGGAAGCCGTGACGCTCGCGGACGACACCATTGCTGCGGGTGCGCCAACGTTCGACGCGCTGCGGGCGACGCTGATTGCGGGCGAGGCGCTGGCATCTGCCGGCCGGCTCAGTGAAGCGGAGGTGCGCCTCAAGCACGCGGCCGACCAGCTCGACCCGCGCAGCGCACCGGAAACCTGGGCCGAGTATCTGCGTCTTCGCGGCACGCTGCACGAGCATCGAGGGCGGCCGTCCGAGGCGTACCACGATTACGCCCAGAGCGGGACGCTGCTCGACCTGCTGGGCGAGCGTTACCTGGCGGCGCTGAGCCACCTGGCGATCGGCCGCCTCGTGGCCCGCACCGGCGCCCGGTCGGTAGCGCAGCGGCATCTCGATGCCGCCACCGCGGTGTTCCAGCGGCTCCGCGCCACGCGCGACATCGCCGACGCCGAGGCCGCGCGCCGGCTGCTCACGCACGTCGGGACCGGCGAGGATGTCATCGCCCAGCCCGATGCCGACGATGCGCTGGTGCGGCGGATGGTGGAGGCAGCGGAGCTGCCCGAACTCCTGGATCACGAAACGGTGGCCACGCTGCACGAAGCCAGCGGCGGCGCCGCCGTGGCGCTCTATGTGAACACAGCAAGCGGCCTCACCATCGTCGCGGCGCTGGGCTGCGACATGGCCGAGGCACGCACCCATGCCCGCGCGGCGCTCGAGGGCACGCTCTCGACCCAGGCGACCGCCTGCGTCGATGCACTGGGCCGGCACGCCGATGGACCGCGCGCGGTCGTCGTCGTGTCGAGGCACGCGCTCGGCTACCCCATCGTGCGCCGCCTGCACATGCTGACGGCCGTGGCGCGCCAGGGCTTCGCGCTGTGCTCGGCCCGCGACCGCTCGGCGGCCCCGGCCGGCCCCCCCATCGACCGGTCGCTCGAGCCGCTGTTGCCCGGCTTCCTTTCGGCGAGTGCGGTGATGAACCGCGTGATCGACCAGATTCAGCGTCTGCAGGGGAACGACCTCACGGTGCTCATCACGGGCGAGAGCGGCACCGGCAAGGAACTCGTGGCACGCGCCATCCACGTCGGCTCGCACCGGAGCAGCGCACTGTTCCTGCCCTACAACTGCACGACGACAGGCCGCGACCTTGCCGACAGCCAGTTGTTCGGGCATCGACGCGGCGCTTTCACGGGCGCGGTGTCCGACCAGCCAGGGCTGGTACGGTCGGCGGCCGCCGGCACGCTGTTCCTCGACGAAATCGGCGACCTGCCGCTCGACGTCCAGCCCAAGCTGCTCCGTTTCCTCGAGCAGTCGGAGATCATGCCGGTCGGCGATGCGCGTCCGTTCAAGGTCGATGTCCGCGTGATCGCCGCGACGAACGCCGACCTCGAACAGCGGGTGGCCGAAGGGCGGTTCCGCGAAGATCTCTACTATCGCCTCAGTGTCATCCGCATCCATGTGCCGCCGCTGCGCGAACGGCGCGAGGAAATTCCGCACCTCGCCACGCTCTTCCTGCGCGAGGCCGCGGAGCGCCTTGGCAAGCCTGACGTGACGCTCGGCTCCGAGGTGCTCGACGTGTTCGCCCAGTACTGGTGGCCAGGCAACGTGCGCCAGTTGAAGAACGAGATTCAGCGCGTCGTGGCCATGAGCGCACCCGGGCATGCCATCGACACGAGTCATCTGTCTCAGGAGATCCTGGCAACCCGGCTCGCCGACGCGTCGGGAGCCATGCAGGCGCCTGGCCACGCCAGGCGGCAACGGCCCGCCGGCCAGACCCTGGCGGGCGCGGTCGAACAGGTCGAGCGCGAGTTCATTCAGGACGCACTCGAGACCGCCACAGGCAACATCTCGGAGGCCGCGCGCACCCTGGGGCTCACCCGCAGGGGGCTCTATCTGAAGCTGCGGCGACTCGGACTCGACGCCAGAACCCCCGAAATCGACGTCGTCTGAGCGCGGACGCGCACTCGAAACCCACCAAACTGCGGATACAAAGTATCCATTTTTAGGCTACTCTGGATACCGTGTATCCACCATACACGCTTTGGCGATGTCCGCCGCTAAGGACGAATATCTCCGCAAGGCTTTGATAACACACGTATTACGGCCCTGAACATCGAGGCGCAAAATCCCTTCGGATGAAGAGGTCCGGAACTTGATAGGTGGTTTGGCTGAACCCTTACCCCGGAGACGTCACCGTGAAAGCAGCCTGGGCCGACCCGTTGTCCCGCCCGACCTCGAACACGCGCACGGCCGAACGCACCAACATCATGCTACCGGCCCGCCTCACCTGGAAGGATCAGCGTGGTGCCACGCGGTTCGCCAGCGTGATCACGCGCGACGTCAGCGAACTCGGCGTCTTCGTCGAATGTCAGTCGCCGATCTCCATCACCAAGTTCCGGCTCGTGCACTTCCAGCTTGAACGCGATGTCCGCGACATCGACGGTCTGCCCGACTCGCTCCGTCAGGGGCGTCTGCTGTCGGCCGTGTATCGCATTTTCGCGCCGACGCGGTCTGGCGGGCGCCAGGGGATGGCGCTGAGGCTGATGGTCGACCCGCGCCGCCGGCCGCAGCCGGAACTGGTCGACACGGTCACGGAGATCGCCCCGATCGAACTCATTGCCGCCGTCGCCGGAACGGTCGCGGAGGAGACACTGGTCGCGCGCTGAACGACGCATCGCCGGAACTACCGCGTCGAGTCACCGGCCGCTCTTCGCCACGTATCTCGCCATCCCACGCCAATTCAGATCAAAGCGACCGGCGACCTGGTAGGCACGAACGTCGGTGTCGCTCGTTCGGCGAGCCACCGCGTGCGTCACCTGGTCCATGAACCACGCCTCGCGCGCTGCTTCTTCGTCGAACCGCGCAAAGGCTTCGCGCGCCAGACGCTCGGAGAGCTGCAGGTGCTCGCGCAATTCGGCCAGGTGGGCGGGCGGCGTGTCGGTCGGGCCGAAGTGCGTCAGGAAGAGTGATTGCGGGTGCCAGCCCTCGATGATGTCGAGGCTGGCTATCCACGCGGGCACGTCGATGTCGGGCGGCGGCGTCGGCGGCAACACGAATCCGCCCCGCACCACCTGCACACCTGCGGTGTCACCCACGAACGCGATGCCGGCGTCGTCGGAAAAGTAGCTCACGTGATGCGAGGCATGGCCGGGCGTATGAGCCACGCGCCAGGCGCGTCCGCCGGCCGCTATCAGTTCGCCCCCGGCAAGCGCCACGATGGCAGACGCAGGCACGGGCAGCACCTCGCCCCACAGTCGTTCCATCTCCGCCCCGTAGAGGCGTCCGGCACTCGACAGGAGTTTCGCCGGATCCACCAGGTGGGGCGCGCCCTTCTCATGCACGAACACACGCATGCGCGGATTGCGCACCAGCAGCGTGCCGGCGGCCCCGGAGTGATCGAGGTGAATGTGCGTTACCAGCAACGCGGTGACGTCAGCCAGCGAGGCGCCCAGTCCGCGCAGGTGGCGTTCGAGTGCCGGCAGGCTGCTCGAGGGACCGGGATCGACAAGGGTCAAGCCGTCGGGTCCCTGTAACAGGGCCGTCGCGATGATGCGCGGGAGCCCCTGGAAGTCGAGGTCGGCGAACGAGATGCCTGAAGCGAGCGTGGTGGTCATGATGTGGTCGGACCTGCGCTCAGGAGCGCGTGAAGATTGCGTTAAGATGGCTCCCGAGAGCCACCCGTGATTCTCCAACAGTTCTACCTGAAGTGCCTGGCGCACGCCTCGTACATCGTGGCGGATGAGACGACCGGTGTCGCGGTCGTGGTGGACCCGCAACGCGACGTCCAGCAGTATCTCGACTTCGCGCGCGAGCACGGCTTGCGCATCGAGCACGTCGTCCTCACCCACCTGCACGCCGACTTCATCGCCGGCCACATGGAGTTGCGCGACACCGTTGGCGCGCGCATCTACATCGGTGCGGCGGCCACCGTCGAGTACGCGCACACGGCACTGCACGACCGCGACGTCATCGACCTTGGCCGCGTTCGCCTGCAGGCCCTGGCCACGCCTGGCCATACACCGGAATCGATCTGCCTGCTCGTGTTCGACCGCGACGCGAGCGACACGGTCCCGCACGCGGTGCTGAGTGGCGACACCCTGTTTGTCGGCGACGTCGGCCGGCCCGACCTGCACGGCCTGCGTGGCTGGACCGCCGAGGACCTCGCGCGTCGCATGTACCACACGCTGCACGACACGCTCCTGGCCTTGCCCGACAGTAGCCTGGTATATCCCGCGCACGGCGCCGGCTCGCTCTGCGGCAAGGCACTCGGCAACGAGACGTTCTCGACCATCGGCGAACAGCGCCGCATGAACTACGCACTGCAGCCGATGAGCGAGGCGGCCTTCATCGCGGTGCTGACCGCCGACCAGCCCGACGCTCCCGAGTATTTCGGCTACGACGCCGTGCTGAATGCGAAGGAGCGGCCGACACTGGACGCCACGGTCGCCCGCGAACTGCAGCCACTGTCGCTCGACGAGGTGCTGGCACTGCAGCACGAGGGCGCGCAGGTGCTCGATACCAGGGACGCCGCCGACTTCGCGGCCGCGCATTTGCGCGGCAGCCTGAACGTCGGACTGGGCGGACAGTACGCGACCTGGTCCGGCACCATCCTCGATCACACGACGCCGATTGTGATCGTCTGTGCGCTCGGCGCCGAGCGGGAATCGAGCCTGCGCCTCGGCCGCATCGGCTTCGACAACGTCTCGGGCTACCTCGAGGATGGCCTGCTGTCGCTCGCGGATCGTCCGGACCTGACGGCGTCGACCACACGCCTGAGTCCGGCCGTCGCGAACGACGCGATCGTACAGGGGCTCGTGACCCCGGTCGATGTGCGCCAGCCGACCGAACACGACGTGAAGAGAATTCCCGGCACCCTGCACATGCCGCTCAGCCGGCTTGCAGCGCAGGCCACCGACCTGCCGACCGGCCGCCCGCTCCTGCTGTTCTGTGCCGGCGGCTACCGCTCCTCGGTCGCGGCCAGCCTGCTGCAGGCGCGAGGCTACGACGTACGAGAGCTTGCCGGTGGACTCGCGGCCTGGGAACAGGCCGGTTTCCCCGTGGACGCCACACAACGATGAATCTGCGAACCTCCTTCTTCCTGCTGGCGTGCGCCGGCTCGCTGCTCCTGCCGTCACGCGCCGACGCGCAGACTGCGCCGGCCGCGCGCCGCAGCGTCGCCGCTATACGGCTGACCGACGCGCAGACGATGACGCTCGATGGGCGTCTCGACGAGCCGTTCTGGAGCACCGCCGCCCCGGCCACCGACTTCGTGCAGGTCGACCCGGCCAACGGCACGCCCGCCACCGAACAGACCGAAGTGCGCATCGCCTACAACAGCCGCGCGCTGTTCATGGGCGTCACCTGCCTCGACTCCGAGCCGGACAAGTGGCTCGGCTACCAGCGGCGGCGCGACGAGTTCCTGTCGTCCGACGACCGCTTCATGTGGACCATCGACACGTTCATGGACGCACGTTCGGGCTACTTCTTCGAGATGAACCCGTCGGGCATGATGGGCGACTCGCTGATGGGCGGCGGCATCGACAACCGTCAGTGGGACGGCATCTGGAACGCGCGCGTCACCCGCAGCGATATCGGCTGGACCATCGAGATCGAGATTCCGTTCCGCTCACTGAACTTCGATCCGAACAACGACGAGTGGGGCATCAACTTCCAGCGCACCGTCCGTCGCAAGAACGAAGACAGCATCTGGACGGGTTGGGCGCGGAACCAGGGGCTGCGGCGCATGACGAACGCGGGGCTCGTCACCGGCATTCGCGACGTGACCCAGGGACTCGGGCTCGACGTGAAACCCTACGCGCTCGCCATCGGCGAGTCGTCACCCGGTCGCGGAACGTCTGGCTTCGCGAAGGATGCCGAGGCCGGGGTCGACATCTTCTACAGCCCGACGCCAGGACTGCGCAGCGTCCTCACGGTCAACACCGACTTCGCGCAGACCGAGGTCGACCAGCGCCAGGTGAACCTCACCCGCTTCTCGCTGTTCTTCCCGGAGAAGCGCGATTTCTTCCTCGACGGCGCCCCGTTCTTCGCCTTCGGCAGCCCAGTCAGCGGCGACTTGATCGTGAACCCGTTCTTCAGCCGTCGCATCGGGCTGACGTCGAGCGGCACGCCGCAGACGATCAACTACGGCGGCAAGCTCACCGGTCAGATGGGGCGGCAGGACGTCGGCTTCCTCCACGTGCGCACGGGCGAGGACAACGGCAACGTCGGCGAAGAGTTCACCGTCGCCCGCGTCCGGCGCCGCATCCTGTCGCAGTCGTCCTTCGGCGGCATCTACACGCGGCGCGACCCGCACGGCGACCAGACCTCGACGCGGCAGACGGCTGGCGTCGATGTGCGCCTGGCCACATCGCGCTTCATGGGTTCGCAGAACCTCGAAGGCACGGGCTACTTCCTGCGCTCGACAAACCCGACTGGCGGTTCGGCTGGCAATTCGTTCGGCTTCACCGCGGCGCTCCCCAACGATCTCTGGAACATCCAGATGGCCTCGCGGCAGGTCGATGCCACCTTCGACCCGGCCATCGGCTTCGTGACGCGGCGCGGCTATCGCCGCTACCAGCCGAGCGTCGAGTACGGCCCACGGCCACGCAGCGGCTCGCGGGTGCGCCGCTACCTGTTCAGTGCCGGACTCGACGTGCAGACCGATCTCGACAACCAGCTGCTGCAGCGCTCGGTCGA
>JBKJMH010000344.1:0-10006 GCA_046596625.1 Vicinamibacterales bacterium | reverse complement strand
ATCGAGGACGCGCTCGGCCGCATCGGCCGGCTCGCGCTGCCCGGTGCCGTGGCCGTATCGGGTTCACCCGAGGACGGCTACCGGATGCGTGCGCGCCTGCACGTGCGCGACGGCCGCGTCGGATTCTTCCGCGAGGGCACGCACGACCTGTGTGATGCGCGCGAGACCCGGCAACTGCGCGGCGACACCTGCGACACCCTGGACCGCCTCGCAGCCGGTCTGCGCTCACTCGGCATGGCCGGCGTGCGCGAACTCGAGGTGTCGGAGAACATGGACGCCTCGCAGCGGGTGGTGCATCTCGAGACGTCGGCGTCGGTGAGCCCGCGGGTCATGTCCACGCTGGGCCACTCGGACGGCCTGACCGGACTGACGTTGTCCGTGGCCGAGGCGCGCGGCGCGGCCCGCACGGCTGTCGTGTCGGGCGACCCGCATGTGATCGATGTGCTCGACGTCGATGGCCACGCGGTCAGCCTGCGCCGGCACGTGCTCGCGTTCTTCCAGGGCAACCGCTTCCTGCTTCCGTCGCTCGTGTCGCATGTGGTGTCGCACGTCGCACCGGGCGACCGCGTCATCGACCTCTATGCCGGCACCGGACTGTTCGCGGTCGCCGCCGGCGTGGCGCGTGGCGCACTGGTGCTGGCAGTGGAAGGCGATCGCACCGGCGCCGCCGACCTGATCGTCAACGCGGAACGGACTGCGGGCGCCGTCAAGGCGGTGCACGAGGGGGTGGAGGCGTTCGTGGCGCGTCAGCACAACACGCCGAACGTGCTCGTCGTCGATCCGCCCCGTACCGGCATGTCGAAGGAGGCGCTCGATGGCGCCATCGGGCTGAAGGCGCCGGTGGTGGTCTACGTGTCGTGTGACGTCGCGACGCTCGCGCGCGATGCGCGCAAGTTCGTAGATGCCGGCTACACGCTCGAACGGCTGGTCGGGTTCGACCTCTTCCCGAATACCCCGCACGTCGAATCGGTTGTCACCTTCAGGCGTACGTAGCTGCCGACACTCGCACCCGTACGTAGCTGCCGACCTTCAGGTCGGCCTTGTCGGCGCACCTGACCAGCCTCCGCCAAGGCTACGGCGGTCCGCCGAAGCATCGCGAAGGCGGAAGGTGCGCGGCTACAACCCGGCCCGCGCTATTGCTGCGCGGCCACCTGCTCGCCCAGTTCCCGCATCCGTGTTGCCAGGGAGTTCGGCACCGCTATCACGGTCATCACGCCGTCCGTGTTCCGGGTGAGGTTCTCGAGCACCCGTGACACCACACCGGAATTCACCCCGTGAATGACCACGCCGTGCGCGCGTCCGCGGCGCTGCAGGAACGTGCCGAGGAAGGTATTGTAGTCATCGATGCGTGCCTCGCTCAGCGCCGGCTGATCGGTGGTGAGCGCGATGACAATGGGACGCCGGTCACTGGCGGGACGGATGAAGCGCTGGTCCGCTTCGAGCATGGTGTCGAGGAAGGCATTCGCGCCCCCGTCCGGCGCGAAGCGGGACGCCGCCGCGTGCATCAGCGCCTTGTCGAACGTCGGCGCCAGTCGAACCCGCAACTGGCCGCCCGTGCTGAGCAGGGTCATTTCCACGTCGTCGGGAATCGCATCGACGAAGGCGTGCAGGCCGGCCCGGAATTCAGTGAGCATGGTCGCCATGCTCGAGCTCGAGTCGATGATGACGACCACGCGCAGCGGGTCGGCGGCGCGAACCGCGACTCCGGACACCACGACCAGGCACAGCATGAGCCATGCGCCGATGCGCGCGAGCGCCAGACGTCGGTGGCGGGTCATGTGGTCCATTCCTGCACGGGCGATGCGGAGGTGCGCGGCTACGGGCATCTTTCTGTACGTAGCTGCGGACCTTCAGGTCCGCCGCAAGACCCCGAAACATTGCGTGTTGGCGGCCTTGTGGCCTGCGCACCTGAAGGTGCGCGGCTACGACATGCGCTTGGCGGCAGCTTCGAGGAAGCCCTCGAAGAGCGGACGGAACTCGCCCGTCCGCCAGAAATTCTCGGGGTGCCACTGTACGCCAAGACAGAAGCGTGCCGACGGATCCTCGATCGCCTCGATGATGCCGTCCGGCGCCGTCGCCACCACCTTGAGGCCGGGCGCCACGTCCTTCACCGCCTGATGATGGCGGCTGTTCACGGCGCACGAGTCCGACCCGTTCAGCCGTTCCGCCATCAGCTTTGCGAGCAGTGAGTTGGTGTCCACCCACACGTCGTGCGCGTAGTCGAACGGTTTGTGCGGCGGGATGGTGAACGAGTGGGGGAGGGCGTTCTCCATCTGCGTGGGAATGTCCTGCACCAGCGTTCCGCCACACGCCACGTTCAGCACCTGGACGCCGCGGCAGATGGCGAAGATCGGCAGGCCGATGCGGCGCGCCTCCTTCACCAGGGCAATCTCGAACGCATCGCGCTCAGGCTCGACCTCGACGGTGGCCGCGTGCTTCTCTTCGCCGTAGATGGCGGGAGCCACGTCCTCGCCCCCTGTCAGCAGCAGGCCTCCGACACCTTCGAGCGCCGCCGCGACTGGCGTGCCGTGTTCGACGATGCGCACTTCACCGCCGGCGTGAAGGACCGCCTGTTTGTAGTCGTCGATTTTGGCGCAGTTGGTGACAGCGATCTCAGCCATGGTTTACATCCGTCCTGGCACGTCAATGCCCATCAGGTCGAGTGCGCGCGTAAGCTGCGCACGGAAATAGGCGACACCCGCCGCCCGCCACCGCCGTCGGTCCGCGTTCTCTTCATTGAGAATCGGATAGCGGTGATAGAACGCGTTGAAGAGCTGAGCCAGGCCGAACGCGTACTTGGCCAGCAGGGAGAATTCGAGCGCCCGCACGGTTTGCTCGACGATGTCGTCGAGCCGCGACGCGTCGTAGACCAGTGCCCACAGGTCGTGCGCCTCGGGGTCGGCGCTCGGCGCGAGCTCGTCCAGCGCCGCAGCGTCGAGGCTGGCCAGCATGTCGGCTTCGCTGAGGCCGTCGCGCTGCTGCAGCTTGTTGAAGATGTTGTTGGCGCGAACGACGGCGTACTGCAGGTACGGCCCGGTCTCGCCCTCGAAGCTGAGCGCTTCGTCCATGTCGAACACAATCAGCTTGCCGCGCGAGAACTTCAGCATGAAGTAGCGGATCGCGCCGACGGCAATCTGCTCCGACACACGCTGGCACTCGTCGGGCGTGAACTCGGGGTTGCGGCGCGTGACCTCGGCCTTCGCCGTTGACTCGAGCACGTCGAGCAGGTCGTCCACCTTCACGCCGAGTCCCTTGCGCCCGGATACCTCGACGAACGGCTTCTTGTCTGCCTCGGCCTCGGCCGGGTACCCGAGCTTCTGCGCCGTCGAGTGCGACAGCGCCACCATCTCGTACGAGAAGTGGATGGAGTGCTCGGCCTGTTCCTGGTGGCCGAGCGTGCGCAGGGCCTGCGCCAGCAGCGCCTGCAGGTACATCTGGCGCGAGTCGATCACGTTGTAGATGCGCGTGGCGCCGCCAAACGCCGGCACGCCGCTCTGTTCGCCGTCGGCCGTCGTCGTCGCCCAGAGCTGACGATCGCCGTGCTGCAGCGCGAACTTGCGATAGTTGAAGTCGCGACCAAGCAGGCCGAACTTCCAGAACTGGTTCGCGATGTCCTTGCCGACGTAGGTGACGACGCCGTTCGAGCGGACGATGACCTTCTCGCGCGCTTCCTCGTCCTTCTCCTCGCCCTCGGCTGCCGGCTCGGCGTCGCGCCCCTCGTCGATGCGCATCACCCAGCACCCGGCAAGCTTCCCTTCGGTCTGCAGGAAGACGGCGCCCTGCGCCTTCAGCGTCTCGAAGCAGTGCGCCCAGAACTGGAGGCGGATGATGTCGCCCTCGTAGGTGAGGAGGTCGTAGCCGATGTTCAGGCGCGCCATGGTCTTCAGGTGCGCCCGCACGATGTGATCGACGATCACCGTGCCCATCTCGGCCACGTCGGTGCCGCCGTGTTCGAGATCGTGCAACGCCTGCGCGCGTACCTCGGCGTTCTTCTTGTCCGCGTCGTACCAGTGCGTGACCTTCGCGTAGAGATCCCAGCAGTAGTAATCGAAGCGCGTCGTCTCCGCGATCTGCTGGACGTCGGCCACGCCCTTCTTCTCGAACTCCTTGAAGCCGATGATGACGTCGGCCACCTGGACGCCCATGTCGTCGATGTAGTTCTGCGTCTCGACCGGCGTGCCGCGGAAGCGCAGCACCCGCACCAGGGTGTCGCCGAGCGTCGCGTTCCGCAGGTGTCCGATGTGGGCGGCCTTGTTGGGGTTGATGGCCGTATGCTCGACCACGACCTTCCCCTCGGCCACCGGCGCGGCAACGGCGCGTCCCGTGACCCGATCGATGACAAACGGTTTCCGCTCGAGGAAGAAGTTCAGGTAGCCCGTCGGGGCTGCGGTCACCGTCGCGACACCGGGAACCGGTGCAATGGCGTCGGCAATCTCCTGTGCGATGGCGCGCGGCGCCTTGCGCAGCGAACGCGCCAGCTGAAAGGCAACGGTCACGGCCAGATCGCCGAGGGCACGGTTCGGCGGCGTCTCGACCGTGAACGGCGGGATCTCGGTAAGGCCGAACGCGTGATGAATCGCGTCGGTGATGGCGGCGTGCACCTGTCGCTGAATCGGAAGAATCATGGGTCGGCGGCGGACGAGCGACCGGACCCGGCCTGGTCCGGGAAGTCGGTAAGCTCGTGATAGATTACAGTTTAGTGGTTCTGCTGAGATTCGAGCGCATCGAGCGTCGCCTGTGTGTTCACATTGGCGAGCAAGGAGTCGGGTTCTCCGAACGACGCCAGTTCGGGACCGTCCACGGTTCGAATCCGCAGGTCAGCGAGCAGATCCTGCATGCGCAGGTGCCCCTGTTCGAGACGGCGCCGCACGGCAACCCTGCTGGACTGCGCGTACACCGCACACAAAGGATGATAGCCGCGTTCCGTCCTTGGCACGACAGCATCGACGCCGTCGAGCTGATAGACCAGGTGGGCGAGCAGTGCCGCCGTCACGTTCGGCATGTCGCAGGCCAGCAGCAGGACGGAGCCGACAGGCGTGGCCGCCAGCGCGGCGTCCAGGCCGCCGAGCGGCCCGCAGTCGGGTATGCGGTCGGAGAGGGCAAAGAGCGGGGGCACGAGCGGTTCGGCGCCGTGATAGCCGGCCAGCCAGATGTGATCCACCATGCCGCGCAAGGCGTCGAGCTGCCGCTCGAGAATGGTGCGGCCCCCCACGCGCAGCTGGCTCTTGTCGCGCCCGTCGAATCGACGAGCCCGTCCTCCGGTCAGTATTGCCGCGCTCGTCATCTCCTCTCGATCTTACTTGCGGCCTGACGATGAGAGAGAGCGGCGTCGGACGTGTGCTGGTCGCCAGTCTGCATCAGGCAATTGGCGACATCCTGCCGACCAGACTCGGTTTCTACGAGAACTGGCTGACCTCGGAGGGGCTGCGTGACGGCACCATCGGGCTCCCGCCGCTCTACGCGGTGCTGAGTTTTCTGCGTCAGGAAGGGCCCATCTACGCCGAGGTCACGCAGGCGGCAGGCGCCTATGCCGCCGAGTGGACCGTGGCGTCGATGTCGGCCTTCACCCGCTCGCGCATTGGTGGCTTGCCGCGCTTCATCCGTCGCCGCGTCGTCCTCGGTCGCGCTGCGGCGCTGGTGCACATGAGTTATGAGGGCAGCCGTGCGTCATCGCGGACGCGGAAGGGCGTGGCGCGTGTCACCGTGACGGCGTCGGTGTTCTGCTCGGTGCGCGCACCGGTGGCGCATCCATTGTGCGGTTACTACGCATCGGCTTCCCAGCGCATGCTGGCATTGTTCGATATCGAGACCTCGGTTACCGTGGAGTCGTGCCGGGGAACAGGCGGCGATGCCTGCGTGCTGCGCGTACCGTTCACCAGCGTCGTGGACGCGGCCCCGGCGGAGGCGCCATGAAGCAGATTGTCGCGATCGTCGTGATGCTGTGCACGGGACTCGTCGCGTCGGCGGGACCAGCCGCTGCGCAGACCACAGAACCCGGCCGCACCCTGGTCATGCCGTTCGAGAACCCCACGCGCGAAGGGCGGATCGTGTGGCTTGGCGAGGCGGCGTCGGTGCTGCTGGCCGACGACCTCAACGCGCTCGCCGTACCGGCCATCACGCGCGACGAGCGCCGCATCGCTTTCGACCGGCTGCAGGTGCCGCCGGCTGCGTCGCTCACCGATGCGACGGTCATCCGCATCGGCCTGCTCGTTCGGGCATCGCAGGTGGTGCTTGGCTCACTCAGCATGGAAGGCGAGCAGATCGTGGTGCGCGCCCGCGCCATCGTGCTTGACACCGCGCGCGTGCAGGCGGACGTGACCGAGCGCGGGTCGTTGACGGACCTGTTCGCGATCTTCGAACGGATTGCGCGGCGGATCGCACCCGCATCGGCGCGGACGTCCGCGGAGGTGGAGCGGGTCCATCCACCTGTCGCCGCCTTCGAAAACTACATCAAGGGGCTGCTCGCCGAAACGCCAGCCACTGCCGTCAGCTATCTGGACACCGCGCTCAAGGCCGATCCGACGCTCGACCGCGCGCGCCTCGCATTGTGGGAGGTGTATGACGACCAGGGCGAGCACGCGAAGGCGCTCGCCGCCGCCAACGCCGTCGTGACGACGTCGGCGCTGAACCGTCGCGCGCGCTTCCGCATGGCGCTGTCGCAGATGAACCTGAAGCACTACGACGACGCGTTCACCCTCTTCAAAGCGCTCAACGAGCAGCGGTCGACACCAGCCATCCTCAACAACCTCGGCGTGGTGCAACTGCGCCGTGGCGGGACGCCGACGCAGGGGGTGGCCACCTATTTCTTCGACAAGGCGGCCGGCGCGGACGCCACCGAGCCCGACTACTTCTTCAACCTGGGCTACGCCTACTGGTTCGACAAGGACACCCAGGCGGCTATCTACTGGCTGCGCGAAGCGCTGCGTCGCGACCCGGCGGACGGCGATGCGCACTACGTGCTCGGTGCGGCGCTGGCTGCCGCCGGCAACGCCAGCGAAGCGACGCGCGAGAAGGAGCTGGCCAGGCGGCTGTCGTCGGCGTACGACGAGTGGGACAAGCGCTCGGCGGCCGACCCGATTCCGCGCGGACTCGAGCGCGTGAAGGGCGATGTGGAGCTGCCGCATGCACGGCAGATCGAGCAGACGCTGGCCAGCGGGCAGAGCGACCAGCGCGAGTTGGCGAGCTTCTACCTGGAACGTGCGCGCCGGCTCGTGGCGCAGGAGAGCGACCGCGAGGCCACCGCGGAACTGAACCGCGTGCTGTTCCTCTCGCCGTACGACGCCGAGGCGCACCTGTTGCTAGGCCGGGTGCATCTTCGCGCCGGGCGCGGACGCGAAGCGATCGACGCGCTGAACATCTCCATCTGGAGCGCGGACTCGGCCGACGCGCACGCCCTGCTGGCCGAGGTGTACCTCGAAACGAAGGACCCGGCAGGCGCCAGACGCGAGGCCGAACGCGCGCTGGTGATGAGTCCGGGGCACGAGGCGGCCACCCGCCTGCTTGCACGCCTGCCACCGCGCTGATCGCTGCACGCGCGTGCTAACATCAACGCGCTTTGGCAGTTACCACTTCTCACGAAGACGGCTTTCGCGAAATCCAGCTGAGCGGCAAACAGCTGGTGTTCCTGTTCATGGCGGTCACGGTGGTCCTGGTCGTCACGTTCCTGACCGGGGTTCTCGTGGGCCGCGGCGTCCGCGCCGAGCGTGCAGCGCAGGCCGAAGCCGATGTCATCACCGAGTCGCCGGCAGAACCGGCGCGTGCGGCCGTGACGGCGCCGGTCGAGGATCCAACCAAGGCCGCACCCCCAGTCGAAGCCTCTGACGAAACGGCGCCGGCGGACAAACTGCCCGTTGCGATCGACCGCAACCCGGTACCCGCACCGAAACTCCCGGAGCCGGTGAAGGCGGTGCCCGCCCCCACTGCCGCGCCGCCGGCCGCGAAACCCGCACCGACCGTCGCGCCGCCGGCCGCCAAAGCTGCGCCGACCGCCGTGCCGCCTGCGGCCGCCGCGCCGGTCGCTGCGACGACCACCACGGCCGCCAGTGCTCCGGTGCGCAACGGCTTCGCGGTGCAGGTGGCGGCGGTGAAGGAACGTCGCGAAGCCGACCCGATCGTGAAGCGCCTCTCCGGCAAAGGCTACGACGTCTACGTCGAAGCGCCGAAGGGCAGCCAGAAGATGTTCCGCGTGCGCATCGGTTCCTTCAAGACGCGCCGCGAGGCGCAGGTGCTCGCCACCAGGCTGCAGAAGGAAGAGAAGCTGAAGCCCTGGGTCACTCGCTGAGTTCACAGCGCGTCGTGCCGTTCGCGCTCGCTGCCGCCTCCGGTCTCCTCCTCGCGTTCAGCTTTCCCAGCTTCGGGCACCCCGCCTTCGCGTGGGCGGCGCTTGCACCGCTGCTCCTCGCGCTGCAGCGCAGCTCCGTGCGCCGGGCGTTCACGCTCGGTCTCATCACGGGCATCGTCTACTTTGCCGGCACGCTCTACTGGATCACGCGCGTCATGACCGTCTACGGCGGCCTTGCGCCGGTTGTGGCCGGTCTGGTGAACGCGCTGCTCATTGCCTACCTCGCGCTCTTTCCGGCGGTGTTCGCCATGGTGATGAGCCGCTGTGCGACGGCGCTCGGCCCGCGCAGCCTGGCGGTGGCGCCGTTCGCGTGGGTGGCCACTGAACTCGGGCGCACGCACATCATGACCGGCTTCCCGTGGGTGCTGCTCGGGTACAGCCAGACGACGGTGCTGCCGGTGGCGCAGCTGGCGTCGGTGCTGGGCGTGTACGGACTCTCCGCGCTCGTGGCCAGCGTCAGCGCAGCGCTGGCGTATGCGGGTGCACGCAACCTGCCTCCGCGCTCGGGCACCGTGCTGCGGCCGGCCGGAATGGCCGCCTACCGTCCACTCGTGGTCGCCATCGGCATCGTCGTCGCCATCGGTGCCTGGGGGTCGGCACGCATGCGCGACAACGCGCTGACGCGCGAGGGCGAGCCGATCACCGTCGGGCTGATTCAGGGCAACGTCGACCAGGCGGACAAGTGGGACGAGCGGCGGGCCGGCGGCATCTTCCGCGAGTATCTCGACATGACGCGGCGCGCCATCAAAGACGGCGCGCAGGTGGTGCTCTGGCCTGAGTCGTCGACGCCGTTCTACTTCGAGGAGGATCGGCCCGGTGCGGAACAGGTGCGTGCCATCGCCCGTGAAACGAAGACGCCGATCCTGGTCGGCAGCGATCAGATCGATCGGTCCACGCCGCAGACGAAGTACTACAACTCCGCATTCCTCGTGCGCCCGGACGGCGTCACCGGTGCCATCTACCGCAAGATGCATCTCGTGCCGTTCGGCGAGTACGTGCCGTTGAAGTCGCTGCTGTTCTTCGCCGGGCCGCTGGTGGAGGCGGTGTCCGACTTTTCGCCGGGCGACGCGGCAGTGCTGCTGCCGGTGCGCGGACACTTCATCAGCACGTCGATCTGCTACGAGGTGGTCTATCCGGGACTGGTGCGGCAGATGGCCGCCGGCGGCGCTGACCTGCTCACCACCATCACCAACGACGCCTGGTTCGGGCGCACCTCGGCGCCCTACCAGCACTTCGAGCAGGCGTCGATGCGCGCCATCGAGAACGGACGCTACCTGGTGCGCGCTGCCAATACCGGCATTAGCGGCATCGTCGATCCGTACGGACGCGTGCGTGCCCGCACGGCCCTCTACGAACCCGCAATCGTGGTCGGCGAAGCACGCTTTGTCCGCGTGCGCACGATCTACTCGCGCATCGGCGACGCCTTCGCCTACGCATCGACCGTGCTGACGCTCGGCGTGCTGCTGGTCGTCCGGCGGCGGCGTGTAGAATAGCCGGATGGCCACCCCCGACGAACTCCGGAGACGCTACGAGGATCTCAGCCGCCGTGCTGCCGATCTGCGTAGCTATCTTTGAGGCTGCCAAACCTGACGAAGAACTCTCCCGCATAGAAGCCAGGGCCTCGGCTCCAGAATTCTGGAAGGACCAGGTCGAAGCCCAGAAGAT
>JBKJMH010000317.1:0-9536 GCA_046596625.1 Vicinamibacterales bacterium | reverse complement strand
ACACCGGGCTGAACTTGAACGGCTGCGCGGGCTGTGCTACGTTCGGCCGCAACAGGGTCGGTAGGGTGGCGCTGCCGGTAACAGCCCGTCGCACCGGGCCTGCCTTCAAGGAGGCGGACCATGAATGTCCAGACACAGGACCTCAAGGCACTGTTGCTGCAGTCGAACGAGGAGTTTCATCAGCTCGTCGACCAGCATCACGAACTCGAGGATCGCCTGAACCAGCTCCTCTCGAAATCCCACCTCGTCGAACCCGACCTGCTCGAAGAAGCCGAACTCAAGAAACGCAAGCTCGTGCTGAAGGACCGCATGGAGGCGATTGCGCGCGACTACCAGGCTCATCACTGACAGCCCGCCGCCCCGTCTGTCCTGAAGGGCAAGGGAAGCAGGCAGTCAGTGCCGCGACACGGCGATCAGTTCTGCCTTTTTCCCTTGTCCTTTAGACTAGGGGGCAATGCTTCGATTCGATTCCGCAGGATATCCCTTCATCGGCGTGTCAGTCGGCCTGGCTCTCGTTGCCGGCTACGCCGTGACGCCGTGGCTGGCGCTCCCGTTCCTCACGCTTGCAGCGTTCTTCCTGTTCTTCTTCCGCGATCCTGAACGCACCGCCGCCACCGATGCCAGTGCCGTGCTGTCCCCAGCCGACGGACGCGTGCTCGTCGCCGGACCGGCTGTGCCCGGTGCGGCTCCGGCAGGAGAGTGGCAGCAGATCAGTATCTTTCTCTCGCCTATGGACGTGCACGTGAACCGCGTACCGGTGTCGGGACGGGTCACTCGCGTGTCGTACACACCGGGCAAGTACTTGCCCGCCTACGCGCACGATGCGGCCACGGCGAATGAACGCAGCGAGATCTGGATCGACCACAACGGCCAGTCGATCGTCGCGCGGCAGATCGTCGGGCTGCTCGCGCGGCGCGTCGTGTGCCGCCTCACCGAGGGCGCCACCGTCCGGGCGGGTGATCGCTACGGCGTGATGAAGTTCGGCTCGCGCATGGACATCTTCCTGCCAACCACGGCGGAGATCGTGGTCGAGGTCGGGGCGGTCGTGCGCGCCGCGGAATCGGTGATCGCGGTGCTACACTGAGCCCTCAATCCCGATGAGCACACCGGAACCTGCGCCGACCGAGACCGGCACGCGCATTCTGCGCCGCGCGCACGACAAGCGCCCCCGCCTGCGACGCGGCGTGGCGCTGCTGCCCAGCCTCTTCACCATGGGCAACATGTTCTGCGGCTACTCGTGCATCATCTATTCGCTGAAAGGCGACTTCGAGAGCGCGGCGCCGTACATCGGCATCTCGATTGTGCTCGACATGCTCGACGGACGGATCGCGCGGCTCACCGGCACCTCGAGCGAGTTCGGCGTGCAACTCGACTCGCTCGCCGATGCGATCTCGTTCGGCGTCGCACCGGCAATCCTCTCCTACGCGTGGGGACTCGAGCCGCTTGGACGGCTGGGTATGTTCTCCGGCTTTCTGTTCGTGAGCGGGGCCGTGCTGCGCCTGGCGCGCTTCAACGTGCAGAGTGCTGCCGGCGGCGACAAGCGCTACTTCGTCGGGATGCCGAGTCCGGCTGCCGCGGGTGTGCCGGCGGCGACGGTCTATCTGTTCTCCGCGGGACTGACCGACTATCGCGCCGCGCTCGGCGCCCTGGCGATGGTGCTGGTGCCGGCGCTGCTGATGGTGAGCACAATCCGCTTTCGCAGCTTCAAGACGCTCGACCTGCAGATGCGCCGCCCTTACACGGTGCTGTTCCTCGTGGCCGCTGGCCTGATGGCCGTCGCCACGCATCCGCGCATCGTGCTGGTCGGCATGGCCTACACCTACCTGGCGTCGGCCTTCATCGGGATGGGACTCGCGCGTCTCCGCCACCGCGGACAGCCGCAGCTCGCCGTGGCGCCAGCGCCCACGCCCGCCGCGAGCGCGGACGCGGCGCACCCCTGAGGGCCGGGCCGACGCCGTCAGATTCGCCTAGGGCTTGCCCGGCGCCGGTTTGGTCGTCGCGAACCGGCGCTCCTGCCCAGGCAAGCGGTCGTCACTCGCGGCAGACCCCATCCAGGCCGGGTACTCCGGCGCCAACCGGCTCACCTCGTCGAGCGCCTTCAACTCGTCGGCGGAGAGCGTCAGGTCGACCGCCTTCAGGTTGTCCTCGAGCTGCTCCAGCCGGCGGGCGCCGATGATGACGCTGGTCGTCACGGGTTGCGCCAGCAACCACGCAAGCGCCACCTGCGCCACGCTCGCGCCACGCGCATCTGCGATCACCTTCAGCGCATCGATGATGTCGAACGCCTTCTCCTTGTTCACCGGTGGGAAGTCGAACGAGGCGCGGCGAGCCGCGTCGTCGCCGCTGGTGCGGGTGAACTTCCCGGAGAGAAATCCGCCGGCGAGCGGACTCCAGACGAGCAGGCCGAGGTTCTGGTCGGTGCTGAGCGGCACGATCTCGCGCTCGAGGTCGCGACCGGCAAGCGAGTAGTACGACTGCGTGCAGCGGAAGCGCGCGAGATGCTGCTCCTTCGAGATGGCGAGCGCCTTCATGATCTGCCACGCGGCGTAGTTGGAGCAGCCGATGTAGCGCACTTTACCGGCGCGCACCAGATCGTCCAGCGCACGGAGCGTGTCCTCGAGATTGGTGAGCGCATCGAAACGATGCACCTGGTAGAGGTCGATGTAGTCGGTGCCGAGGCGCTGCAGGCTCGCTTCGACCGCCTGCATGATGTGCAGGCGTGACAGGCCTACATCGTTTGCGCCGGAGCCCATCCTGCCGCGCACCTTGGTGGCCAGCACCACCTGCTGCCGCCGGCCGGCGAGCGACGTGCCGAGCAGCGTCTCCGACTCGCCGAGCGAGTAGACGTCCGCGGTGTCGATAAAGTTGATACCGGCATCGAGCGACCGATGCACGATCGCATCAACGCCAGACTGGTCGAGGCCGGCGATCACTTCCCACATGCCGCCGCGGCCGCCGAACGTCATGGCCCCGAGACACAACTCCGACACGAAGACGCCGGTATCCGCCAACTGCCTGTACTTCATCGGTCCCCCTCACTCAGTTTGTGCGCCCGATCGCCAGCGACCAGCGCAATCCGCGCGTTCACACGCCCGTCGTCAGGCGACTTCAGGCAGCCTCATCGTCACGGTCGTACCCGTGCCTCGCTGGCTTCGCACCTCGATGGCGCCACCAAGCAGTTCGACGTTGCGCCGGGCGATGGTCAGCCCGAGCCCCGTGCCGGTGGCCTTCGTCGAGAAATAGGGCTCGAAGATGCGGGCCAGTGCGTCAGCATCCATGCCGATACCGGTGTCGGTCACTGCCACCGTGAGGCGCTGCGCCGCCGCCGCGGCCTCGTCGGCAAAGGCGCGCAACGTCAACGAGCCACCGCCGGGCATGGCATGGAGGGCGTTCTCCATGATGTTGGTCAACGCTCGGGCAAAGAGCGTCCGGTCGATGAAGGCGAGCGGCAGCCCCGGCACAGCCTCGACGTGGAACGCCACGCGGGCGCCGGTGCGGTAGGGCTCGACGACCTCCTCGAGCAAGGCCGCGAGGTCGGTCGGCTCGGGTCGGGCCGTGGGCGAGGAGGCAAAGCTCGAGAACTCACTCGAGATCTGACGCAGCAACTTCACCTGCGACAGGATGGAGGCGACGCACTCATCGAGCGCCGGCGAGAGCGGCCGCCCACGGTCGATGTTCACGCGCTGGGCGTGCTCGGCGGACAACTGGATTGGCGTCAGCGGATTCTTGATGTCGTGCGCGACCTGGCGCGCCATCTCAGCCCACGCCTCGAGCCGCTGGGTCCGCTCGAGGTTGACGCGCTGCTTCTTGAGATCGTCGGCCATCCGGTTGAAGTCGTCCACCAGACGGCGCAGTTCATCCGAGGAGGTCGCAGCGACGCGCGCGTCGAGGTCGCCACGCGCGATACGCCTCGTGGCACGGGTGAGACGATTCACCGGGTCGGCGATCCGCTCGGCCATCCAGTAGCCGAGTGCGGAGCCGAGCAGCACGAACAGTACCGCCGCCGACAGCACGCGCCGATCGATCTCGTCGATCTGCTGTTCGATCTCTCGCTGCCGCAGCGTCTGCGGCACGGTCACAATCCCTTCCCGCGCACCGGCGCGCACCGGCGCCGCCGCGACCAGATATCCCGACGAGCCGCCGAGTTCTTCCACGACGACCGTGGTCGGGAGGCGGTCGAGCACAATCGCGCGATAGACGTCGGCTGGCGTCCGTCCAGGCAGGAGCCGTGACGCGAACAGCGGTCGCACGCTCGTGGCGCGCAGGCGCGGACCATCGAACAAATTGACGTCCTCGTCGATCGCGCGTCGGACGAGCAGCATGAACTCGTCGTCGATCCGATCGAGCGAGCCGGCGCCGCGCTGCTGCAGCGCGACGTAGTCCTCGATGAGGCGCTGCGCCACGGTGGCGGTCTTCACCGCCGACTCCTCCACGCCCGCGCGGAACTGCGTCGCGAAGTAGGTGCTGATGGCTAGCGCCAGCACGACGACCGGGGCCACTGCTGCGGCGACGAACGCGATGAACAGCTTGCGATAGAAGCTCGAGCGGATCTCGCGCAGCAGGGCGCGGCCACTGGCCGGCACCTGCGAGGTGAGGGTATTGAAGATGGTGGCGCCCACGACCAGCAGCGCGTACAGCACACCGCAGAAGAACACGAGTTCGGCGAGGTTGATCAGGTGGCCGAACCAGGTGACGATCGGGTAGCCGAGCGCGTAGATGCCGCCGCGGTCGTTGAAGAAGTAGACGCGGAACGCCTCGCCGTCGCGATCGACCCGTTGCCACAGCGCCTCGCGCGACGCCGTCATCTGCCGGAAGACCTCGTCGCCGAGCGGCCACACCTTCGCACCCGAGGCGTAGAGCGGCGCCCGGCTCCAGCCGTAGAACGCCAGTTCCACGTCGCTGCCAACCGACGGCTCCGGCTCGTCTGGCGTGCGCGGCATCAACGACTCGAGGTACGGATTGGGTGCCGACGCGAACGGCAGCGCGCGGTAGTCGAGTCGCGCTCGTACCACCACGCCGCCGACGCGCTGGCGATCGACGCAGATCGCCCGGCTGGCGCGCAGGACATTCCGCAGGGTGGAGCCGAAGGGCGACACCTCCTCGAAGAGTTCCCAATCGCCGCACGACCCGCCGCGATATTCGGCGGCGCCGTACTCGGGCAGGTCGAGAGCGAAGCGACTCACGAGGCGCCCGTTCGGACCGTACAGTTCCACCGCCGACGTCGTACGGGTGCGCGCCAGTTCCGTCTGCGACCAGACGATGAAGGCCCGATCGGTCGTCGGGGCCGCGTCCTCGGACGAACTGGTGACGAACTCAGCGAGGGCGGTCATCGCGTCGATGGCCTCGAGTGCCTGCGGCAATCGGCGCAGTTGCAGGTCTTCGCGCTGGCTCGCGACCAGCGGCGCGAACTGCGACGCCACCACTCGTTCTTTCGATGCCACCGAGTAGGCATCGAGCGACGGATACAGCGCGACGGCTGGCAACACCAGCCCGAGGAAGAAGAGGCCGAGGCGCGATGCCTGCGAGGCCCGGCGGGCGGCACCCCTCGGACGAGAGAGCAGCACGGCACCGAGTCCGGCCGCACCCACGACCAGGGTCAGCGGGCGAAGCGGCATGGCCGCCGTGTCCGCGCCGTTGAACACCGCCAGCACTGCCAGCGCACCCGACGCGGCGGACACCATCACCAGCGCACGCCGGCGAGGCTGCCGCGTCGTGCGCCAGAGAATGGCTGGAAGCCGCAGAATGCCGGCCGCGCCCCACACCACCGCAGCGTGCAACAGCAGGAGTCCGCCGACACCGCCCAGGCGCGAGAGGTCGAACGGATGCAGCGAGAAACGCAACAGGTCCTGCGACGATTGCGAGGCCATGCCGGCCAGTACCCGTTCGTAGCGCCAGAGCACCGCCGCCGTGACCGCCCCGGCGGCCGCGAAACTCGACACCGTCACGAGCGTGGCGAGACGCTCGTCGGTCAGCAACCGCACACGCGGCCGGGAGACACGACGCTGCTCCATGGTGTCGAGCGCCGTCCAGACGAGGGCGGCCAGGAGCAAGGCGTCGGGCAATAGTTCCACCGGCCCGGCCTGGACGGCACTCACCAGCGGATCGAACGCCACGCGCAGCAGGGCACGGCCGGCGATGAGGATGCCCACCAATCCCAGCGTGGCGGCGCCGAAGGCGCCGGGCCGGGCCGTGTATCGCCGCAACTCGAGCACGGGCGCCGCGCAGAACAGCAGCGTGAGCGCAAGCACGCCGATCACCGAGGCGCGGATCGCGGCACGCCACCGGGCGCGGACGGCGGCGAGGTCCGCGGGGGAGACGTCGGCTTCCGCGAGGACCGCACCGCTGGCCGACGTGATGGCAAACGCGTAGGGCGGAGTGGGCGGCGCCAGCCCAGGCGTCGCACGCAGGTCGACGTCAACCACCGAGGTCGGCAACCGGAACGTATCCGATGCCGGCGACGCCACGTCGGTGCGCTCGACCACCAGTTGTTCGGCCACGATGACGGCCAGCGGTGGCCCGGCGGGCCGTGCCGGGTCGGGCACAGGCTCCACGTGGACCAGGCGTGGCCCGAGCGGATCGAGCGACACGAACAGGCTGCCAGGGCCTTCGATACGGTCGCGAGGCACGTCGGAGACTCGCCCGGCCCATGCCAGTGGAGCGCCGCGCGCGCCGAACACGGTGAGCCCTGCGCTGCCGGCCAGGTCCGGCGTCAGCTCGGAGGCGAGGGTCTGGAAGAGCGCGCGCGAGGCCGCGGTGTCGCGTGACGCGCCGGCGATGGCGGCCGGATTGGCGCGGACACGCGCGGCCCGCGCGGCGAGCACTTCGGCCGTGTCGGCGAAGCGGCGGCCCAGTTCCTGCTGAATGCGCCGGACTGCGGCCTCATCCGTCGTTCCGAGGCGCGACCGCTCGACCAGCCATCCGCTCGTGCCGACGATCAGCGCCGCGAGCAGGCCGCCGATGACGATGCGTGCGACGGACCTCAGAGGGAACACGGGTGTTATAGTGACATCGAATTGGACCTGAAACCGCTGCTCAAACGAGGTGGATTGCTCGCTGCGGCCAACTGGCCGGTGGTCGTCATCCAGTTCGCGGCACAGACGACGTTCCAGGTACTGCTGGCCGTGCCGATCATCGGTGCCGCCATCCTCGTGGCCGTCGTCCTCGGCGGCGATCTCGCGAACCTCCTGCAGGGGAGCATGCGCGAGATCTTCGCCACGATCACCGAGGCGCTGATGGCCCATCCCGTCGCACTCGGCGCCTTCCTCACTGCCTTCTTCGTCGCGTTGCTGGGCGGGTCGGTGCTGATGTTCCTCGTGAAGGGCGGCACGGTTGCCGTGATGCTCGAGGCGAACGACCGGACGGGCGACATCGAACGGCGTCCGATCACGCTGACCAACGTTTCGGACGCCGCCGCGTTCTCCATCCGAGGATACATCTCGGGTTGCGGTCGCCTCTTCCGCCCCTACCTCAGCCTGGGCATCGGCCTGATGCTGGCGTACGCCGTCACGGCGGGAACCTATCTCGCGTTCATCGTCTATGGCTACCGGGCGGCTGGAAACGGCGTGCTGTTCATCGGCTGGACCTTCCTCGCGGCGATCGCCACCGTCGGCCTGACGCTGTGGATTACGGCCATCAACCTGGTCTACCTGTTGCTGCAGATTACGGTGGCCGCCGGGCACCAGACGCTCGGCGATGCGGGTCGCGAGGTGGCGCGCTTCGTCCGCGCCGAACTGCGGGAACTGAGCGGCATCTTCTTCGTCGTGTTCGCCATGCTGCTCGCGGCGTGGCTGGCCTCGTTCCTTGCCTGGTCCGGTGTCGGCTTGATTGCGTTCGTGCCGCTCGTCGGTCTCGCGGTCTTTCCGCTGCAACTGGCCGCGCTGCTGCTACGCGGGCTCGTCTTCGAGTACATCGGCCTGACGGCCATGGGCGCCTACGTGTCGCTCTACCGTCGATACGCCGAAGCTGAAGGCGAGCGGGTCACCCAGAGCGCCACGATCGAGACGTCCTCGCTCCGCCCCGCGCATTGAGCGGCGGCCTGCCGCCCTCGTTCGCGACGATTCGAATCAGCGGAACGCCGTGACACCCGGTGGTGGTGTGGGGCGCGGGGGAGGAGGCGCGCCTCCCGCCGGGGGAGTGGGCGCACCCGGCGCGGGAGCGGTCGTGACGGCGCCTGGCAGCGGCGGCAGTTGGCTGTTCATCGGCGGGTCGATGAGCCGGCGCACCGCCAGCACGCGCGTGCCCTTCGCGATGTCACGCGAGACGAGCACCACCTGCGGAACTCCGCGCACCTGAATCACGAACGGCGATGCCGCCAGTTCGCCGGGCGACGTGATCTCGCCGGCAGGGGCGCCGTCCTTCATCGCGAACGCCGACACCTTTGGGGCCAGACCACTCACCAGCAGCAGTTCGCCGGCACGGACCACGCCCCGAGTCGGCCGGCCCGGCAGCGCCCGTTTCCAGCGCTGCGCACCGGACTTCCGGTCCAGCGCACGCAGCACGTTGTCGCGCGACACGAAGTAGACACGTGCGCCGTCGGTCACCGGCGCACCGATGACGTCCGCGCCCGTGCGCCAGCGCCAGGCCACCTCGCCGGTCGACGCCGCAAGGCAGTAGAGATAGTTGTCATCGGACCCGACGTAGATGCGATCGTCGGTGGCCAGCATCTCATTGGGTGGACCTCCCAGCCGGCGCGACCAGATGCGCGTGCCCTTCGCAACATCGAGCGCCACCACCAGACCGTCCTCGAGCGCGACGTAGAGCCGGTCGGCCGCCAGGGCCGGGGCCGCGTGCACCCGCTGTTCCAGTTGTTGCCGCCAGATCAGATCGCCGTCGACGGCGCGGAACGCGAGCACAGACCCGGACGTTTCCGCCGCGATCAGCCAGCCGTTGTCCCAGACGAGCGGCACCGCCAATTCCGCGGCGAATGGCACCCGCCAGGCGACAGCGCCGGTGTCCTGTTGGCGAGCGGTGATGGCGTCGGGTTCGGCCAGGAATATGAGGCCGTCGCCCGTGGCTGGCACGAATAGCGGGTGGGCCGGAACCGTCCAGACCGCCCGACCTGACAGAAGGTCGAACGCCATCAGGCGATCGCCGTCGACCGCGACAAACGCGCGGCTGCCAGAGGCGGCAGGCGGCGCCAGCATGACCGCGTCGAGGGGGTTGGTCCAGGCCGGCACCACGGGGAAGAGGCGCAGCTCGGCGGACCTCGCGGATTGTGCGTGGAGTGAGGCGGTCAGGAGCCCCGAGAGGGCAATTGCACTACAAGATGGTGTGACCCAGCGCACGTTGCACCGCCTATAATAGCGTTGTTCCTTTTGCTGAATCCCGACGGGTTCGAGCCAGTCCGCGACTTCGCCAACACAGCAGGCCTTCGTGATCCACCAAACCATCATCGTTCTCGACTTCGGATCGCAGTACACGCAGCTCATCGCACGTCGCCTGCGTGAGCTGTCTGTCTATTCGGAAATCTGGCCGCCCACGACCCCGGTCGAGACGATTCGAAACCGCAAGCCGGCCGGCATCATCCTGTCGGGGGG
>JBKJMH010000080.1:0-2765 GCA_046596625.1 Vicinamibacterales bacterium | reverse complement strand
TTCGGCCACGAGCGCGCGCACGGCCCGAATCGAGCCGTCGGTCCCCTCGAGCGGACTGGTCAGCACGAGTTCCGCGCCGAACGCCCGAAGGATGAGTTTTCGCTCCGGACTGGCGTTTTCGGGCAAGAAGAGCTTCACCGTGTAGCCCTTCGCCGCGCCGATCATCGAGTAGGCAATGCCGGTATTGCCCGAGGTGGCGTCGGTAAGCGTCAGTCCGGGACGCAGCCGGCCCGAGCGTTCGCCTTCGAGGATCATGCGGGCGGCGGCGCGGTCCTTCACCGACCCGCCTGGGTTGTGCCACTCGGCCTTGGCGTACAGCTCCACGCCCGGACACTCATGCTCGAATTGGGGCAAGCGGATGAGTGGCGTGTGTCCGATGAGTTCCAG
Organism: Vicinamibacterales bacterium; assembly: GCA_046596625.1. Classification (GTDB taxonomy): domain Bacteria; phylum Acidobacteriota; class Vicinamibacteria; order Vicinamibacterales; family CAVVIG01; genus CAVVIG01. The sequence continues at coordinate 2,378 of JBKJMH010000080.1, read as the reverse complement.
AACCGACGAGACAGCCCGATTGGTCACGGATGGAGGCGACGGGATAGAGGACATGGTGAACTGCGACCGCTGAAGTCCGAGATTATAACAAACTGCCCCCTGCGCTATACTCGGCGAGTCCGTGCTCTCCTCTTCGACCTCAGAACCTCAGGCCGCTCGACAGCTTCCAGACTTGGTCACCCGCGTCGGCGGCTGGCTCTTCCGCAAGCGCACGTCCATCCCGCTGCCGATCGTTGCCGCACTGCTGCTGATTCCGCCCACCGCGGCCGGCGCACACGCCGACTGGCTGCCGCTTGCCGGAGTTCCGGTGGTCCTGCTGGGCGAGTGGATCCGGATGTGGGGCGTCCATCACATCGGGTCGGTGTCGCGTACACGCACGGAGCGGCTCGGCCCCCTCATCGACCACGGGCCGTTCGCCATGGTCCGCAATCCGCTCTATATCGGCAACATCCTGCTGTGGCTCGGGTTCTCACTCAGTGCCCGCCTGCTCTGGCTGGCGCCGATCGTGTTCGTGCTGCTGATGATCGAGTACCACGCGATCGTGCGCTGGGAAGAACGCCTGCTCGAATCGCGCCTGGGCGACAGCTACCGCCACTACCTCACGCGTGTGCCGCGCTGGCTGCCGAACCTCGCTGGCCGGTCAACCTCGGGGCACGACGCCGCGTTCTCGTGGACACAGACGGTCTACAGCGAGCGCGGCACGCTCATCGCCATCGTGGCCGGTTACCTGCTGCTGGCGCTCAAGGCGCGACTGCTGTAAGCGCCGGCCGGGTGTGGCGCACCTGAAGGTGCGCGGCTACGACATGCGCAGTACGTAGCTGCCGACCTTCAGGTCGGCTCGGTGCGGCGCACCTGAAGGTGCGCGGCTACTTCAGGCTCTGCCACAGGTACCAGCTCGCCACCGAGCGGTACGGACGCCACGCCTCGCCCAGCTTGTTCAACTTCTTCGCGTCGGGGCGCGTGCGCAGTTTATAGAGCCGCTGCACGGCGTTGACGATGCCGAGGTCGTCGACCGGGAGCACGTCGGGGCGGTGCAGACGAAACATGAGGAACATCTCCGCGGTCCAGCGGCCGAACCCCTTCACCGCGGTCAACCGTTCGATCACGGCTTCGTCATCCAGCGTCTCGATCTCGTCGAGCACGAGGCGGCCGTCGACGATGCGCTCGCACAGGTCGCGCACGTAGCGCACCTTCTGGCCGCTGAAGCCGGCACCGCGCAGCGCTGCGTCGTCGAGGGCGAGGATCGCCGGCGCCTGCAGCGGCCCGGGCGGCAACAGCGCCTGAAACCGCCCGAAGATCGTGGCTGCTGCCTTGGTGGACAACTGCTGGCTGACGATCGAGCCGGTGAGCGCCGTGAGGTGATCGTGGCGCTGGCGGTCGGCCATCAGGCACGGTCCGATGGCTTTGATGGCCGCGCCCAGCACGGGATCGCGGCGCATCAGCACGCGGCGTGCCTTTGCGTAGTCCTCTGGCGTCAATGACTGTGGCGGCATCGTCGGGGTCCTGGATTGGCCGGCGCTACTTGATCGACACTGTCAGTTCGACCTGCGCAGTGACCTCGATCTCGCCGGGCGCCACCGGAGTCTCCTCGGCACCGCCGACGGCGCGCTGCATCATCATCACCGCCGGGGCGGGTTTGAACCGGGGCTGCGCGCTGTCGGTGATGCGCAGGATGCGGTCGAGGGCGCGCCCCGCTCCGGTCGCCATGGCCTCGGCGCGAGCCCGGGCATCGATCACCGCCAGGCGCAGCGCCTCGCGCTCGGCCGACGCGCGGTCCTTCAGGTCGAAGCGCACGCCCGACACCGTGGTGGCGCCGGCATCGACCATCACATCGAGCAGTTCACCGACCCGCTCCACGGCGTCGACGCGCACTTCGACGCCGTTGCGGGCGACGTAGCCACGCGGCGTGCGCCGGCCATTCGCGAAGTCGAACTCCTGCTGGATGGAATAGCCGGTGGTGCGCACCGCGTCGCGGGCGATCCCGGCCCTGGCAATCCGCTGCTGCACCGACGACATCGCGTCGGCATTCTGGCGCTGCGCCGTGCGCGGGCTCTTGTCGCGAGTCTCGACGGCGAGGCTCACGAAGGCCTGATCGGGCGCGAGACGCACCGTGGCTTCACCCGTGGTCACCACCGCTGGCCCCTGGACGACGAGCGCCGCCGGTTCCTGCGCACCGGCGTGCGGGACGCACGTCAGCACCGCCATCAGCACGAGTCCTGCACGCAACCGCATCGTCACTCTCCTCATCCAGCGCGAGCGCTTCGCGCCATCGGTCATACTAGCTGACTGACTATGACACCGCTGCAAGGGATTACCGTGCTCGACCTGACGCGCGTGCTCTCCGGTCCGTACTGCACGATGATGCTGGCGGACATGGG